>JANPLX010000122.1:0-5068 GCA_031422495.1 Polaromonas sp. | reverse complement strand
AAGCCACCGTCTAGCACCGCCACGGCATCATGGCCCACCCATTTCAGCATCCACCACAGCCTGCCACAGTAGTTCACGCCATTGCGGTCGTAAACGACGGCTTGGTGAGCGTTGGTGAAGCCGATGCTGCCAAGCCAAGCGGCGAAGGTTTCGCGCGACGGTAGCGGGTGTCGACCGCCGGATGCGGCAGCAAGGTCGTTTTTAGAGCTGAGGTGTTTGTCTAAGTGGACATAATTAGCGCCGGGGATGTGTGATTCGTCGAACTGCTGTTGGCCAAGTTCGGGTTTCATCAGGTCAAACGTGCAGTCGAAAATCATCAGAGATTTTTCTGAAGATGAGACTAAATTGGCGAGCTGTTCGACAGAAATGAGGGTTGAATACATTTTGAAATCCTTTCAATGTTCTTCGGCGGGGGTATTTGGCAACGCCCTAGAGCGCAAAATCGTTGCACCCACGCCGCTCAAGACGATAACGGCGATGCCCGCCCAGCCTAGCAGCGGAATATCGTCGCCAAACAGTGCCAAGCTGTAAATCGACGCGAAAACGATGCCCGAGTACTGCATCGTTGCCACCACCAGGGTCGAGCCCTTGCTGTAAGCGCGGGTCATGCACCACTGGCCAAGTGAGGCAAGGATACCAATCGGGATGAGCCACCACGCGCCGGCGGTGCTCCAGCTTGACATGGGCGACAAACCAGAAAACAACAAACCAATACCGCCCGCAATGGCTGAGCCGAGCGCGAAGTAAAACACGGTGCGCTCCTCTGGCTCGCCGATGCGCCCCAACTGCGTCACTTGCATGTATGCCAACGCTGCGCCCATGCCTGAGAGCAGGCCGATGACGCCAGCGAAGAGCTGGTTTTGGTCAATGGTGGGGCGTAGCGTCATCACCACGCCGGCAAAGCCGCATAAAACGGTTAACAAAAGTGGCCCTTGAGTCAATGCAGATGAAGGTGCGTCTTTCGCCGTGCTGTAGAACATCGCCCCGCCGACGATGAAAGCCGCAATCCACACGCCGCTCATGTAATTTAGCGTCATCGCAGTGGCTAGTGGCAGGTGGGCGATGGCGTAAAACCAAGCGCCTAGTGACAACACGCCTACCAAAGCGCGCCAAGCGTGCATCATGGGCACTTTGGTCGCCAGTGTTACTCTGCGCGCCCGCATCATGAACCACATGAAGACCATGCTGATCAGGCCACGGTAGCAGACAAGCTCAAAGGTGTTGAAGTTTTCGGACGCGATTTTGACGCCAACGCCCATGGTGGCGAATAAAAACGAGGCTAAAACCATCCAGAGGGCTTGCATAGGGGTTAAAACTCTTGAAATGCTTAAAAATAAGATAAAAATAAAATAAATATGAGTTTAGCCGGCGTATTTATTGCCTAAATAGCTATAAAAATAATAGCAATAATTAAGAAATTTTGTAGGTTAGCTTATCAATTTAGCTGGCTGCATGGCACGTCGATACCACTGGTGAAACTCTTGCATGCCGTCTTCCATGGGGCTTTGGTAGGGGCCGACTTCGTTGTCGCCACGCTGAATCAGGGCTTTGCGGCCCGCGTCCATGCGCAGAGCGATTTCATCGTCTTCAATGCAGGTTTCCATGTAGGCGGCGCGTTGGGCTTCGACGAAATCGCGCTCGAACTCAGCGATTTCCTCGGGATAGAAAAACTCCACCATGTTGATGGTTTTTTGCGGCGATACGGGGTGCAGCGTCGAAACGGTGAGCACGTGCGGATACCACTCAATCATGATGTGCGGGTAATACGTCAGCCAAATTGCGCCATATTTGGGCGGTTTGCCGCCGTGATTGTCTTTTTGGTGCTGCAACAGTGCGGTTTGCCAGCGCTCGTAAATCGCGCTTCCTGCGTGCCCTAAGCGGTTCGCCACGCCCACGGTTTGCACCGAATAGTCGGGCTTGAATTCCCACTGCAAGTCGCCCGTGGTCACAAAGTTGCCCAAACCGGGGTGGAAGGGGCCGACATGGTAGTCCTCTAAATACACCTCGATGAAGGTTTTCCAGTTGTAGTTGCACTCGTGCATTTCAACGTGGTCGAATTTGTAGCCAGAAAAGTCTAAATCCGCGCGGGGGCCGAGTTGTGCCATGTCGGCGGCTACGTTGCGGCCGTTGTCCTCAAAGAGCAAGCCATTCCATTCTTGCAGCTTGTAGTTGTGCAGGTGCAAAGCGGGGTCACAGGCAAAGTGCGGTGCGGCGATGAGTTGTCCCATCTTGGGGCCGCTGGCGTCATACGTCCAGTTGTGCAGTGGGCAGACCAAGTTGCCCAAACCACCTGCAGCGTTGGCAGCAATGCTGCCTTTGCCCTGCAAAATCAAGGCTTGGCGATGGCGGCAGACGTTGGAGACCAGCTCGATACCCGCTTTGCCATGAATCAGCGCACGGCCGCCGTTTTCTTGCGGCAGGGTGTAAAAGTCGCCTGGGTTGGGGGCTGCGAGGCGGTGCCCAACGTATCGCGGACCGTTTTGAAACAGGGTTTGCTGCTCTAGTTTGAAAAGCGATTCGTCAAAGTAGCTGCTAACAGATAATTGGGAAAGTTGAGATTGTTGAGAAGATTGAGATTGAGGAGACAGCTGTTGCGGCAAAGTGAGGTCAGACATGCTTCAATTTTAACCCGCATGCTGACTAAACAAGTTGACTTTTGCGTAGACGTTCAAGACTGTTGGAGAGGTGCAAGCGCATTGCGGCTCTGGCAGCGTTGATGTTTTGTGTTCGAATGGCAGCCAGTATGTTTTGATGCTCACTATTCACGCGCCTAAGGTAACTTGCCTTGTCAACTTTGGCGCGTTCTGAGGTGTTGACGCGGGTGCGGGGGATGATGTTTTCACCCAAATAGGTCATCAATTCAGCAAAATGGCGGTTTCCCGTGGCTTTGGCGATTTCGAGGTGAAATTGAAAATCGCTGGGTACTGCATCGGACTCGCCTTTCAGCGAAGTCTCAAAACTGTCAAGTGCTTGCTGCATGGCGTCTAAGTTCGCAGACGTGCGACGCAGGGCAGCCAAACCTGCAGACTCGGTTTCTAAGCTGATACGGAGTTCCAAGACGGAGATCACATCGTTAACAGTCGCAAAATCTACTGGGCTGATTTGGAAAGTTTTAGGGTCAATTTGCTCTAGTGCGAATGTGCCAATGCCGTGTCGCGTAGCGACCAAATGCGAGGCTTGCAATTTAGACAACGCCTCACGAACAACCGTGCGGCTCACGTCAAAGCGCGCCATGATGGCGGCTTCGGTGGGCAATTTGTCACCCGGTTTGATGTCGCCCGCACGAATGCTGGAGGCCAAAGCATCAACAATTTCAGTTACCAAACCGCGTGGTCGGCGTGTCAAGGTAAATTCAGGATTCATGGTTAGCTGAAATTAGGAAAAATAAGGATTGACAGTTGGCGAATGATGTTTAGAATTTCTAGTTGTCAGACAACTCACGACTAACAACTTTAATGAAGTTGACTTTAACAACTTTTTTAAAAATGTCCAGTAAATAACAAAATTTCGCTACATGACCATACGTTCTCACAACCGCATTTTGCTAACAGGCGCAGCAGGTGGCTTGGGTCAAGCACTACGGCCACGTCTCAAAGCCAATTGCACCGTGCTGCGCTGCGCAGACCGTGTTGCTTTTGATTTGGCTGGCGAGCAGGAAGAATTTGTTTTAGCCGAGTTGGCTGACGCCAACGCAGT
Organism: Polaromonas sp.; assembly: GCA_031422495.1. Lineage (GTDB taxonomy): Bacteria > Pseudomonadota > Gammaproteobacteria > Burkholderiales > Burkholderiaceae_C > Aalborgiella. The sequence continues at coordinate 1,372 of JANPLX010000122.1, read as the reverse complement.
CATGGCGATGATGCAGGGTGTAGATGCCGTTGTGCATTTGGGCGGCGTATCCACAGAAGCGGCATTTGAACCCATATTGCAAGCCAACATCCTTGGTATGTACAACTTGTACGAAGCTGCACGCAAACAGGGCGTAAAACGCATCATTTTCGCAAGCTCAAACCATGTGACGGGCTATTACAAACAGTCTGAAACCATCAACGCCGCGCATCCACCACGGCCAGATGGTTTGTATGGCGTCAGCAAAGCTTTTGGCGAAGATTTGTCGCGCATGTATTTTGACCGTTATGGCATTGAAACAGCTTGCGTACGCATTGGCTCGTCATTTCAAGAACCCAAAGATCGCCGCATGCTGGCATCATGGCTGAGCTATGACGATTTACACCGCTTGGTCACTGCGTGTCTAACAACACCAGTGTTGGGGCACAGTATTATTTTTGGCATGTCGAACAATGCTGTGACTTGGTGGGACAACGCGCATGCCAAACACATCGGATTCATACCTAAAGACAGCTCGGATGCGTTTCGGGATGCGGTGTTTGCGAATACACCAGCGCCAGATTTGACCGACCCAGCTGTGCAATTTCAGGGTGGTGGTTTTGTGAAGTTGGGGCCTTTTTAGGATTTTGGTTCTGTCCAGCCTTTTCGTGCTTATTCTTGCTTTCTCTTACTTTTTTACTTACTCAACTTTGAAGGAGATTTTCATGACTATTAACAAAAAATGGGTTCAAACTTTGACTGTTGCAGCGGCGGCGTTGTTGGCAGCTTCGTATGGCCAAGCGACCGAATTCAAATCTGCCGATACACATAATGCGGACGATTACCCTACTGTTGTCGCTGTCAAACATATGAGCGAATTACTATCCAAAGCGAGTGGCGGTAAGCACACCATCAAAGTGTTCAATAAGCAAGCGCTAGGTACTGAAAAAGAAACGATTGACCAAGTGAAAATTGGCGCGCTCGATTTCACCCGTGTCAACGTTGGGCCGATGAACAATATTTGTACCAAAACGCAGGTGCCAACCATGCCGTTTTTGTTTCGTTCTGTGGAGCACATGCGCAAGAGTTTGGATGGGCCGGTAGGTGATGAGATTTTGAAAGACTGCGAGCAACATGGCTTCATCGGCTTGGCTTTTTATGACAGCGGTGCGCGCTCAATTTATGCCAAAAAACCCATTAAAACAGTGGCTGATGTGAAAGGTATGAAAATTCGCGTGCAGCAATCTGATTTGTGGGTCTCGTTATTGACCGCTATGGGCGCGAACGCGACGCCTATGCCGTATGGCGAGGTGTATACCGCGCTGAAAACGGGCATCATCGACGCGGCAGAAAACAACATTCCGTCGTTTGACACAGCCAAACATGCAGAAGC
>JANPLX010000121.1:0-3906 GCA_031422495.1 Polaromonas sp. | reverse complement strand
CGACAGAGCAAGAATTTATCGACGCATTGGCAGGTTTTAAGAAGTAATGAGTTCTTCGAAATTACGACTCGCCGTTGCTGGCGCCAGTGGTCGTATGGGCCACATGTTGATAGACGCTGTAACTGCTGCAGATGATTGCTTGTTGACTGGAGCCCTTGACATTGCTGGTTCACCGGCTATCAATATTGATGCACTTCAATATATGGGGAAACTCAGCGGTGTTTTGGTCACGGATGACTTGCGGCGAGGCTTGGCTAATGCGCAAGTCATGATGGATTTCACGCGACCCGAAGGTACGTTGGCGCATTTGCAGGTTTGTCGCGAATTGGGTGTGAAAGCTGTGATTGGAACGACGGGATTTGACGCAACACAAAAAGCCGAAATCGCTGAGATTGCCAAAGACATCGCCATCGTTATGTCGCCCAACATGAGCGTGGGTGTTAATGTGACTTTCAAGTTACTAGAAATGGCTGCTAAAGCATTGAACACGGGTTATGACATTGAAGTGGTTGAGACACACCACCGTCATAAAATTGATGCCCCTTCAGGTACAGCGCTCAAAATGGGAGAGGTGATGGCAGATGTGTTAGGCCGCAACTTGAAGGACCACGGTGTTTTTGAGCGCTATGGTGTGACTGGGCCGCGCGATGCGTCTACGATTGGCTTTTCTACCATTCGGGGTGGTGATGTTATCGGCGACCATACGGTGATTTTTGCTGGAACAGGTGAGCGCATCGAAATCAGCCACAAAGCTTCCAGCCGCGAGTATTACGCCAAAGGCAGCTTGATGGCAGCTCGTTTTTTGGTTGACAAGCCAAACGGCCTGTTTGACATGTTTGACGTACTGAATTTGAACTAAAAACATCGCTGCATGAACGCCATTCAATTTATCCTCCAAGGCGATGCCATCAGCAAAGCGGTGGCGATTCTGCTGCTGCTGATGTCTGTGGCCAGTTGGGTGGTGATTTTGTTGAAAGCGTGGACGTTGCGCCGCGCGAGTGGCGATATGGAACGCAGTACAGCCGCCTTTTGGCAGTCCGCTTCGGTTGAGTCAGGTTTGCAGCAAGCGACAGCTTTTGACCGTTCTTCGCTTATCACCCCGTTGATTTCAGCAAGTCAATCGGTTGCCAGTCCTGTCAATCAAGGCAATGCAACATTGGCGCAAGCGGGCGACAAAGCCCAGCAACTTACCCGCGTACTGCGCGATGCTTTGCACGGCATCATTAACCAACTCAATTTTGGCCAAGTCTTGCTGGCTACCGTGGGTTCGACTGCGCCCTTTGTTGGGCTATTGGGCACGGTTTGGGGCATCTACCACGCACTCACTAGCATTTCTGGCGCAGGGCAAATGACAATTGCTCAGGTTTCTGGCCCAGTGGGCGAGGCTCTGGTCATGACCGCTGCCGGCTTGGTCGTCGCCATTCCTGCCGTCCTCGCCTACAACGTATTTGGCCGCATCATTGGCCGGATAGAGGCCGATTTAGAAGGCTTTGCCAGCGATTTGCGCGAGCTGATGACGCACCACTGAACCGCAAAAGAGTTACGTAACATGAGTTTCGGCCGATTAGAACGTACCCAAGGCTCTAAACCTATGAGCGACATCAACATGACACCGTTGGTCGATGTGATGTTGGTTTTGGTGGTTATTTTCATCATCACTGCCCCACTGATGACCAGTGCTATTAAGCTAGATTTACCCAAAACTGAAGCTGCCAAACCCGTTGATGCGCCAAAGTCTGTTTCTATCATTGTCGATAAAAGTGGTCAAATCTTCTTGAATGACCAGGTAATTAACCTCATTCAGCTGACCGAATCGCTCACAAAAACTGCGCAACTGAGCATAGATACGGAAGTTCAGCTGCGCGCTGATGAAGCCGTGTCCTACGGCAAAGTGGTTGAAGTCATGGGCGTGGCACAAAAAGCGGGTTTGAACCGTATTGGCTTTGTGGCTGAAGCGAAAACAGAAGCAAAATCGGCAAAGTAGCCTCTTTTGGGTGAGGTCACTGCCTCTACAATTGAGGGATGACTGCCCCAACCTCCCCATCTAATGATATTTTCCCCGCTACCTATGACCATTTAGCGATTGAAAAGGCCGCTCAGAGCCACTGGACAGCCGCTGACGCCTACCGCGTCACTGAAGGCGCTTTAGACGCGCAAGGCAACCCCAAACCGAAATACTACGCCTGCTCCATGCTGCCCTACCCCAGCGGCAAGCTGCACATGGGCCATGTGCGCAACTACACCATCAACGACATGCTCACGCGCCAGCTGCGCATGAAGGGTTACAACGTGCTCATGCCCATGGGCTGGGATGCCTTTGGCCTGCCCGCCGAGAATGCCGCCATGAAAAACGGCGTACCACCCGCGCAGTGGACGTTCGATAACATCGCCTACATGAAAAAGCAGATGCAGGCCATGGGGCTGGCCATCGACTGGAGCCGTGAAATCGCCACCTGCACGCCTGAGTATTACAAGTGGAACCAGTGGTTGTTCCTCAAAATGCTGGAGCAGGGCATCGCCTACCGCAAAACCCAGGTCGTCAATTGGGACCCTGTCGACCAGACTGTGCTGGCCAACGAGCAGGTCATTGACGGCAAAGGCTGGCGCACCGGTGCGGTGGTTGAAAAGCGCGAGATTCCGGGCTATTACCTCAACATCACCCAATACGCCCCTGAGTTGCTGGAGCACGTGAAAACCGGTCTGGACGGTTGGCCTGAGCGCGTCAAGCTGATGCAGGAAAACTGGATCGGCAAGTCCGAAGGTGTCCGTTTCGCCTTTCCGCACACCATCCAGGACGCAGCGGGCAAGCTGCTGCAAGACGGCAAGATGTACGTATTCACCACACGTGCCGACACCATCATGGGTGTGACCTTCGTCGCTGTCGCGCCAGAGCACCCTATTGCGATCCGAGCCGGCGAATTAAATGCCTCATTAGCTATCAAAATTGAAGCGCTCAAAGAAGGTGGAACGACCGAGGCGGAACTGGCCACTAAAGAGAAAGAAGGCCTGGCAACGGGGTTGTTTGTGTCACACCCACTCACTGGCGAGCAGGTCGAGGTCTGGGTCGGCAACTACGTGCTGATGAGCTACGGCGACGGCGCGGTGATGGGTGTGCCGGCGCATGATGAGCGGGATTTTGCGTTTGCGCTCAAGTACAACTTGGCTATTAAGCAAGTTGTTGCTAAAAAAGCGGAATTTAGCAATTTGGCTTGGCAAGACTGGTATGCCGATAAACAAGACACGACCAGCGTCAACTCTGGAAAATTCGATAGTTTGGGCTTCAAGGCTTGCGTGGATGTGGTTGCGGCAGATTTAGCTTCTAAAAACCTCGGCGAGAAAAAAACCACCTGGCGTTTACGCGACTGGGGTGTTTCCCGCCAACGCTACTGGGGCACACCGATCCCTATCATCCACTGCGACGAACACGGCGCGGTGCCGGTGCCCGAAAAAGACCTGCCCGTTGTGCTGCCGCTAGACTGCGTGCCAGATGGTTCGGGTAACCCGCTGCACAAACACGAAGGCTTCCACGCCGGGGTGACTTGCCCGATTTGCGGCGCAAAAGCCAAGCGTGAAACTGACACCATGGACACCTTTGTGGACAGTTCGTGGTACTTCATGCGCTATTGCGACCCGCAGAACGACCAGGCCATGGTCGGCGCGGGGGCGGATTACTGGATGCCGATGGACCAGTACATTGGTGGTATCGAGCATGCGATTTTGCACCTGCTCTACGCCCGTTTCTGGACCAAGGTGATGCGCGACATCAAGTTGACGGACGCTGACGGCACGCCCGCCAGCCGTGGTTTGGTCACTGTGGACGAGCCTTTCACCAAGCTGTTGACGCAGGGCATGGTGCTGAACCAGATTTATTCGCGTAAAAACGACAAAGGCGGCGTCGAGTACTTC
>JANPLX010000120.1:0-19282 GCA_031422495.1 Polaromonas sp. | reverse complement strand
GCCAACAGCTCGCCAAAGCGCTGCAGATGTGCGGCTTCAGCTTCGTAGTCAGCTTCTTCGCGCAGCTGGCGCTTGGCTTCGCGCAGCAAGGGTGCAATATCGAGCGTTTTGGGCAGCAAGCCCGACATACGCAAGAGCGATGCCACGTTATCAACGTCGCTACTGATGCTTTTGCGAACGCCCGGGTACTGAATCTTGATGGCCAAGTCACGGCCGTCCAGCGTGGTCGCGCGGTGCACCTGGCCTATGGATGCGGCGGCCATTGGCGTGAAAGAAAACGACTCAAAGCGCGTTTGCCACTTGGCGCCCCAGTTTCCCGTGAGCACAGCCTGCAACTGACGCTGTGGCATGGCGTGGGCATCAGAGCGCAAACGAGCCAAAATAGCCGCCATCTCGGGTGGTAGCAGATCGCCCGTGTCCATCGAAATGAGCTGCCCCAGCTTCATGGCTGCACCGCGCATTTGCGAGAGCTGCTGAGTGACCCTTAGCACATTAGCCGGGGTGAGCAGCAAGTCACTGATTTTGGGCCGTTTGCCTTGGGCGAGCTGCTTTGCACCCGCCACCAGCATGTTGCCCGCCACACCCGAAGCCATGCCGCCCAAACGCATCAGTCGCCCCAAGCGGCTGCTGGGAACGGCGGAAGTGCTGGGCGCGGTGGGAGCTGTTTTAGGAACTTTTACAGGAGCTATTACAGAAGTTTTTGCGGGATTTGGGCTTGGCATGAAGGCGTGAACTGTCTTGTATATGATCCTCATTGTAGAGTTGCGAACAGAATTTGCTGCTAACCTGAGTAGAATGCCGCATTTTCCATACGGGACTGCTTTGCGAACCAACCCTACCATTCAATGCCAAACACCGCGTCTGGGCGCTGGACATTCACTCTGATCAGGGGGTCGCGGCTAAGACGCGGTTAATATTACGTATCAATTCTTTGATCTACAAAATTCACAAAATTTCCAAGAGGTACTCATGCCAGCCTATTTCATCTGCACGATGTCAATTCATGACCCCGAAACTTATCGAAAATACACCGCGCTGACGCCAGCCACGGTGAACCGATATGGCGGGAAGTTTTTGACGCGAGGGGAAGAGGTGTTGACGGTTGAAGGGGAGAGCTTCGCGGACCGGCTGGTGATTTTGGAGTTTCCTGACCGCGTCAAAGCGCTGGCTTGGCATGACGATGCAGATTACCAAAGCGCTTCGGCTTTTCGCCGCGCAGCGTCGACCGGGCGCATGATTTTGCAAGAGGGAAGCGGGAATACGGCCAATCCAGATCCAAAAGTTTAATGAACAGAGTGCGTTTTTATTTAGTATTGGTCAAATCAGTCAATCCATGCTTAGCAGCATAAAGTGCAGCTTCTACACGGTTTCTCACTTGTAGTTTGTGCAAAATATTGGTGACATAGTGCTTGATGGTTTTTTCAGACAAGTTGATTTTGTCGCCAATGGCTCGGTTCGTTAACCCAGTGCCGATCAGCAACAATATTTCGCGCTCGCGGTTTGTAAGCTCTTGTAATGGGTCGGGTGCTTTGCCTTTTGTCAGCGATACCAACATTTCAGAGGCGATAGAAGCTGACACATACACCTCACCTGCATGCGTTGAGCGTATGACGTCGGCAAGCTCTTTGGCGGACACGCCTTTAAGCACATAACCGCGCGCGCCGGCTTTGAGCGCGGAGAGTAATTTGTCTTTATCTTCTGAAGCGGTTAACATGATGATGGTTGTTGCAGGGCAGGCTGTAGCTATTTTTTCAGCCGTCAGAATGCCACTCCAGCCTGGCATGCTGATGTCTAGCAATACCACATCTGGCATCAGTGCCAAAGCAAGATCTAACGCTTCTTCACCAGACGATGTTTCACCAACTACTTTGAATTGAGGTGTGGATTGCAAAGAACCCACGACGCCTTGGCGAAACAAGGGGTGATCGTCAACAACCAAAATCTCTATGACATTATTCATGATCTGCTTCTAGTTCGATATCAACAATCGGTAGGGTGACCAAAATTGTGGTTCCAGCACCTAATGTCGTTAATATTTGGAATGAGCCACCCAACACTTCGATGCGCTGTCGCATGCCAACTAATCCTAAACGCTTTTTCTTTAGCGCGAGATGAGGTTCAAATCCTGGACCTTTGTCGCTGATTTCCAAGATCAAAGAATTACTCCGAACCTTAAGTGACACATGGCATGCGGCATTGGGCGCATGCCGGTAAACGTTTGCTAGTGATTCTTGTAACACACGGTAAATGGCCACTTTGTCTCGAAACGATGCTGGAACATCGGTACTTGGTACAGCCAAATCCACAACCACACCAGTTTTTATATAAAAATCGCGGACAACGCGTTGAGTTATGGCCCCCAAACACAGTAGTGCAATGTCTGGGAGCTCAATGTCTGCAGTAGTGGCGCGTAAGTCTTTTATAGCTGACTCTATGGCTGCTTTTGCTTGATTCAAACCATTCGACCATTCATGAGGAATGGGTTTGCCTGTTACGATATTTTCGGTCATAGAGTCGTTTAAATTTTTGATTTGCATCAGTGCAAATCCAAGATCTTGACCCGGCCCATCATGAATATCAGCAGAAACGCGCTGCAGAAAATTTTCATTGAGAAGAGTTGCACGCTCAGCTGCTTTAATCACACGCTCCTGCAGAAGTATGTTTTGCTCATTGAGGATAGTTAGCTCATCGATTTTATGGCTGAGCTCGGATTGTTGATCCACAATAGTTTTGCTGCCACGTCGCACCAATATGAACAAGCATAAATACATTATGGACATGATTGAACCGACCCAAGTCCAACTGCTGAACTGAGCAGAATTGGCGAGGCGATCTATTTCATCGGGGAGCTGGTAGAACTCCGCAGCTGCAATAACTCGACCAGAGCGATTTTCGTGAATTGGCGTATAAGTTTCAATTAGCCGAGGCAAGGGTTGCCCATGGTCTAACTGCTCAGCAGCCGAACGGATACTTATTTCTGAAAATATTTTCCCCGAAAGAGCAGCGGATAATCCTTCGTCGAGTGGAAATTTTTTACCAATAATGGCAGGGTCAGTACTAAATAAGACGAGACCATCTTTATTCCAAATCTTCAACGAAGTAATCTTCTTCCCTAATATCGTCGCTTTGATATCTGTGTTTAATAGTTGTATTTCATCGCTGCTGAGTCCAGTCCTGTTTGCCAATGATTGAACATGTGGACTTATAAATGATTCAACAAACAGTGCTGTCACACTGCCCATGCGCTGCACAACACTTTCTTTGATTTGATTGCCAATCCACCAGCCAATTGCGAGCGAGCCCAGTAATATCACTGGGAAACTCACCATCAAAAATTGTTTTGACAATGACAGACGCCGGAATAAGCTAAACATATAGCAGTTTACGGATGGTTAACAATATACAAATAAAGTTACGAATTTAACGTTTACTATAATTTTATTACGCATTGTTGGCTATAGACCAAAGTCTGAAGCTACATGCCATCCAATTCAGATTTGATACTGGTCAGACAATGCCAATATCAAGCTTTGTGGCAAAACTTTTCAATTTAATCAAAATTCAAAATAACCTTCATTGATTGCGTTCTGTCAGCCGCCAAGGCAAAGGCACGTCCGGCATCACGGTACGACAGCGTTGCGGATACCAGTGGTTTTAAATCGACAAGTCCTTGGTTGATCAGATCAACCGCTATGCCAAACTCTTCGTGAAAGCGAAAAGCGCCGCGCATGTCAAATTCTTTCGCAACGATGGTGTTAAAGGGCAGCGTTAGCTCTTTTCCCGACAGACCGAGCTGAACGATCACACCTCGTGGGCGAATGACATCAAAGGCAGCGCGTAAGGCTCTATCATTGCCACTGGCTTCAAACATCACATCAAACTGGCCTTTTTCGATGGCATAGGCGGACAATGCATCAGGAGACGCTGCCACGTTGATCACTTGATCAGCGCCAACTTTGGCCGCTTTGCGCAAAGGCTGTTCCAGCACGTCTGTTGCCACGATTAAGGAAGCGCCAGCACGACGCGCTGCAATAATCACCATCGCTCCAATCGGGCCGCAACCTGTCACCAACACCTTGCGCCCCAAAAGCGGACCTGCACGATTGACGGCATGAAGCGCAACTGCAAGCGGCTCAGCCATCGCGCCTTCAGCATCAGTGACACCATCAGCTAATTTGTAGGCCTGACTGGCACCGACAACAATCTCTTGCCTAAAAGCACCTTGCACGTGCGGCATGCGCATGGCACTACCGAAATAGCGCATATCCAAGCAATGGTTTTGCAAGCCCAGTTGGCAAAAGCGGCATTGTCCGCATTGCAGGCTAGGGCTGACGGCGATGCGATCACCTATTTTTAAATGCTTCACATCAGATGAAACTTCATTAATCACACCTGCAACTTCATGCCCCAGAACCATAGGCTGTTGAAGTCGAATAGCGCCAAAACCGCCGTGTTGGTAATAGTGAAGATCGGACCCGCAAATGCCACCCGTGCGAATGCGTACGCGAATCTGCCCGTTTGCGACATTAGGCGTGGGATAGCTTTCAACACGCAAATCACCAGAGGAGTGTATGACCAGAGCTTCCATGTCTTATTTTTGTCCTAAAATTTAATTTTGATATTGCTTTACAGTACCGACAACCAGCCGCCATCCACATAAATAATTTGTCCATTCACATAGTTAGACGCAGCAGACGCTAAAAAGATAGCGGTTCCAACCAGCTCGTCTGGCCGACCCCAGCGCTGCGCCGGATTGCTGCTTTTCACCCAAGCATCAAACGTGGGGTTGTTGACCAGCGCTTCGTTCATGTCCGTCACGATATAGCCTGGGCCAATGGAGTTGGCCTGAATATCAAACTGCGCCCACTCAGCTGCCATCGCTTTTGACAACATTTTGATTCCACCCTTAGCCACTGTGTAGGGTGCAACAGTAGCACGCGCCGCTTCGCTGGTGAGCGAGCCAATGTTGATGATTTTGCCGCCAGATTTTCGAGCAATCATGCGCTTTGCAGCCGCACGACCTGTGAGGAAAGCAGATGTCAAGTTGGTATTGATGACACGCTGCCAATCCGCTAGCTGTAAATCGACCAAGGGCTGTCTATGCTGAATGCCGGCGTTGTTGATCAAAATATCGATATTGATGGATTGCGCATCAAAGTTTGCAAACGCAGCTTCGACGCTGGCTTCATCGGCCACGTCAAAAGCTGAGCCTTCGACGTCAAAGTCCATCGCTTTGAGTTTTGCAACTGCCGCAGTCACATCATCATTTTTTCGGCTGTTGACGATGATTTTTGCGCCAGATTGCGCCAAACCCTGCGCCAGTGCAAAGCCAATGCCGCGCGTCGAGCCTGTGATCAAAGCAGTATGACCCGTGAGGTCGAATAGTGTGGTTGAAGATTTTGTAGTCATAGACATAAATCATAACGAATAACTGATGCGATATCGTACAACCTTCATAAAAGTTGCCGATATGATATTGAGCTATGTACCAGCCACCGCAATTCAACTCAAAAGAACGCGCCCAGGCGCTTGATATCATCCGCGCGCAGCCGTTGGCGTCGCTCATCAGTGTCGATGATGCAGGTTTGCCTTTCGTATCGCATTTGCCATTGCATGTAGAAGAAAACCCTTCGACAAGCTCAGGGCGAACGGGCGGTTTAACGCTTTTCGGCCACTGCGCCAAGCCGAACGCCCATTGGAAGTATTTGCAAGCACGTCCACAAGCCGTGGTTACTTTTTTGGGGCCAAACGCTTACTTGTCACCCCAAATTTACCCCGATTTAGCCCGAGTACCGTCATGGAACTACGTGGCCGTGCACTGCACCGTACAGGCGACGTTGATTGAAGAACCCGAGGCAAAAGACCAGCTTTTGAAGAAGTTGATTGGTGACCATGAGCCGCACTATAAACAACAGTGGATCGATTTAGGCAAAGAATATCAGCACAAAATGCTAAAGGGTATCGTCGGTTTTGAACTGCATGTTGTTGATTTGCAATGCAAAATTAAAGTTAATCAACACCGGCCGGAGTCTCATGCCAAGCTTCATGAGATGTATGCGGCGGGGAATGACGATCAGCGAGCTTTGGCGGATTGGATGGTTCGGTTGGGGTTGAACGTCACTCAAACCGGTGAGGAAAAATAACCATGCGTATGATTTTCAGTCTGATCAGCCTACTTCTCGTCGTTGCCGTGGTAGCCATTTTGACCAAAAAACAGTTATCAGCCGTGACCCAATTACCTGCTGCTGTGACTCCTGCGACCAGCAATTCTGCAACGCCTGCCAATATCGCCGAGCAAAGCAAACAAACGCAAATGCAGCTGAAAGACCAACTGAATGAGGCCATGAAAGCGGCTGCAACTGCACGAGCTGCAGCAGAGTCTAAGTAACTTATTTATATGACATTTTATACTTTAGCCGGCGTATTTATTGCCTTAGTAGCTATTAAAAATATAGCAAATAACACGTAATTGATCAAAAAAAGCCACCGCTAGGGTGGCCTTTTTACATGGTAAATGTACTTTTAAACCGTTTGCGGGAACGGCAACGTACGAATACGTTTGCCTGTTAGCTTGGCAATCGCATTCGCAATCGCTGGTGCGACAGGCGGCAAGCCGACTTCACCAATTCCGCCAGGCTCATTGTCGGTTGGCATGACTTTGACGATTACAACCGGTGCTTGGGCTGCGCGAAGTAGGGTGTAAGCACCCAAATTGCGCTGCTGCGGTTCACCCGCTTTGTAACTGAGTTTCTCACCCAAAGCCGCTGAGAGACCAAAAATCGCACTACCTTCAATTTGCGTTTCGATGTTTTTCGGTGTTAACGCATGGCCGCAATCTACAGCTGCCCAGATTTTGTGCACGGTTGGCTTGCCTTGGAACATAGAAACCTCAACCACCATGCCGATGAAGCTTGCCCACGTGTCTGAAAACGCAAAACCCAGTGCGCGGCCATCGGTACGGGGGCGGGCGTAATCTGACATTTTTGCGACTTCTTGCATCACCGCTTGCGCTCGGGGCGATTTGGCGGCCAAGTCCATGCGCATTTTCAGGGCGTCTTGGTTTGTCGCAACAGCGATTTCGTCAATCATCGTCTCAACGGCGAATTTCAAATAGCCAGGCGCCACGCCGCGCCAGAAGCTGCAGGCAATGCCTCGGTCTTCCAAGCACTGCTGCACCAAATGGCCGGGAATGGCATACACGCCGTCCGCGCCTTCCATCACCGGCGCGTCTTTGTTACCCGCAGCCTTGAATGCGGGTGGCAGCACGCGGCCGTAAATGGTTTCTGCGACAACGCGGTGTTGGAAACCTACTAACTTACCTTGCGCATCGACCGAGGCAAATAAATGCTGTGCCGTCAATGGGCGCGGTTTTGAGCGCAACATGTCATCCTCACGCGTCCAAATCATTTGTACAGGTACGCCTGGCACGGCTTTGGCGATTAACGCGGCTTCAACGGCATATTCCGCTTCCACACGGCGACCGTAACCACCGCCTAGAAGTGTGATGTTAACTTTGATGTTTTCAGGCTTGAACCCACCCACAGCAGCCACACCACCGACCACGAAAGCCACGGTTTGCGACGGCACCCACAACTCTATTTTGTCGCCATCGACCTTGGCCGTGCAATTCATCGGCTCCATGGTGAATTGCGCCACATGTTCGCTGGTGTAGCTGGCTTTGAAGGTACGCGCACCGCCGGCTATTTCTTTGGCAGCATCGCCGTGGCTGAAATAGGTGACACCTGCATCGCCCAAGTTTTCAGCGCGTGTGGTGAACTCTTTCATTGCCACGTCAGAGTCATACGTGCGACCTTTGGCGGTTTTTGTCCAATCTACTTTGAGCAACGCACGGGCTTTTTGGGCGGTAAAAAACGAATCTGCCACCACCGCCACGCCACCACCGATTGGCACAATGGCTTTGACACCGGGCACAGCTTTGGCCGCAGCGTCATCAATTTTTTCTGGCTTTTCGCCTTGCACAGGTGCGTGTAACACGGCTGCGTAATGCAATCCTGGCATGCGAACGTCAATGCCGTAAACCGCGCTACCGTTAACCTTGCTTGGCAAATCAACCCGAGCCACTTCTTTACCAACCAGTTTGAATTGCGACATGGGTTTCAGCATCGCTTTGTCTACTTTTGGCAACTCAGCAGGCGCTTGTGCGACTTTGGCGATATCACCATAGCTTAGGCTGCGGTTGCTTGCGGCATGGCGCACCATGCTCATGGAAGCGGTCACTTGGTCAGCAGGTATGCCCCAAATTTTGGCGGCAGCTTCCATCATTACCAGCTTGCCCTGCAAGCCAGACAGGCGCAGCGCTTGGTAGTAGCCCACCACGGTGCGCGACGAGCCGGTAATCATGCCGCCGCCAAATTTCGGGTTGCCAAAGCGTTTAGGGTCAGCCGGTGCGTGCACGACTTTGCATTTGGCCCAGTCCAGCTCCATGTTTTCAGCGATGACGATGGGCAAAGCCGTCATCGTGCCTTGGCCCATTTCCGAACCTGGCGAGTAAATCGTCGCTGTGTTGTCTGGCGCGATATTGACCCAGACAATAGGTGTAAATGCTGCTGTTTGAGCCGTCGCATTCAGCGCTGCAAATGTAGAAACTGCAGCACCAAAACTGAGACCAATCGCGCCTGAACCTGTGCCGATGACAAAGCTGCGACGTGAAATTTTAGTGTTTGTTTTAGAATTTGAAAGGGTTGTCGTCATTTGAGTTCTCCCTTATCAAGCCAAAGTCTTTTGGGCGCGTACCACTGCGGCGGCGATTTGGTTGTACGTGCCGCAGCGGCACACATTACCCGTCATTTTCTCTAGCGCTTGCTCTCGCGTCAGTGGCGCGCGCGCTTCTTTGAGCACACCCACAGCCGCCATGATTTGGCCAGATTGGCAATAGCCACACTGCGGTGCTTGCTTAGCAACCCACGCATCTTGCAGCGCTTTGCCTTCTTTAGAAGCAGAAATCGCTTCAATCGTCGTGATTTGTGCACCAGCCGCAGCTGACAGCGGTAAAACACATGAACGTGTCGGCGTGCCGTTCACATGCACGGTACAAGCGCCACACTGAGCGATACCACAAGCAAACTTGGTACCCGTTAAGTTGAAATCTTCACGCAAAACCCACAACAAGGGCTTGTCTGTGGGCGCGTTGGTGGTGACGGCCTTGCCGTTCAGCGTGAAAGCTATCATATGGTTATCTCCAGTAGATTTATTGACAGTTAAAATACCTAGCGATAATAGGTGGTAAGCGTACCTACTATCTGCCCGTTTAGCATAGTCGAGTAGAGTGCATGGGATTACTAGGGTTTTTCCTAGTTTTATTTATCTCATTTAAAATACATCAATTTTTATGTTATTTAAAGCTGTAGCCGGCGTATTTATTGCCTCATTAGCTATTAATAGTATAGCAGTTTCAAATGCTTTAGCACGATCGATTGTGGTAGCTTCTACGACATCGACCGAGCAATCCGGCCTGTTCAGCTACTTGCTGCCCGAATTCAAAAAAGCCAGCGGTATCGATGTCAAAGTCGTCGCGCTCGGTACGGGGCAGGCTCTCGATATGGGCAGACGTGGCGATGCGGATGTGCTGTTTGTACATGACCAAGCAGCAGAAGAAAAAATGGTCGCTGATGGTTTTGCGGTGAAGCGTTTCCCTGTGATGTACAACGACTTTGTGCTGATTGGCCCAGTAGCTGACCCTGCCAAAGTCAGAGGCAAAGACATTGTGGAGGCGATAAAAAAGGTGGCCGCAGGCAATGGCAGCTTTATCTCACGCGGTGACAAAAGCGGCACGCATGCTGCGGAACTTCGTTATTGGGCGCAAGCTGGTGTTGCAGAGCCTAAATTCAGCAGCTACAAACAATGCGGTTGCGGCATGGGTCAAGCGCTGAATATGGCTTCTAGCCTAGGCGCTTACGTTCTGGCAGACCGTGGCACTTGGCTCAGCTTCAAAAACCGAGCCGATCTGGCGATATTGGTCGAAGGCGACACCAAGCTGTTCAACAAATATGGCGTCATGCTGGTCAACCCCGCCAAGCACCCGCAAACCAAGGTAGTTGAGGGACAAAAATTTGTCGATTGGCTGGTTTCAAATGCAGGACAGGCAGTCATTGCCAGCTACAAAATTGGCGGGGAGCAGTTGTTTTTCCCGAACGCTATCAAATAGACTATTTTCCCGTTCGCACTGAGCTGGGCTAAGCTAAGGGTTTCGACTGGCTCTACCTGAACGGATGAAGCGATTTTGGTTGTAACATTAGTGCATGTTCAAAGCGCTACACAGCAAAGAAACCGTAAGAGACGCCGAATTCATGGAGCTAGCCCTGCATGAGGCGCAAGCGGCTGCATTCAATGGTGAAGTACCGGTTGGTGCTGTCGTCGTGAAAGATGGCGTCGTTATCGCGGTCGGGCGCAATTCACCCGTTACCGACCACGACCCAACGGCGCATGCTGAAATTGTGGCTTTGCGAGGGGCTGCGCTTGCCGTGGGTAACTACAGATTAGAAGATTGCGAACTGTTTGTGACGCTAGAGCCTTGTGCCATGTGCGCGGGCGCCATGCTGCATGCACGCCTGAAACGTGTGGTTTTCGGCGCACCAGATGCCAAAACCGGTGCGGCGGGCTCGGTCACCAACTTGTTTGGCAATATTGCTCTGAACCACCAAACTGCAGTGGAGGGCGGCGTGCTGGAAGACGAATCTAGCTATCTTTTGCAGCAATTCTTTCAAAGCAGGCGTGAACAAAACAAGCAAGAAGCCAAGCTCATGCACTCGCTGCGCAGCGATGCTTTGCGCACGCCTGATACTGCTTTTGATGACCTCCCCGGCTATCCATGGCAACCGCACTACACGAGTAATTTACCCACACTTGCAGGGCTGCGATTGCATTATTTGGACGAAGGCGGGGCTGACAATGAAATCGAAGCCTTCAGCCAAACCACCTACCTGTGCCTGCATGGCAACCCGGCGTGGAGCTATTTGTATCGCAAGATGATTCCCACGTTTTTAGAAGCAGGGGCGAGAGTGGTAGCGCCAGATTTGATCGGTTTCGGCAAAAGTGACAAGCCAAAAAAAGACGCGTTTCACACCTTTAGTTGGCACAGGCAGGTCCTCATCGAGCTGATTGAGCGCCTAGATTTGCAAAACATCGTGCTCGTGGTGCAAGATTGGGGCGGTTTGCTGGGATTGACTTTGCCGCAGGAATTTCATGGAAAATCCAATCGGGTCAAAGGCTTGCTGGTGATGAACACCACTTTGGCTACAGGCGATGCACCGCTAACAGCCGGATTTCAAGCTTGGCGCGAGATGTGCCGCAAAAACCCAGAATTCAAAATCGACAAACTCTTCGCGCGCGGCAACCCACAGATGAGCGCCACCGAATGCGCTGCCTATATGGCACCTTTCCCCGACAGCGGTTTCCGCGCCGCGACCCGCGCCTTTCCCCCCATGGTGCCTGATGACGAAGACGCCGACGGAGCAGCCATCTCACAAAAAGCCAGAGAATTTTGGGCTAACGAGTGGGATGGTCGCACCCTGATGGCCGTAGGCGCCCTCGACCCAGTACTGGGACTAGACTGCATGCGCGAGCTGCAGCAAACGATACGCAATTGCCCTGAACCCTTGGTGTTAGAGCAAGCTGGGCATTTTGTGCAGGAGCACGGTGAACAGATTGCTGAAATTGGGGTTCGGCTGTTTGAGTGAAACGTGATCGTTGGCATACTCCTATTTGCTATTATTTTAATAGCTGTATAGGCAATAAATACGCCGGCTACAGCCATATTTATCCTGTTTTAATCGGTATAAAGAGGATTTTTACCTGTAATTGAAGCTAAAATCGAAACATGAGCCATATTTACATTTATTCCCCCTCAGGCGCCGTGCGAGACAAGGCCGCCTTCAAACGCGGGGTAAAGCGGCTAAAGACTTTGGGGCATGAGGTCGAAGTCGATGCAGATGCCTTGAGCAGCTACCAGCGCTTTGCGGGTGATGACGAAAGCCGTTTGGCCGCCATTCACCGTGCTGCTGCTAGCGGTGCCGACATGACGATGATTTCGCGCGGTGGCTATGGTTTGACGCGGCTTTTGCCTTCTATTAACTACAAAGCGGTGGCAAAAGCGATTGAAAAGGGCACGCAATTCATCGGTTTCAGCGATTTCACGGCGTTTCAAATGGCACTTTTTGTCAAAACGGGTGCCGTTACGTGGACTGGCCCTGCGATTTGCGATGATTTTGGCGCTGGTTTAGCCAGCAAAGAGGCGGACGGTCATGGCGATATTGCTGCAGCCTTGCCAGACGACATCATGGAAGCCTGTTTTGACGATTTGCTGTGTGGGCAAGGTGAGGGCACGGGCTGGCGGCAACACAAAGACGCGACCACAGTCAAAGATTTTCACGTCAAAGACGCTGTCTTGTGGGGTGGTAATTTGACGATGTTTACCGCTTTGCTAGGTACGCCTTACATGCCTGCTGTCAAGGGTGGCGTTTTGTTTTTGGAAGATGTGGGCGAGCACCCGTACCGGATTGAGCGCACCTTGATTCAGCTCTTGCACTCAGGCGTGTTAGCGCAACAAAAAGCCATAGTTTTAGGCCAATTTGGCAACTATAAACTCGTGCCGCATGACAGAGGATACAAATTTCAAACTGTCCTTGAGTGGCTGCGCAGCCAGTTGAAAATCCCAGTTTTGACGAATTTGCCCTTTGGCCATGTACCAACCAAGGTCTGTTTGCCGTTCGGTCGCAAGGTCGATTTGGTGGTGCAAGGACGCGATGCTTTGATTGTTTGGGGATGATTTTGAAACGAGTATTTTTGCTTATTTTCTCACTTTGCATCTCGTTATTAGCTACATATTCAATAGCGCAAGAGGCAATAAATACGACGGCTACAACTAAAAATAACACTAAATTAGAGCAACCTTGGCTGATCGTCGGTGGGTTGGCGTATCACAGCTGCCGCACGTGTGGTTTTCGAGAATCCAACCCTGGCATCGCCGTACAGTGGCAATCGCCATGGTTTGAGGAGCTCACGGGCTTAGAAAACACCCGTTTAACTGCGGGTGCGTACATCAACAGCAACGATCGCAACAGCGTTTACGCCGGCGCGCAGTGGCTGCCGTGGTCGTACGGCCCGGTCAAACTCGGTTTGCAAGCCGTCATCATCACCGGCTACAAAGAGGCAGCTATCACACCTGTGCTATTGCCGCTCATTTCTGTCGAAACGCAGCATGTGGGTGTCGATATCTATGCCGTGCCAAAGTTGGCGAAGGTCAGCTCGGCAGTGTTTGCAACATTTAAAGTGCGGTTTTAGCGAGGGTTAAAGGGTTTCCCCGAGGTGTCGTGAAATAGTTTTTAAGCTTATAAACAATGACAGATCGAGCCAGACCGAGGCTGTATCGTTCAATCAACAACAATCATAAGAGGATAGACATGAAAAATTCTTGGAAACTTGGCCTGCTCGTCACGGCTGTTGCACTGACCGCTTGCTCTACGATGACAATGCCGCCACCGACACGGCCTAGCGCTTGGGCTGCCCCCGAAGTGCTGGTTGCGCCTTCCTCTTTTCACGGTGTTCATGGCTTGGCGGTAGACGCGAAAGGGCGCTTGCTTGCTGGTACCGTGCTGGGTAGCAGCATGTGGGAAGTAGATCGCGCAACAGGGGCTGCCAAGGTTCTGATTGCCGCGCCTGATGGGGAGGCAGACGATATCGCCATTGGGCCTAAGGGCGAAATGGCTTGGACGTCGTATTTGCAAGGCATCATTCGTTACCGTGAAAACGACGCAGCACCGATTCGTATTTTGGCCAAAGATTTAGCGGGTATCAACTCGCTGGCGTTCGATCAAAAAAACGGCAAACTCTATGCGTCGCAAGTTTTCTTGGGCGATGCGATGCATGAGATTGACGTCGCAGGTGTCAAACCACCGCGTTTGATTGCCAAAGACATGGGTGGTTTCAACGGATTTGATGTTGGCCCAGACGGCATGCTTTACGGCCCGCTGTGGTTTAAAAAACAGCTGGTCAAGATGAATCCGGCGGACGGCGCGATCACGGTGATCAACAGCGACTACAAAACACCTGCTGCAGCAAATTTGGACGGCAAAGGCAATTTGTGGGCAGTTGATACCTTTACCGGCGAGTTGAGCAAGGTAGAGTTGGCAACCGGTCGTAAAACGGTGATGAAGCAGCTCAAACCCGCATTAGACAACTTAGCCATTGCGCCGGATGGCATGATCTATGTGTCCAACATGGCGGACAATTCCGTGCAGTCGTACAACCCGGCGAATGGTGACACAAAGTTGTTGATCGGTGGTAAGTTGGCTGTGCCAGGCGGCATCAAGTTGGATGGTGACACGCTATGGGTGGCAGACTTGTTTGCCTTCCGTGAAGTCAACGTCAAAAACGGCGAAGTGAAAGACGTGTTCCGCATGCAAGCGTCCGACATGGAGTACCCGTTTGCGGTAGGCTTATCGGCCAAGCAGTTTGCTCTATCGTCATGGTTCACAGGTTCGGTGCAAATCATTGACCGCGCAACACGCAAAACCGTCACCACTATTCATGGCCTCAAAGCGCCAACAGATGCTTTGTTTTTAAACGATGGCAGTGTGGTGTTCATTGAAATTGCCACGGGTGATGTGACGCGTGCCAGCGGTGCAGATTTCAAGGAACGCAAAGTTGTCGCTAAAGGTTTAGCTGGCCCCGTGCAAATGGTGTTAGGCAGAGATGGTGCCTTGTATGTGACGGAAGCTGCTGGCAATTTGACCCGTATTAACATGGTTGATGGTACAAAAACCGTTGTGGCCGACAAGCTGGCGCTACCAGAAGGCGTAGCGCAAACGCCATGGGGCAGCTTCATCGTTGCTGAAGCAGCTGCGCGCCGTTTGGTGGAGATCAACCCCGCCGACGGCTCACGCCGCACGGTGGCTGAAAACTTGCCGATTGGTCTAGAAGCTGGCCCAGGTCTACCGCCGCCAAACGTGCCTACAGGAGTAGCCGTAGGTTCAGATGGTGTGATCTACATGAGCGCAGACCGCAACAACGCCATCTACAAAATCAAACCTCAGCGCTAATATATTTATCGACGATCAAGGCGCTGTAGTGGCTGGCAACTTCAGCTAAAAACCGTGCGAAATCCACGGTTGCTGCGTCATCGGCCTTGTCTGAAATGGTGCGAACGGCAGCGAAGGGCACTTTGTAGTCGTGGCAAACTTGTGCAAACGCAGCGCCTTCCATTTCCACAGCTAACGCGTGCGGCAAATCATGTTGCAATTGCTTGGCTTCTACCGACGTTGAAACAAACCTATCGCCACTGACGACCAGACCTGTATGAACTTGCGGTTTGTGCAGACCATAGGCTTGAATAGTTGCAGCTTCAAGCGTGCTCGGCAAATGTGCGATGACGTATTGGCAAGCCTGCACAAGCTCCCGTTTAAGCGCTTCGTCAACGCTGAGAGTGGATGTGCCATAACCCGGTAGCTCGTAGCGCGGAAATATCGGCGAGGCATCCATATCGTGCTGCATAAAGCTATCAGCAACCACCACATCGCCGATATTCACGTTTTTGCCTAATCCGCCGGCAACGCCTGTGAAAACGATGCGTTCGACCTTGAACTCTTCAATCAATATCGTCGCTGTGGTCGCCGCTGCCACTTTGCCAATGCCAGAGAGCACCACCACCAGATCATGCCCATGCAAATGCCCCACCCAAAACTCTCGCCCAGCACGAACTTGTTTGTGCTCATCAGGCATGAGTTCAAGTAGCTTAGAGAGTTCGTCGTGCAGGGCGCTTACGATGGCGATACGAGTCATGGTAAGTCGATTAAAAAATTTGTATGCTTAAAATTTAAAAAAATAGTGATTTACCTAAAGAAAATATAGATAAATCACAGAATAGAACCTCGTCAACAATCTAGTGTGTTGGGAAGCATGCTAAATATACAAGCATTCTTTCAGATTAGCTTTAGCTGACCCAAACAAAGATATTGATGTCTAAGATTGAAACTAAAGTCACATTCTGTAGTGATTAAATGCGAGGAAAAAAGAAGAATTGGTCCCTAGCCTAGGATGACAACAAGCTACAGCGCCGTCCTACATGCCATTTGAAAAGTACAACCTAACATGAGCAAAAATATGGCAAAAATGACGATTTACTCATTCTAGGAGTTTTAAATGGTAAAGCTTAACAAGACCTCAATATCAAAAAACGATCAGGAAAAAACAAAATTATTGCAAACACAAAATTTGTCGCAACTGGTTACGCATAACAAAGGAAAAGCCAAAGAGCATGGTTATGCCAATGCTTTATCACCTTCGAAAAGTTCTACAGAGTCGCCAGAGTCTAGACTTGTTTCAGCCAGTACGGTCTCTGAAGACGTTAACAATCTTAAAGTAGGTACAGCTGCGGTTGAAGGTTTTAACGCTACGCTAGATTCACTAGATCGTGTGCGCGTTGATTCAACAGGTCGCATGTTGACAACAAACCATGGTGTCCCCATCGCTGACAACCAAAATTCCTTGAAGGCAGGCATTCGTGGACCTGCTCTATTGGAAGACTTTATTCTTAGGGAGAAAATCACCCATTTTGACCATGAGCGCATACCAGAACGCATCGTCCACGCCAGAGGATCAGCAGCACATGGTTTCTTTGAATGCTATGCACCTTTAGACGAGTACACCAAAGCTGCTCCCTTTAGCAAAAAGGGCAAAGTAACACCTGTTTTTGTACGTTTTTCTACAGTAGCAGGAGAGCGGGGATCTAAAGATACAGCGCGCGACGTGCGTGGCTTTGCGGTTAAGTTTTATACCGATGAGGGCAATTGGGACTTGGTTGGTAACAATATGCCTGTATTTTTTATTCAAGACGCGATTAAATTTCCTGACCTCGTACATGCAGTTAAACCCGAACCACACAATCAAATGCCCCAAGCGGCTAGTGCACACGACACATTTTGGGATTTTGCATCACTGATGCCAGAGTCTAGCCACATGCTAATGTGGGTGATGTCAGACCGCGGGATACCGCGCAGCTACAGCACGATGGAGGGCTTTGGTGTGCACACTTTCCGATTGGTTAACCAAGCAGGTAAGTCGGTTTTTTGTAAATTTCATTGGAATCCAAAAGCGGGTACACACTCGATGGTCTGGGACGAGGCGGTAAAAGTATCAGGCGCAGATCCTGATTTTCACCGACGTGACCTATGGGATCGCGTCGAATGCGGTGCTCACCCTGAATGGGAGTTGGGTTTGCAAATTTTTACGGAAGAACAAGCCGACAAATTTAGCTTTGACATATTGGATGCAACCAAGCTGATACCAGAAGAACTAGTCCCTATTTTGCCAGTCGGGCGCATGGTACTAAACCGCAATCCAGATAATTTTTTTGCGGAAACTGAGCAAGTTGCCTTTTGCACTGCACACATCGTGCCTGGTATAGATTTTTCTAACGACCCTCTTTTAGCAGGGCGTATTCACTCCTACATGGACACGCAGATATCAAGACTAGGTGGACCAAATTTCCATGAAATTCCTATCAATGCACCTCTTGCTCAAGCACATAACAACCAGCGCGACGGTATGCACAGGCAAGCTATCCACCGCGGACGAGTATCCTACGAGCCAAATTCGTTGGCGGGAGGCTGCCCCTTTCAGGCGGGTGCAGAGCAAGGTTTTATGACATTTCCAGCACGTCAGCAAGCTGACCAAGAGCAGGCGAAGGTACGGGGCAAACCTGAAAAATTCGCTGACCATTACACACAAGCGACACTGTTTTACGAAAGTCAAACACCGATAGAAAAATCGCATATTGCTGCGGCATTTCGCTTTGAGTTGAGCAAGCTGACCGTACCTGCCATTCGAGAACGCGTAGTGTCGTCTTTGCGTAATGTGTCCGAAGAATTAGCAGGCAAAGTAGCTGAAGGTCTAGGTATCAGTCCCATGCCAGAGCCTATGCCGCGCGCGTTAGCCAAGCCTACCAAGCCTGAAATTAAAAAAGCACCTTCGCTATCTTTGATGGCAAGGCCGGGAGATGGTTCAGTCAAGGGGTTGAAAGTCGCTGTTCTGATTGCTAACGGTGTTGTCAGCAAGTCATTATTG
Organism: Polaromonas sp.; assembly: GCA_031422495.1. Taxonomy (GTDB): domain Bacteria; phylum Pseudomonadota; class Gammaproteobacteria; order Burkholderiales; family Burkholderiaceae_C; genus Aalborgiella. Next base: position 1,204 of record JANPLX010000120.1, on the reverse strand, counting down.
CAGCTGCGCGATGCCTTGGTAGAGAAAGGCGCAGTGGTCAAACTGATTGGCCCACGCATCGGTACCACCTCCACATCAGATGCAGGCGATCTAACAGCTGATGCGTCGTTGGAGAATGAGCCAGGATTTTTGTTTGATGCGTTGGTACTACCCGATGGCGACAAAGCCATCGACGCTTTGGCTCAGTGTCCGCAAACTACTGATTTTATTAAAGACCAATATTTGCACTACAAAACCATCTTAGCTTTGGGTGCAGGCAAGAAATTACTTGATAAAACCGGTATCAACTCTGCCTCTGTGATGGACACTGATAACCACGGACTCATCGTGAGTCCAGCCAACAAAACTGCTGCAGCCATTGAGAAGTTGATACCTGCGCTTGCTATCCAAAGACATTGGCAGAGAAATGCCGTTCTGCAATAAATCAAATTCAATAATTTTAAGAAAGAAAATATGAAAATACTAATGGTTTTAACCTCCCACGATAAACTGGGCGACACTGGCAAAAAAACAGGATTTTGGCTTGAAGAATTTGCAGCTCCTTACTACACTTTTATCGATGCTGGGGCGCAAGTTGTCGTTGCATCCCCGTTAGGCGGACAGCCACCTCTAGATCCTGTTAGCGATGAGGCTTCAGCACAAACCGATGCAACACGTCGCTTTAAATCCGATGATGATGCACAAGCAGTACTCAAGTCCACTTTAATTTTAAAAACCGTTAATGCAGACGACTTTGACGCTGTGTTTTATCCCGGTGGCCACGGTCCTCTATGGGATTTAAGCGAAGACGCTCATTCGGTGGCATTGATCGAGACTATGCTCGCATCGCACAAACCAGTTTCTGCAGTGTGCCATGCACCCGGCGTACTGCGCAACGCCAAACTCAATGGTAGATCCGTAGTAGCAGGCAAAAAGGTTACTGGATTTACAAATACCGAAGAACAAGCGGCTGGGCTTACTGACATAGTTCCCTTCCTTGTAGAAGATATGCTTAAAGAACGAGGTGGACTTTACTCCAAAGCAGATGATTGGCAGCCTTATGTAGTCACAGATGGACTGTTGATTACAGGACAAAACCCCGCGTCTTCGCAACCTGCAGCAAAGGCCTTGCTTGATAAGTTAAAGCAATAGGGATCTATACAGTGCGACTTCATGTTATTTAACATAATATACAACGCCGTTCAGTAGACGTTAATTTTTATGC
>JANPLX010000119.1:0-35797 GCA_031422495.1 Polaromonas sp. | reverse complement strand
CAATTGGTCGGTGCGCAGCGGGTAGCGCAGCACCACTTGCGGCACATAAGGGTAAATTTGACCGGTCAAGCTGCTCATGCTGCTGTAGGGCGATACCAGCACCGTCAGGTCTGGCGGTGTTTTTTCGGCTTCCAAAGCCGCACTCAGCCCTGCAGCCAGCCCCGAGCCCAGCGAACGTCCGTAAATCACCCGCATTTTGCCCACGTACTGCGGTGCAATTTGATTCCAAGCCGACCGCACATCGCTGCGCAGCTGCGCCTCACTCTCAATCTGCCCCGTGCTTTTGCCAAAACCACGGTAGTCCAGCATCACCAAATCCATGTTGTTTTGGCGGTAGATCTCGGTGTTGATGAACCAGGTGTCCAGATTACCGCTGTTCCCGTGCAAAAAGAACACCACGCCCTTGGGGTTGGGCAATTTGAGCTGAAGCCCCGACAGCCTGGCGCCAGGCACGTCCACGGTGAACTCGCGCACCCCCTCGCCCTGAGTTTTCAGCGCCGCCAGCGGCTGGCTGGCCGGAATGACGACGGGCTGGAACAGCAGTTTTTCCTGAAAAAAGTACAAACCACCGATAACAGCGCCATAAACCGCCAAACCCAACACCATCAACCAAGTGACGACGAAGTGCAGGCCAATGAGTCGTGTTTTGCGGGTCGGTGAGTGCGTGGGTGTGGGTGGTGCAGATTGGGTAGGCATGAGGCGGATTTTAGGGGGAAACATGGAAAATGTCAGTGAATCTCAGTTAATGTCAGCTAATGTCGTTTAAGCTACGACTCATGCCCTTGTCTTGGAACGAAATCAAATCCCGCGCCCTCGCTTTCAGCCGCAACTGGGCAGATACTGACTTATTTGAATCTAATTTGTAAATTGAGTGCAAAATACAGTTGCCCGTTCGCTTCATACAACGTACCGAATTCATGACGTGAACTGCTAGGAGTATCTAATTTTGTATTAGCAAAAAGATAATCTTCAAATTGATTACGGTTGTAGACGTGATAGCACAGTACATCCCCATCCTTTTTTACAATAAGATAGCCGCCAGTAATATCATATGCACCTAACCATACTGTTGAACCAGTCATCCCAAGTGCACTATCAGTTAAAAAGTGCTTGACTTTATACTCGTAAAAATTGTGCCCATGCTGCATATCAAAATTTAACGGATTTTTATTTCGGATCAACTTTGTCAAATCTTTTAGAGAACTGTACTTTGTACTAAAGTATGTCAAGATAATTTCCGCCAATATTTCAGGCATTCGGCTATCAATTAAAATCAAATTGTTATTGAAAATATCACCTTCAAGTGAAGCAAATTTTAATTTACCACCTAATTCCTCAATTGCTTCTATCCGTTTTTTGATTTTCTCAGTTTTCGGACTAATTAAATTAATACGTTCAATTTCGCTTGAATTTATTTTTAAATTTTGAATTTTAAAAAGAAAATTTGTCTGACGTTTGTTTGAATTGAATAATGTTGAATCTCCACCAAGTTGCGACTTAATACTAAAACCAAGTTCTGCAGATTGATTTACGCGTTTATCGTAAATAACAATTTGTATATCTGTCTTTTGAGTTGAACTCTGCGCAATTGACTTACACAAAGCAGATCGCATAAAATTTTCAACTTCAAGTAGTTGAAATGATCCTTCAGATTGTTTGATTTTATCTAATAAATTTGCAGCTTGAAATATAAAATCAGAAATAGGCATTTCTATTTTTTTATCATCATCAGTGATGATTACTAACTGTCCATTTATTTGGTATTCAACACTACCAGAAACTTCTTTACGAATTATTTTAACAATAGGATAAAATAAATTTTCAAGTTTATTTAAATCTGCATCGCCTGCATATAATTTTCCTTCGCCAAGCAGTTTGAAAAGCGCATACACTTCACTCCAATCACCTTTATTACCGTTTAGCATTTTTTTGAACTATTTAATGTTTTAATAATACTTGAGGCGACTGCTTGAATAGCGGGTACGGCTACTGAATTTCCTAATTGCTTCATAGCTTGCACTTTTGAAACAGGAAATACAAAATTTGATGGAAAACCTTGCATTTCCTTTCCATGTTCCGAATTGATACGCTTAACAACTCCATTAACTCGATATGAGTCCCAATTCCTACGATCATCAATCGATGAACCTTTGCCCCCAACACGCAACGTAAAGCCTATCTTTCTGTCACATTCCCCACCAAGAATATCAGACATGGTTTTCTTGAGTGGGACTGGTTTTGGAAACTCGAATTTTGACTCTTTATTTTTAAATCCCACCATAAATAATCTTGGCCGAAGTTGAGGCAACCCGAAATCAGACGCTTTTACGATATTGTGGTAAAACGAATAACCTAAATCGTCTTCGAGAATTTTTTTAATAATTTCAAAGGTTTTACCTTCATCATGATTCAATAGGTGTCGTACATTTTCAAGAAAAAAAGCTGCTGGCTTTTTTTCTTGAATAATTTTTACTATATTAAAAAATAATGTTCCACGTACCTCATCAAAGCCTTTTTTGTATCCAGCTTGAGAGAATGGTTGGCACGGAAATCCTGCGCACAGAATATCAAAATTAGGTATGTCAGCTGGATTTACAGCAGTAATATCACCTGCAAAGTTATTATTCGAGAATAAATCAGGAGAAATACTTTGGAGATTATGCATATATGTTTGACGCGCGTTTTTATCCCATTCTGAAGCAAAAACGCATGTTGCGCCTAAATTATGTAACGCCAAATGAAAACCACCAATACCTGCAAATAAGTCAATGAACTTGATGTTATTTTGCGAAGATTTCAAATCTGTATCAATTGGCACTTCGTTTGAAAAAACGGTCATAAGTGAATCATCCAAGCCATCCATAGAGCATCCTTCATCGAATTTTAAACTGTTATTTTATACAGTAATTTAGTTGCGGACAATCGTTTTAAAACCACAGACTATAACGTCTCTAATTATCACTTTGCAAACCTCAACTGTATCAGTTGCTGGCCCACTTGCTTTGAAAGTACGCCTACATCTAGACAGGATAAGATTTGCGACAAGCTGGACAACAACTTCCCATGGCCAGAAATGCCTAAAAAAGAGGCAAAAACGGCTCTAGCCGTCGTATCTATTGCCTATGCAGCTATAGAAAGCGCAGCAAAAACCGTGCTGAATGAGCGGGCAAAGCACCAAACGGGTGCCAACCCAGCCAGCCTAGCCGACCTGTACGACCCGCTGACCATGCCGCCCGCGCTGCTCAAAGCCCACCAAAAGCTGGACGCCGCCGTGGACAAAGCCTACGAGAGCCAAGGCGGCAAAAAGGCGTACAAATCTGACGCCGAACGCGTCGCTTTCCTGTTCGACCTGTACCAACGGCTGACGAGTTTGCTGCCAGCGGATGCGGTGAAGGCGAAGCGTAGAGCCAAATTGGTGGGTTGAACTAAGGCTTAAATCCCCCCTAGCCCCCCTTTTTCAAAGTGGGGGACAAGACAAACTCCATGGATTCCCGCCTACGCGGGAATGACTGCGGGGAAGCGGTATTGACGGTAAGAAAAGCGGGAATAACGTCAAAAAGCGTGAAAATGACGCAAGGCGTGAGGGGAGTGACGGTAACAGAAGTGCCCTTCGCCATAGTCTTCCCACTTTGAAAAAGGGGGATTGAGGGGGATTTAACCCGTATTTGAATGAGAATTGAGAGTGATTTAACCCTAATTTGCTATGTTTTTAATAGCTGTTTAGGCAATAATCACGACGGCTACAACATAAAATATTACTATGAATGAACTATTAGAACGCAACAAACAAAACGCCGTCGCCTTTTACGATTTGATGTTCAACAAATCGCAACCGCGCTTAGCCATCGAGCAATATACGGGTGCCACTTACATGCAACACAACCCGGAAGTAGCCGATGGCAAAGAAGCGTTCATCAGCTACTTTGAGAAAATGGCAAAAGAATACCCAAACAAACGGGTTGAATTTGTGCGGGTTATTGCTGAGGGCGATTATGTCGTCTTACACTGCCACCAGTTTTGGCCCGGTTTCAAAGATCCCGATTGGGCCGGCATAGATATCTTCCGCTGCGACGTCGATGGCAAGATCGTCGAGCACTGGGATGTGCTGCAAACTGTGCCGAAAAGCATGGCACATGGGAATGGGATGTTTTGATTAGTGGTATATTGCTATATTTTTAATAGCTACTTAGGCAATAAATACGCCGGCTACAGTAATTTTTACCTCTAAAATGGCTTAAAATACGGGGTTTTAAACTCAAAACAGCATTTTTTAGCGTTCTCAACTAGATTTTCGAGCAAATACCCTCACTTTCAAGTCAGTCTAGCTGCGATTTGCAGGCAATTTAGACGCTTATAAGTTAAGGTACAGCCATGAACACAGCATTTTACGTATTGGGGTGGCGGTCGCTTTGGCGGGACTTGCGGGCGGGGGAGCTGCGCTTGCTGATTGTGGCGGTGTCGCTGGCGGTGGCGGCGCTGACGGCTGTGGGGTTTTTTGCGGATCGCCTGAACGGTGGGCTACAGCGGGATGCGCGGCAGCTGCTGGGGGGTGATGCGGTTATTTCTAGTGATAACGTTACGCCGCAGGCATTCATAGCCAAGGCTAAAGAGCTTGGATTGCAAACAGCGTTTACGTTGGGGTTTCCGACGATGGCGAGGACCCAATCGCTTGGCTCTACCGATCCCATGACCAAGCTGGTGGCGCTGAAGGCAGTGAGTGAGGCTTACCCGCTGCGGGGCAGCTTGCAAATCACGGCTAAACAGGGCATTGAACCTGCTAAAACGCGGGCAGTGCCTGCCCTTGGTGAAGCTTGGGTAGATGCGGCCCTGTTGGACGGCTTGGGGTTACAAGTCGGTGACAAGCTGCTTTTGGGCGATGCTGAGCTGCGCATTGGGCAAATCATCGCCACTGAACCTGACCGGGGCGCTGGATTTGCCAATTTCGCGCCGCGTGTGATGGTGAACATGGCTGGCATGGCGGCTACGGGGTTGATCCAGCCCGCCAGCCGGGTGACGTATCGGTTTGCAGTGGCGGGAACAAGTTCTGGCGGGCCGGCGGTGGATAAGGATGTGAAAGCTTTTATCGATTTCGCCAAGCTACAAACCATGGCTGGCGTGCGGCTGGAATCATTTGAAGGCGGGCGGCCAGAGATGAAGCAAACGCTGGACAGAGCGGAGAAGTTTTTGAGCTTGATCGCCCTGTTAGCGGCTTTGCTCAGTGCGGTTGCGGTGGCTTTGGCAGCGCGGGGCTTTGCGGCTAAGCATTTGGACGACTGTGCCATGCTGCGCGTGCTGGGACAAAGTCAGCGCAATATTGGGCTGAGCTACACCTTTGAGTTTGCACTGGTAGGACTCTTTGCAAGCGGACTGGGTATTTTGATTGGTTATGCGGTGCATTATGTGTTTGTGTTGCTGCTGGCGGGTTTGATTGAATCGAGTCTGCCTGCTGCATCGCTCTGGCCAGTCGCGTTCGGTTTGGGTATGGGCATGACGCTGCTGCTGGCGTTTGGCCTGCCACCGGTTCTGCAGTTGGCGCAAGTGCCGCCGCTACGCGTCATTCGCCGTGATGTGGGTAGCTTGAAACCTGCGTCGCTAGCTGTGCTGGGTTTGGGTATGGCGGGCTTTGTCACGCTGCTGCTCGCAACCAGCAGTGATTTGAAGTTGGGGTTGATCACTGTGGGCGGCTTTGCGGCCGCGGTGGTGCTGTTTGCAGGTATCAGCTACATCGCCATCAAGCTGCTGCGTATGAGCGTGAACGACGCCACCGCGCCACGCTGGCTGGTATTGGCGACGCGGCAATTGACGGCGCGACCAGCCTTTGCAGTGGTACAGATCAGCGCTTTGTCGCTCGGTCTGCTGGCTTTGATATTGTTGGTGTTGTTGCGGACTGATTTGATCAACAGCTGGCGCAAAGCGACACCGGCAGATGCACCAAACCGGTTTGTCATCAATGTGATGCCTGAGCAAAGCGAGAGCTTTCAAGAAACGCTGAAGCAGGCGGGTATCAAAAATTATGACTGGTACCCCATGATTCGCGGACGTTTGGTGGCGATCAATAACACAGATGTGAAGCCAGACAATTTTGCAGACGACCGTGCCAAACGCATGCTGGACAGAGAATTTAATTTATCTAACAGTGCTGCATTACCGGCACACAACATTGTCACAACTGGCGCATGGACACCCAACGAAACAGGTGGCGTGAGTATTGAAGAAAGCGTCGCTAAAACCCTCAATCTCGCCATGGGTGACAAGCTGCGTTTTGACGTGGGCGGCATGATGGTTGAGAGTACGGTGAGCTCTGTCCGCAAGGTAGATTGGGGTTCGATGCGGGCAAACTTTTATGTGATGTTTCCCGTAGCGCAACTAGCGGGTGTGCCCGTGACCTATATGGGGGCATTTCGTGCACCTGTCAGTGGCGCGAATGCAAATGGCGCTGCGTTCGACAATGCACTGGTAAAGAACTACCCCAATATCACCAATGTAGACATGAGTGCGACGGTGTCGCAGATCCAGAAAGTATTAGATCAAGTGATCCGAGCTGTCGAATTTCTATTTGCGTTCACATTGGCAGCTGGTGTGGTTGTTTTGCTGACTGCCATTACTGCAACACGTGATGAGCGAGCCAAAGAATTTGCCGTGATGCGTGCCCTTGGCGCAGGTGGCAAGCTGTTGCGACAAGTGCAAGGGGCTGAACTGGCCGGTGTCGGTTTGCTTGCAGGTTTTTTAGCCAGCATCATTGCGGTGGCGATTGGCTGGGCCATGGCACGCTACGTATTTGAATTCAGCTGGAGTATCAAGCTGTGGGTGCCACTTGCAGGTGCGTTAACGGGGTCTGTATTGGCACTGATAGCTGGCACCTATGTGCTTCGATCTGTATTGCAGAAACCGGTGATTGAAACACTGCGGCAACAATAACATTTAACATACAAACTCTGAACATAAAAAAACCCTCAGAACCTAAATTCTGAGGGTTATTTATATGGTTGCGCGAGCAGGATTTGAACCTGCGACCTTTGGGTTATGAGCCCAACGAGCTACCAGGCTGCTCCATCGCGCGTTAAGACCTCAATTATAACTTACTTATCTAACTCTCGCTACTATTTAGCAATGAGTTATTAAAGAAAGTTATATAAATTTATGCTTTGACTTCAGCAGCTGGCGCGGTTGTGTCTGGGCGGTCAACCAATTCGACCAAAGCCATAGGTGCATTGTCACCCACGCGGAAACCCATTTTCAAGATACGGGTATAGCCACCTGGACGTGCGGCAAAGCGAGGGCCCAGATCGGCAAACAATTTCACGACAGAATCGCGGTCACGCAGGCGGTTGAAAGCCATACGCTTGTTCGCCAAGCTTGGATCTTTGGCCAAGGTGATCATGGGCTCAACAACGCGGCGCAGTTCTTTGGCTTTTGGCAAAGTTGTTTTGATGACTTCGTGCTCAATGAGCGAGTTCATCATGTTGCGAAGCATCGCTAAGCGGTGCTCGCTGGTTCTGTTTAGTTTACGTAGTCCGTGTCCGTGGCGCATGGTGATTTCCCTTTATTAGTAGATAGCCGTATCAGGTACTATCCGATTGAAACAGTTAAATTAATTTGACTCAATTCAACTGTTTGTATTTTTTAACTTCTTTAAAGCTCTTTAAAATTTTTCTCTTAAACTAAAACATTCAAGAGGAAAAATTTTAGCCTTGTTTGTCCAAGCCAGCTGGTGGCCAGCTTTCAAGCTTCATACCCAATGTCAAACCACGAGAAGCCAAAACTTCTTTGATTTCATTGAGCGATTTACGACCTAAGTTTGGCGTCTTGAGCAACTCGTTTTCAGAGCGCTGGATCAAATCACCAATGTAGTAAATATTTTCTGCTTTGAGACAGTTGGCTGAGCGAACAGTGAGCTCTAACTCATCAACTGGACGCAACAACAATGGGTCAAATTGCTGCGCATTGCGTGCAGAGCTTGGTGCATCGAATGCAGCCAATTCGCTGCCTTCTAATTGTGCAAACACAGCCAACTGCTCAACTAAAATTTTGGCAGACGAACGCACCGCATCTTCAGCATTGATCGCACCATTGGTTTCGATTTCGATAACCAGCTTGTCCAAATCAGTGCGTTGCTCAACACGTGCATTTTCAACAGCGTAGCTCACGCGTGACACAGGAGAGAAAGAAGCATCCAAAACGATACGACCGATGGATTTGTTTGGCTCATCACCAAAACGACGCATCGTACCTGGCACATAACCACGGCCTTTTTCAACCTTGATCTGCATGTCCAACTTGCCACCTTGTGACAAGTGAGCAATGATGTGATCAGGGTTGACGATTTCAACATCGTGAGGTGTTTGAATATCGGCAGCTGTGACTGGGCCTTCGCCGTCTTTACGTAAGCTCAAAGTCACTTCATCACGGTTGTGCAATTTGAAAACCACACCTTTGAGGTTCAACAAAATATTGACAACATCTTCTTGCACGCCATCGATCGATGAGTACTCATGCAATACGCCAGCAATAGTCACTTCAGTGGCAGCATAGCCAACCATGGAGGACAGCAAAACGCGGCGTAAAGCATTACCCAACGTGTGGCCGTAGCCGCGCTCAAAGGGCTCAAGCGTCACTTTAGCGCGGTTAGCGCTGAGTTGCTCGACGTGGATAGCTTTTGGTTTTAATAGATTTGCTTGCATATTAATTTCCTCTCAATACCCCCGGCTCGTTACGTCGGTAAGGCTGGTTGAAGCGCTCAATTTTGCAATGCGACGCAAAATTGAGAACCAATTAAAATGATTTTTAGCGAGAATACAACTCAACGATGAGTGATTCGTTGATATCAGCACCGAATTCATCACGATCAGGAGACTTCTTGAAAGTACCTGTTGCTTTGTCGATGTTGACTTCCACCCATGCTGGCATGCCGACTTGTTGAGCCAATTGCAAGGCTTCAGCAATACGTGTTTGCGCTTTAGACTTGTCACGCACAGCAATCACGTCGCCAGCCTTAACCATGTAAGACGGGATATTGACGGATTGGCCGTTCACGGTCATGGCTTTGTGAGACACCAACTGACGCGCTTCAGCACGTGTTGAGCCAAAACCCATACGGTAAACAACGTTGTCTAAGCGTGACTCAAGCAATGACAGCAGGTTTGCGCCAGTATTGCCTTTGCGACGATCAGCTTCTGCAAAGTAACGGCGGAATTGGCGTTCCAAAATGCCGTACATGCGTTTTACTTTTTGCTTTTCGCGCAATTGCAAACCGAAGTCTGACGTACGGGCACCAGAAGTGCGTCCGTGTTGGCCTGGCTTAGAGTCGAATTTGGCTTTATCGCTGATAGAACGACGTGCGCTCTTCAGGAAAAGATCGGTGCCTTCACGGCGGGAGAGTTTGGCCTTAGGGCCTAAATAACGTGCCACTTGAAATTCCTTTTATATCATCTGCCACAGACTAGCTGTGGGAGCTATTGACATGAGCCAATAGCGGTGGGCTTTGATTGATTGCCGTATTAAATTCTAAATTCAGCGAGTCCGAAAACCTGCCAAACTAGAAAATTAGATACGACGACGTTTTTGTGGCCTGCAACCGTTGTGCGGTACAGGCGTGACATCAGCGATTGAGTTGATACGAATGCCCAACGCACCTAGTGCACGAACCGAAGATTCGCGACCAGGACCTGGGCCTTTGATTTCAACATCAACGTTTTTGATGCCCTGCTCCATGGCTGCACGACCCGCAACTTCAGACGCAACTTGAGCTGCATATGGTGTTGACTTGCGTGAACCCTTGAAACCTTGACCACCTGATGACGCCCAAGCCAATGAATTGCCTTGACGATCAGTGATAGTGATGATGGTGTTGTTAAACGATGCATGCACGTGTGCAATGCCATCCGCAACGTTCTTACGGACTTTTTTACGTACGCGCTGTGCAGCGCTATTGGCTGGTGCTTTTGCCATAATATTGTTCTATCCGATTATTTTTTCAACGATGCCGCCGCTTTACGCGGACCTTTTCGCGTACGCGCATTGGTACGTGTTCTTTGACCACGCATTGGCAAGCCGCGACGATGACGGAAACCACGGTAGCAGCCAATGTCCATCAAACGCTTGATGTTCATGGTTGTTTCGCGGCGCAAATCACCTTCAATGGTAAAAACTGCGATTTGATCGCGAATTTTTTCCAAATCACCGTCAGTGAGATCCTTGATTTTCTTGGAATAGGCGATGTCACATGCGTCGCAAATTTTGCGAGCGCGTGTGCGACCAATACCGAAAATTGCGGTCAATCCAATTTCAGCATGTTGATGCTGTGGAATATTAATACCTGCTATACGTGCCATATACGTCCTCTAAAACTTGATAAATTAACCTTGGCGCTGCTTGTGGCGTGGATCTGTACAGATAACACGAACTACACCCTTACGACGGATGATTTTGCAGTTGCGGCAAATTTTTTTGACCGAAGCCGAAACTTTCATTTCATTCTCCCAAATATCTATAAAAAAACTAAATCACTAAATCACCAAGTACCAAATAAATTAAATAATTTACTTAGCACGAAACACAATTCTCGCCCGCGTTAAATCGTAGGGAGTTAACTCAACCGTTACCTTGTCACCCGGCAAAATACGAATGTAATGCATGCGCATCTTGCCTGAAATATGACCTAACACGATATGTCCGTTTTCCAACTTAACTCGGAATGTTGCATTAGGAAGGTTTTCAACCACTTCCCCCGCCATTTGAATAACATCATCTTTAGACATAATTTGCTCAAGCCCCCAAAGATGACTTGAAATTTGCCTTCTTGAGAAGTGAATCGTACTGCTGGGACATCATGTAGTTTTGCACTTGCGACATGAAATCCATGGTCACAATGACAATAATCAGAAGCGATGTACCACCAAAGTAGAAGGGTACATTATATTTCAATATTAAGAATTCTGGCAGCAAACAAACAAAAGTAATATAAATAGCGCCAGCAAATGTCAAACGTAATAAGATTTTGTCGATGTATTTTGCAGTCTGATCACCAGGGCGAATACCTGGAACGAATGCACCACTCTTTTTCAAGTTGTCAGCAGTTTCACGGCTGTTGAATACCAAGGCTGTGTAGAAGAAACAGAAAAATACAATTGCAGCCGCATAGAACATCACGTAAATCGGTTGACCAGGCGTCAACATACCAGCTATGTCTTTAAGCCAACGCATAGAGTCACCAGTGCTCAACCAACTAACCAAAGTTGCCGGAAGCAAGATAATAGATGAAGCAAAGATAGGTGGAATCACGCCAGCCATGTTTAATTTCAGTGGCAAATGTGATGACTGACCGCCATATACTTTGTTTCCCACTTGGCGGCGAGCATAGTTCACCAGAATCTTACGCTGACCGCGCTCTACAAATACGACGAAGTATGTCACACCGATGACGACTGCCACAATAACAATAGCAACCAGAATATTCATAGCGCCTGTACGCACCAACTCAAGCAATCCACTCACAGCGCTTGGTAAGCCAGCAGCAATACCTGCAAAGATCAAAATTGAGATACCGTTACCCAAACCGCGCTCGGTAATTTGCTCACCTAACCACATCAAAAACATGGTGCCCGCTGTCAAGCTGATAACAGCTGTGACTCTAAAACCAAAACCTGGATCAATCACCATGCCAGGGGAGCTTTCTAAAGCCAAAGCAATACTAATAGTTTGAAACAAGGCCAGACCTAATGTTCCGTAGCGTGTGTATTGAGTGATCTTGCGGCGGCCTGCTTCACCTTCTTTTTTCATTTGCTCAAAAGCGGGCACAACATAGGCCAGCAATTGCATAATGATAGAGGCTGAGATGTACGGCATGATGCCGAGCGCAAAAATCGTAAAACGCGACAAAGCACCACCAGAGAACATATTGATCAAATTCAATATTCCGCCCTCTTGGCCTTTGAAAAACTGTTGCAATTGTGCCGGATCAATACCTGGAACAGGTATGTGTGCACCGATACGGTAAACCACCAAGGCGAGCAACAAAAACATCAAGCGACGACGTAAGTCGCCGTACTTGCCATTTTTTGCTGTTTGATTGGAACCAGTTGCCACGCTTATGCCTTAATAGTCTAGATGTTCAAACAACGCTATTAAGCGATGCTGCCACCAGCGGCTTCGATAGCTGCTTTAGCACCAATAGTTGCACCAATGCCAGTAAGCTTGACTGCTCGTGTGATAGTGCCAGACTTGATGACTTTGACAACTTTAGCCAATTCGCCAATCAAACCAGCTTGCTTCAATGACAAGATGTCCACTTCTGGAGCACCGAGCAATTCGAGTGCAGACAAGGTCACTTCAGCATTAAACTTCAGCAGATGTGATTTGAAACCACGCTTTGGCAAACGACGTTGCATAGGCATTTGACCGCCTTCAAAGCCGACTTTATGGTAACCGCCAGTACGTGACTTTTGACCTTTATGACCACGGCCAGCGGTTTTACCGATGCCAGAGCCAATACCACGACCTACACGACGTTTGTAATGTTTTGCGCCATCCGCAGGCTTGATGTTATTTAGTTCCATCACTGGCCTCTTATAGTACTTTGATCAGGTAGCTGATCTTATTAATCATGCCGCGAACTGCGGGTGAATCCACCAGCTCGCTGGTGCTATTCACTTTGCGTAAACCCAAACCACGCACAGTAGCGCGGTGAGATTCTTTGCATCCAATGGGGCTTCGTACCAATTGGAGTTTGACTGTTTGTTGTGTCGTCATGTTGTTACTCTCAATTTAAGCAAAAATGTCTTCAATGCTTTTGCCACGCTTGGCAGCAACATCAGAAGGTGTCGTTACTTTTTTCAGGGCGTCCAAAGTGGCACGCACCATGTTGTAAGGGTTGCTGGAACCATGGCTTTTTGCCACGATGTCAGTGATACCCACCACCTCGAAAACTGCACGCATTGGACCACCAGCAATAATGCCGGTACCTTTTGGTGCAGGAGCAACCATCACGCTTGCAGCGCCGTGGTGACCCATGACTTTGTGGTGAATCGTGCCATTTTTCAAGGAGACCTTGACCAATTGGCGGCGCGATTCCTCCATCGCTTTTTGTACAGCAGCTGGCACTTCTTTTGATTTGCCTTTACCCATACCAACGCGACCATCACCGTCACCAACAACTGTCAAAGCTGCGAAGCCTAAAATCCGACCACCTTTAACCACTTTGGTTACGCGGTTGATCGCGATCATTTTTTCGCGCATACCGTCTTCAGGACCGTCTGCTTTACCTTGCATTTTTGCTTGAACTTTAGCCATTATATTTTTCCAATCCGCTTAATAGTGCAATTTAGAACTGCAAGCCAGCTGCACGCGCAGCTTCAGCGAGTGCTTTGACACGACCGTGGTATGCAAAACCTGCGCGATCAAACGCAACTTTTTCAATACCGGCAGCTTTTGCTTTTTCAGCAATCATGGTGCCAACTGCTTGCGCTGCTGCAACATTGCTGCCCTTGCCTGATTCGCCCAATTTGGTGCGAACATCAGCCGCAGCTGTTGACACTGATGCCAACACTTTGGTGCCGTCGCCAGAAATAACGCTGGCATAGATGTGCAAGTTTGTACGATTGACGGTCAGACGTGCAACGCCTTGAATGGCGATACGAATTCGAGTCTGACGTGAACGACGTAGTCGCTGCTGTTTTTTGGTCAACATGGTGCAGTTCCTTATTTCTTCTTAGTCTCTTTGATCGTGATCTTCTCATCCGAATAACGGATACCCTTGCCTTTATAAGGCTCTGGTGGACGAATAGCACGAATCTCGGCTGCAATCTGGCCAACACGTTGGCGATCCGCACCTTTGATGATGATTTCTGTTGGCAACGGTGTTGCCACGGTGATGCCCGCTGGCATCTCTTTGTTAACCGGGTGTGAGTAACCAACCGCCAAATTGAGCTTGTTACCAGACGCTGCCGCCTTGTAACCCACACCAATCAAAGTTAATTTTTTCTCAAAACCTTTAGTGACGCCAACAACCATGTTGTTAACCAACTGGCGCATCGTGCCAGTCATGGCATTTGCTTCACGGGACTCATTTGCCGGAGCAAAAGTGAGTGCACCCGCGTTATTGACAACACTGACCAACGCATTTTGTGCGAGAGACAATGCGCCGCCCGAACCTTTGACATTGATCGTTCCGTTATTTATCGCCACATCCACACCCGCTGGGATGGACACTGGCATTTTTCCAATTCGTGACATTTTTTATTTCTCCTGTGTGCCGTGCATTAATTAAATTAAGCGACGTAGCACAACACTTCACCACCGACACCGGTAGCGCGTGCTTTGCGATCTGTCATGACGCCTTGAGGCGTAGTCACAATGGCAACACCCATTCCATTTTGGACTTGAGGGATGTCATCACGGCCTTTGTAGACACGCAGACCTGGGCGACTGACGCGCTCGATGCGCTCAATCACAGGACGACCTGCATAGTATTTCAAAGTGATTTGAAGTTCAGCTTTGCCGCCTTCGGTTTTCACTTCAAAACTGTCGATATAACCTTCATCTTTTAAGACTTGGGCAATAGCAATTTTTACTTTAGAAGAGGGCACCGCTACTGCGGGCTTCGCCACCATCTGCGCATTGCGAATGCGAGTTAGCAAGTCGGCGATTGGATCACTCATGCTCATGTTTAATCTCCTGACTTACCAGCTGGCTTTGGTGATACCGGGAATATTCCCAGCGAAAGCCATCTCACGGATCTTGGCGCGAGCCAAGCCGAACTGACGGAACGTACCACGTGGACGACCTGTGATCGCGCAACGGTTACGTTGACGAGTTGGGTTCGCGTTGCGCGGGAGCTTTTGCAAAACCAAGCGAGCGGCAGCACGCTGCTCTTCGGTTGCTTTTGCATCATTAGAGATTGCTTTGTTGTCTGCGTGTACTTTTGCGTACTTTGCAACCAACTTGTCGCGCTTGAGTTCGCGTTGGATTAATGCTTGTTTAGCCACGTGTCACCTCAGTTTTTGAACGGGAAACGGAACGCTGTGAGCAGTGCTTTGCACTCTTCATCAGTTTTAGCCGTTGTGGTGATGCTGATATTGAGACCGCGCAAAGCATCAACTTTGTCGTATTCAATTTCAGGGAAAATGATTTGCTCTTTAACGCCGATGTTGTAGTTACCACGACCGTCAAATGCGCGACCAGAGATTCCACGGAAGTCACGAACGCGAGGCAAAGCCACGGTCACGAAACGATCCAAGAATTCCCACATCTGCACGCCACGCAAAGTGACCATGCAGCCGATAGCTTGACCTTCGCGGATTTTAAAACCAGCGATTGGCTTCTTCGCCACAGTAACAACAGGTTTTTGACCTGCAATTTTTGTGAGGTCAGCAACAGCGTTGTCCATGACTTTCTTATCAGAGACAGCTTCGCTCACACCCATATTGAGTGTGATTTTTGTCAGACGCGGCACTTGCATCGCTGATGTGTAGCCAAACTTGGCAACCATCGCTGGAGCAATTGTTTCGCGGTATTGTTGTTGTAAACGTGCCATGATTATGCCGCCTTGATTTCTAAGCCTGTTGACTTGTAGACGCGAGCGCGCACTACTTTGCCATTGGCATCAGCAGTTAATTTGATACCTACGCGGTCAGCTTTGCCGCTGGCTGCATTGAAAATGGCCACGTTAGACTGGTGAATAGGCATGGTCTTTTCAACGATGCCGCCAGTAACACCCTTCATCGGGTTTGGCTTGGCATGTTTTTTAACCATGTTGATGCCGTCAACAATGACGTGCGTCTCACTGTGGCGAACCGACACTTTGCCGCGCTTGCCTTTGTCACGCCCTGTGAGCACAACCACTTCGTCGCCTGTGCGAATTTTGTTCATGATGGATGCGTCCTTACAAAACTTCAGGAGCCAATGACACGATCTTCATGAACTTCTCAGTGCGCAATTCACGCGTCACTGGTCCAAAGATGCGGGTGCCGATAGGCTCCAACTTGGCGTTGAGCAAAACTGCTGCATTGCCGTCAAACTTGACCAATGATCCGTCAGCGCGACGAATGCCTTTGGCCGTACGCACCACTACCGCGCTATAGATCTCGCCTTTTTTGACGCGACCGCGTGGAGCAGCTTCTTTAATACTTACCTTAATAACATCGCCTACGCTAGCGTAGCGACGCTTAGAACCACCGAGCACCTTAATGCACAGTACGGACTTCGCGCCGGTATTATCGGCAACATCTAATCGTGTTTCTGTTTGGATCATTTCGTTTATTCCCAACTTGCACCAATTGCACTCACTATTGAGGGCTATCGATCAGTCTTGGGCCTGTCGTCCACACTGCAAACCACTCGCAGCACTTCCGTTAGGCAGATACCCGATCACTACTAGTTTTGAAACTTTGTATTAACCGAGCCCTCGATTATGGCATAGATTTACAGCCCTTGCAAACAATCTTTAACTCTTTTCTTACTTTTATGGGCTGAAGTGTCTAAATAAAGCATCTAAATTTCTACTTTTTAAATATTTTCAAGCGCCGACAGGACTATCAATCGACATCTCCCCACCCAAAGCCGTCAGCAACTCAGGAATCAACTGCCGCAGCTCGCCTGTCGCAATCGCTGTATCCGCATCGAACCCATCTTCTTTTTCCCGCGAATTGCCATCAAACACACCATCCAAGAACGCAATTTTCTTGATTTGCAGCGTATCCGTCAGCAAAAACGACACCCTGTCCATCCACGTCAGCGCCAATTTCGTCGGCACCTTACCGCTTGCTATGTGAGCGCTCACTTCCTCAATATCCAAGGCATGGCGTGAGTAGCTCACCACGGCTTTGCTTTCGTCGGGTGATTTCAGCTCGCATTCGCGGTCAATACTGAAGCCCACAGGCGGCTCTTGCGTTGACAGCCACTCCCCCATCGCCACAGCACTCGAAGTATGGGTATTCAGCGGCATCACCGAGAAATCCTCCAAACATTTCACCAAGTACGTGATCACCTCGTCCGCCTTGCCCGTGCTTGATGCGCCAATCGTCAACAGCTGCGCTTTGGCGTCAATCCACACCAATACACTGGAAATCTTTGTAAACGCCAGTGGCATCAGCGACAGCTTGATGTCTTCTTTGATTTCTTTGGTCTCGCGTTTGCCAGGTTTTCGCCCAGTTGCGGCTTCAATTTTCGACAATTCTTCCTTGGCTTTACGGTTGATCACCGAACTAGGCACCGCTTTGACCTCCACCATGAATTTCAGCACGATTTGCCCAGCCACAGACTCCGCCAACGCCCCATTTGCCTCCCCACGAGGCTCCGTCCAGCCAACAGCTTTCTCCTGACTCGCCCCACATTGCACGTAGCGAGCAGCCTCTAAACCCACCTCCATGAGCTCTAAATTAGCCGCCCAAGTTGGCGCGATGCGGTAGATGAGAGCGTTTTTGAACACAGATAGCCTTTGAATGTAGAAACTTGCACATGAAGAAAGCCGCTATTGTCAGTGCGATATGTGCTTTTAAGCCATTGAGGATGTGGATTTGTTTAGTTTATTTGTTACCATCCACATAATTTGCTATATTTATAATAGCTAATTAGGCAATAAATACGCCGGCTATAGCCATATTCGCCTCTATTTTAATCAACTTACTGCATTTAAACGTAAAAAAGGACGCCACAGCGTCCTTTTTTCAAAACCAATATCTCTTACTGAAATTATTTACGTGCAGGAGCGCGTTTGGCAACTGCTCTTACAGCCTTAACCGCTACTTTTTTAGCTGCAACTGCCTTTTTAGCAACTGCTTTAACCGCAGCCTTAGGAGCAGCTGGTTTAGCAGCAGATTTGTTTAGCTTAGCGCTGAGTTCGTCAACACGTTTTGACAAAGCTTGTACTTCTTTCGCCGTTGGCATGCCCATTTTGCTCAAGGCTTTGGCAACGCGCTCTTCGAAAATGTTTTCCAGTTTGTCCCATTGGCCAGTTGCTTTTGCAGTGATGTCTGTAGCGACACCCGTAGCTTTGGCGGTGATGCCGTTGGCCATGCTGGTCATTTTGCTAGTGGCTTCGGAGATTTTCTCTTCTGCAGCTGCTTGGGTTTTGCGCTGCAAGCCTACGCCGTCTTTCACCAAGGTTTCAAACACTTTACCGCCTTCGGCTTGCGCTTTAGAGAATGCACCCAAGCCTGCCAGCCAGATTTGCTGTGCAGAGTCTTTCACACTGCTGGCCAGCTGTGCGCCGGTAGCTGAGTGAGTTTGCGTTTGAGCGTTAGATTTTTGTAATTTTTTGACCATATGGCCTCCTGAAGTTAAAGTGACAATGAAACCGAAAATGCTGACTGTTAACACGGTTCAGCACTAATTATTTATAGGTTTGCGCTGAGTTGGATGTTACTTTAACCTTAGAAACGCTACCTGTTTAGGGGCTAGGTTCTAGAAAGCCTGTGAAAAACTAGAGGAGTTGAACTAGCAATTATTCCTATGACCACGGGTTTACGCTTAATGTAACGTGAGCCAATCTAAGCAAGAATACCAAACTATTGATTGATTATTTTGGGAGTTAGCTATGCAATATTTCGTCACGGGTGCAACAGGGTTTATTGGAAAACGGCTGGTTAAAAAGCTACTGGAACGCAAAGGTGCAGTTGTCCATTTTTTGATTCGCAAAGAAAGTGAGGGTAAAGTTGCCGGTTTGCGTGACTATTGGGCAGCGGATGCAAAGCGTGCTATCCCCGTTTATGGCGATTTGACGAGTAAAAAATTAGGCGTATCAGCTGATGCGGCGAAGGCTCTTAAAGGCAAGATAGACCATTTTTATCACCTAGCGGCCGTGTATGACCTCAGTGCTGACGAAGCCAGCCAGATTGCTGTCAACATCGACGGCACCCGTAACACCATTGAGTTTGCCAAAGCCATCGACGTGGGGCATTTTCACCACGTCAGCAGCATTGCCGCGGCTGGTTTGTACGAAGGCGTGTTTCGGGAGGACATGTTTGACGAGGCTGAAAACTACGATCACCCGTACTTCAAAACCAAGCATGAGAGCGAAAAAATCGTCCGCAAAGAGTACAAAAGCGCTTGGACGGTATATCGCCCCGCCTTTGTCGTGGGCGACAGCGTTACTGGCGAAATGGACAAGGTTGACGGCCCGTATTACTTCTTCAAGCTGATCCAGCGCATGCGCCAAATTTTGCCACCGTGGATGCCGTCGGTTGGCATCGAAGGCGGACGGTTGAACATTGTTCCGGTGGATTTTGTCGTCAACAGTATTGATCATGTGAGCCATGGCAAAGACATCAAGGGCAAAGCTTTCCACATTGTTGATCCGATGGGTTACCGCGTGGGTGATGTCCTCGATATTTTCAGCAAAGCCGCGCATGCGCCTAAGATGAATCTCTTCGTCAATGCTGCTTTGCTGGGATTTATTCCGAAAAGCGTGAAAAAGGGTTTGATGGCGCTGGCACCTGTGCGCCGCGTGCGCAAAGCCATCATGAAAGATTTGGATTTGCCTGAAAGCATCTTTGAATTTATCAATTGGCCCACCCGCTATGACAGGCGCGACCTAGACGCCGCGCTCAAAGGCAGCGGCATTGAATGCCCGAATTTGAAAGACTACGCCTGGGTGTTGTGGGATTATTGGGAGCGCCACCTCGACCCATCACTTTTCATAGACCGCACCCTCAAAGGCACAGTGGGCGGCAAAGTGGTGCTGGTTACGGGCGGCTCATCCGGCATTGGCTTGTCTGCCGCTTGCCGGTTTGCTGAAGCGGGTGCGACCACCATCATCTGCGCGCGCGGGGAAGACCAGTTGGCTGACGCCAAAAAAACCATCATCGCGGCAGCTGGTAAAGACGCCAAAGTCTTCACCTACTCTGTGGACATTGTCGATGAAGCGCAATGCTCCGAATTTGTGCAAAAACTGGAGAAAAACCACGGCGGCGTTGATTTCTTGATCAACAATGCCGGCCGCTCCATTCGCCGTGCGATTGAGGCCAGCTATGACCGCTTCCACGACTTTGAGCGGACCATGGCGCTCAACTACTTCGGCGCACTGCGCATCACCATGGGCTTGCTGCCCGGCATGGTGGCCAAACGTAAGGGGCACATCGTCAACATCAGCTCCATCAGCGTGCTGGTCAACGCACCGCGCTTTTCTGCCTACGTGGCCAGCAAAGCCGCGTTGGACGCTTGGACCAACTGCGCCGCTTGCGAGTATGCCGACCAAGGTGTGAGCTTCACGACCATCAAAATGCCATTGGTGCGCACCCCGATGACGGCGCCGACCAAGATTTACGACAGCATGCCGCTCTTGATGCCAGAAGAAGCCGCAGACATGATCATCCGCGCCTGCGTCGAAAAACCCGTCGAAATCGCCACCCGCTTAGGCACCTCCGTCAGTTTGCTGCACGTCGCCGCCCCGCGCGTCGCGCAAATCTTGATGAACACGACCTTCCGCATGTTCCCAGACAGTGCTGCGGCCAAAGGAGACAAATCAGCGAAACCGACCCTGTCGCCAGAAGCGATAGCGATGGCTTCTATGATGCAGGGGATTCATTTCTAACGGCGTTTTAAGTTAGTAAAAGCGCCTCAGATATTGATATTTGAGGCGCTTTTTAATTGCTATTTAATTTATAGCTACTTAGGCAATAAATACGCAGGCTAGAGTCATATTTCAAGGCTATTTACTCAAAACTTCTTTATACCGATAACAACCCACCAAATGGTCGTTCACCATGCCGCTGGCCTGCATAAAGGCATAGCAAATGGTGGAGCCTACAAATTTAAACCTGTGGGCTAGTAGCATTTTGCTCATCGCGTCAGACTCTGCGGTTTTTGCTGGAACTTGGGTGACCGCTTTCCACTTGTTCACGATGGGTTTGCCGCCTACGATTTGCCATAGAAAGGCATCAAAACTGCCATACTTTGCCTGCACGGCCAAGTAAGCTTTGGCATTGCCTATGGTGCTGTGTATTTTTAGTTTGTTGCGCACAATGCCAGAGTCGGCCATGGCTGCGGCTATGTCAGCCTCAGAAAATGCCACTATCTTTTTGGCGTCAAAATCCTTAAAGATGCGTTTGTAGCCCTCGCGTTTGGCCAATACTGTGCTCCAGCTCAAGCCGGCTTGCGCGCCTTCCAGCGTGAGCAGCTCCAACAAATCTCTGTCGTTGTGCATAGGCACGCCCCATTCGGTGTCGTGGTAGTGCCGATCTAGGCTTTTGCTTTCGCACCAAGGGCAGCGAATGCGGTTGTCGTGTTTGGAATAGTCGGTTGGCATGGTTTTTTACATCATTTGCTATTTAAGTTACGCACTTCAAAACAGCGATAATCCTAGCAGTATTGGCTGTTTCTATGCATATTAATAGTAATGGCACTTTCAACATATTCTTAGGAGTTTGGCATGATTTTGGTCACGGGCGGGGCGGGGTTTATTGGGGCTAACTTTGTGTTGGACTGGCTGGCAGCGCATGACGAGCAAGTACTCAATTTGGACAAGCTGACGTATGCCGGGAATTTGGAGAATTTAGCGTCTCTGGCTAATGATAAGCGCCACGTTTTTGTGCAGGGCGATATTGGCGACCGGGTCTTGCTTGACTCACTTTTAGCCAAACACAAACCCCGCGCGGTGGTGAATTTTGCAGCGGAGTCGCATGTGGATCGCTCCATTCACGGGCCGGAAGACTTTATTCAAACCAATATTGTGGGCACGTTTCACCTGCTGGAAGCGATGCGCGGATATTTCGGTAAGCTTGAAGGCATAGCAAAAACCAGTTTTAGGTTTTTGCATGTGTCGACCGACGAGGTCTATGGCTCGCTCGCGCCCAAAGAACCGGCTTTCACTGAGAAACACCAGTACGAGCCGAACAGCCCATACTCAGCCAGCAAAGCCGCAAGCGACCACTTGGTTCGCGCCTACCACCACACCTATGGCCTGCCAGTGTTAACTACCAATTGCAGCAACAACTACGGCCCATACCATTTCCCTGAAAAGCTGATTCCGCTGATGATTGTGAACGCCTTGGCGGGCAAAAACTTGCCGATTTACGGGGATGGCCAGCAAATTCGCGATTGGCTGTACGTGAAAGACCACGCCAGTGCGATTCGCCGAGTATTGGAAGTAGGCAAACCGGGCGAAACCTACAACGTGGGCGGCTGGAACGAGAAACCGAACGTCGAGATTGTGAATACGATTTGCAAGTTGCTCGACGAACTAAAACCCCGCGCAGATGGCAAAAGCTATGCTGAGCAAATTACTTATGTGACCGACCGTGCTGGCCATGATCGCCGCTACGCGATTGATGCCAGCAAGATTGAGAAAGAGCTGGGTTGGAAGCCTGTCGAAACCTTTGAAACCGGTATCCAAAAGACCGTGGCATGGTATTTGAGCAACACCGATTGGGTGAGCCATGTGCAAAACGGCAGCTACCGCGAGTGGGTGAACAAGCAATATGCGGGCTAAATAAGATGCAAGCTCAAAAAATACTTCTGTTCGGCAAAGGAGGCCAAGTCGGCTGGGAGTTGCAGCGCAGCTTAGCGCCGCTGGGCGAGGTGGTGGCGGTAGATTTTGATAGCACGGATTTTTGTGGTGATTTCACGAATCTAGCTGGTTTGGCCGAGACTATCCGTCAAGTCAAACCCAACATCATTGTCAACGCCGCTGCACACACGGCTGTGGACAAAGCGGAATCTGAGCCTGACTTGGCCCGCACCATCAACGCCCTGGCACCCGGTGTGATTGCAGCTGAGGCGCAAAAACTGGGCGCTTGGCTGGTGCATTATTCGACCGACTATGTGTTTGACGGCTCTGGCAGCCAAGCTTGGAAAGAAACTGATATGCCTGCGCCGCTCAGCGTGTATGGCCAAACCAAGCTAGAAGGTGAACAAGCGGTGGCTGCAAACTGCGTCAAGCACCTGATTTTCAGAACCAGCTGGGTCTACGCAGCGCGTGGTGGCAACTTTGCCAAAACCATGCTGCGTCTGAGCAAAGAACGTGACAGCTTGAGCGTGATCGACGATCAAATCGGTGCGCCCACTGGAGCGGATTTGCTGGCTGATGTCACCGCGCTGGCATTACAACACGTTCAAACGCAACCGGACTTGGCAGGTTTGTACCACTTGGTCGCCAGTGGCTCCACGTCGTGGCATGGCTATGCGGCGCTGGTGATTGAACATGCGAGAAACGCGGGTGCTGACATCAAGACCGCTCAAAATGCTATACATAAAATAGCTACTCAGGCATATCCTACGCCGGCTAGAAGGCCTTTGAACTCTAAACTCGATGCCTCAAAACTGCAAACAGCGTTTGATCTGTATTTACCACCCTGGCAACAGGGTGTGACACGAATGCTGACGGAAATTTTATAAAAAACTATAAATCGCTATGACATCACCTACCACTAAACCACAAACCTCCCGCAAAGGCATCGTCCTGGCCGGCGGCTCCGGCACACGTTTACACCCTGCTACTCTCGCATTGAGCAAGCAATTGCTGCCGGTGTACGACAAACCGATGATTTACTACCCGCTCAGCACGTTGATGCTGGCAGGCATGCGCGATGTGCTCATCATCAGCACGCCGCAGGACACGCCTCGTTTCCAGCAGCTCTTGGGCGATGGCAGCCAGTGGGGCATGAATTTGCAATACGCAGTGCAACCCAACCCGGAGGGGCTGGCGCAAGCATTCATCATTGGCGATAAGTTTGTGGGTAATTCACCCAGCGCTTTGGTTTTGGGCGATAACATTTTTTACGGCCACGACTTTGCGCATTTGTTGTCTGATGCTGATACTAATACCGCTGGAGCGACAGTGTTTGCCTACCATGTGCAAGACCCAGAGCGCTATGGCGTGGTGGCGTTTGATAAAACGGGTAAAGCCAGCAGCATCGAAGAAAAACCGCTGCAACCCAAAAGCAACTATGCCGTAACGGGTTTGTACTTCTACGACAACCAAGTCGTAGACATTGCCAAAGCTGTGAAGCCCAGCGCCCGTGGCGAGCTGGAAATCACCACCGTGAACCAAACCTATCTGGAGCGCGGCCAGTTGAATGTGCAAATCATGCAACGCGGCTACGCTTGGTTAGATACAGGCACGCACGACAGTTTATTAGAGGCAAGTCAATTTATCTCGACCCTAGAGCATCGCCAAGGTCTTAAAATCGCCTGCCCTGAAGAAATCGCTTGGCGCAATGGTTTTATTTCTAGCGAGCAAGTGGAGAAGCTGGCACAACCGTTGGCTAAAAACGGTTATGGACAATATTTGCTGCGCATGCTCAAGGAAGGCTCGGTAATATGAGCGAAAAGCTTGCTGCCAATGGTTTAAAAGCAACGACTACAGCGATTCCTGATGTTTTAGTCATTGAACCCAAAGTGTTTGGGGATCAGCGTGGTTTCTTCTTTGAAAGTTTTAACCAAGAGGCATTCAACCAAGTTACGGGTTTGAACGCCAACTTTGTACAAGACAACCATTCACGCTCTGCCAAAGGTGTATTGCGTGGCTTGCACTACCAAATTCAACAACCACAAGGCAAGTTAGTTCGCGTTGTGAGTGGTGAAGTGCTGGATGTCGTGGTGGATATCCGTCGCTCTTCACCTACATTTGGCAAAGCAGTAAGCGTATTGCTGAGTGGTGAAAACCATAAGCAGTTATGGATGCCACCGGGTTTTGCGCATGGTTTTGTGGTGCTGTCAGAAACCGCAGATTTTTTGTACAAAACAACAGATTACTACGCACCTGCGTTCGAGCGATGTATTTTGTGGAACGACCCGGCTTTAGGGATTGATTGGCAACTGGCGGAACAACCCAAACTTTCAGGCAAAGATGCAGTGGGTTTGTTGCTTTCACAGGCAGAAGTATTTGCCTAACTCTGAGTCACCACGCAAACGTTTACGCGTCCTGCAATTTGGACGCTTCAACAACGCCGAGCAAAACGGTGGCATAGAACGCCACATGCAGCTCTTGTGCGGTGGTTTAACTGCGCTGGATGTGGATGTGACCTACCTAGTGGCGGCAGATTCTTTGCGTAGTAAAGAATCAATAATCAGTACTGTAACGGGGAGTTATCGCATACTGGAGGCGGCAACTTTTGGCACCTACTACAGCACCGCAGCCTCACCGATGCAAATTCTCAAAGCTCTGGCGATGCATCGCAAAGAACCCTTTGACGTCGTGCATTTGCATTTTCCGAATCCACTGGCGCACTTGGCTTCTTTGCTATTACCCAAAAGTATCAAACGCGTGATTACTTGGCACAGCGATATTGTTCGACAAAAGCGTTTGCTGGCACTGTACTTGCCATTTTTGCGTCGCGTTACCTTGCGCGCAGATGCGCTGGTTGCTGCTACGCCCGCACATTACACATCTTCAACGCAAATCCCCGTCAACTTGCCTGCAGTCAAGAGGCATGTGATTCCCTATGGGCGCGACTTCAGTGATTTGGCGTTGACACCGACGACAGCCGAACTTTGCGCTTCTCTGAAAGTCAAGGCAACATCAGTTTCAACGTCTGGACACATCATTTTTGCGCTGGGTAGGCACGTTTATTACAAAGGCTTCGACGTGCTGATTGAAGCGATACAGCATGTGGATGCGCATTTGATCTTGGGCGGCGATGGCCCACTTAAAGCAGAATTGCAGCAACAAGCAGAACGTCTTGGCATCAGCCATAAAGTGACTTTTACAGGCTCTATTCCCGAGGCCGATTTGGCGGCTTACTTCAACGCCTGCGATTTGTTTTGTCTACCTTCTGTAGAACAAAGCGAAGCATTTGGACTCGTTCAACTGGAGGCGATGGCTTGTGGAAAGCCGGTCGTCTGCACGCAACTAAACAATGGTGTCAATGTGGTCAACCAAGCGGGTGTCACTGGTTTAGCTGTCCCTGTACGTAACGCCACGGCTTTGGCTGAAGCACTGAATACGCTGCTCAATGACGATGCCTTGCGCTCAAAACTTGGGCAACAAGCAAAAGCACATGCCGTCAGCGGGTACTCCCTGACAGCGATGTCAAACAGCCATGTAGCCCTGTATCACATGCTGCTTTCGACTTGACGATAAATCCCCATCGTTTGATCGACGCAACTGTCCCACGAGAACTCTTTACTTCTTACCAACGCTTTTTGCGCTGAGGCTGCGCGAATATCTGGTGCTGTGATCATGGTTTCCATAGCTTTGGCAATCTCGTCAATATCATTCGGATTCACCAATAGGCCAGAATCTCCGACAACTTCTGGGAGCGACGATACATTCGAGGCAATCACTGGCACTGCACATGTCATTGCTTCTAGCGGTGGCAAACCAAAACCTTCGTAAATGGACGGGTAAACCAAAGTCAACGCACCAGCGATGACAACAGCGAGATCTTCGCGCTCAAGGTAACCAAGCTGCCGAATCTCACCTGCAGCCACAAGAGGTGCCATCTGCTTTTCTAGCGCCGAGGTATGCCAGCCGTTCATACCGACCAACACTAGCGGGTAATACTTGCGAACGTTCGCTGGCAGCTGCATGTAGGCCAGCAGGACTGCGCTCAAATTCTTCCTAGGCTCCAAAGTACCCACCGCTAGAATGTACTTTTGATGGCTCAAGCCGTGCTGTTGAAGCACAGGTTTAGTTTCTTCCTCGTTCAATGGACGAAACAAAGACTCGACGCCCAAAGGAATACTTTTAATCCTAGCATCCGCCACGCCAAACATATCTATGATTTCATGTTTGATGGCTTGTGAATCCGTGATGATCATCGAAGCGCGCTCCATGCTTCTTTGAAAATGCTTGTTCATGTTGCGTACACGGTCTGCAGGGTGCATTTCTGGATAACGAATCCACGACAAATCATGCACGGTCAACACCAAAGGGCCGGCGTAATTAAAAGCTAAAAAATTAGGCTCGTGATAAATACCTTTTACTTTATCAAAAGACCGTTCGTTAAAGTATGACTGCTGAATAATGCGACTGATCTCGTATGTCTTTGGAATGAATTTTTTCACCAGCAGCTTAATATTTCGAATCTGCTTAATCGGCTTGTCGCGTACCTCAGTGCTCCAGCCATTGGCATAAAACATATCCAATTCTAGGTCTTTGAATTTTTGCAAGCCTTTGGCCAGCTGGTAGGTATATTGACCGATACCCGTCAATGGCGACAACAACGAGGTCGCATTTAATCCAACTTTCATTTCTTTTCCTATTTCGTCTTGTCTTTGCCGTTTATGCGGATTCCAACATCCAACGCAGCGTATCTTTTAAAGCAATTGACTCATGCATGCCAATTGTGGCATTGAGTTTAGTGACATCACCACACAAACGATGCAGCTCATTGGCTCTGACGAAAGCCGGATTGACAGCGACCTTGATCTGGTGTCCCGTCAATTCAACCAGTATCTCGATGACCTGATGCAGCGTGTAGGTCTTACTTGAACAGATGTTGTAAGTTTGACCTTCCACCGCTTTGTCCAACAGCTTCAAGTACGCATCGGTCACCAAACGAACGTCGTTATACTCGCGCTCCACCGCTAAATTACCAAGCTCTACGGTAGCAGCTCGCCGTTTGAAATGTGCAACTAATTTGGGAATGACAAAAGATTCAACTTGACCCGGTCCGGTGTAATTGAAAGGTCGCACAAAAAACAAAGGCAACCGATCAGCATACGTCTTCGCCAGATGCTCCATGGCCAATTTGCTCATAGCGTAGTGGTTGAGTGGTGCTGGCATTTGCGATTCGAAAATCGGAGACAGCTCGCAATTGCCATATACATTGGCGCTACTGGCCAGTAAAACGCGCTTAGGTGGATTCGGTAATTTCAGCAACGCATCCAGCAGATTAAGGGTTCCTATGACGTTGACATCATAAAAAGCACTGGCTTTGTCATGTCCTACAAAACTAATAGCTGCCAAGTGAACAACCACATCGGGTTGAGCTTCATTAACTTGCTTTTGTACGGCTGTAGGATTAGTTAAATCCGCATTGAATTCGAAAACCTCATAGCCTTCCGCTCTAGCTTGTTTAACAAAATGCACGCCGGTAAAACCGTCTGCACCCGTCACCAACATTTTCAAAACGAAAACCCTTGTCGGTTGCGGCGCACATCCTCAGTCACCATCATGTGGCACAACTGCTCCAGTGTCGTCGCCGGCGCCCAGTCCAAGATCGCCTTGGCTTTGGCCGGGTTACCGATCAGCAACTCAACTTCAGCGGGTCGATAAAACTTGGGGTTGATGCGCATCACGGTTTGACCAACTTTCAATGCTGCACCCGAACCAGCAAATTCTTTTTCAAACTGCGACGTGAAAGATGCAATCACGGCAGTTTCGTTAACTTCATTGCCTTTGAATTCGACGTTGATGCCCACGCCCTTGAAAGCCATAGCGACAAAGTCACGCACGGTCTCTGTACGGTTGGTTGCCAAAACAAAGGTGTCGGGCTCTTTGGCTTGCAGCATGCGCCACATGCCTTCTACATATTCTTTTGCAAAGCCCCAATCACGTTTGGCGTCGATATTGCCCAGCTCCAAACAATCCAATTTACCTAGGCACATTTTGGCCACCGAATCGGTGATTTTGCGGGTCACAAACTCGCGCCCGCGCAACGGGCTTTCATGGTTAAACAAAATGCCGCTGCTTCCGAAAATACCGTAACTTTCGCGGTAATTGACAGTCATCCAATGCGCATACAGCTTGGCTACACCATACGGACTGCGAGGGTAAAACGGGGTCTCTTCGATTTGCGGAATGGCTTGCACCTTGCCAAACATCTCGGACGTACTGGCTTGGTAAAACTTGATCTTAGGGTTCACCAAACGGATCGCTTCTAACAAATTCAAAGCGCCTATGCCGGTGATTTGCGCTGTGGTGGTGGGCTGGTCAAAACTCACCCCGACAAAACTTTGTGCCGCCAAGTTGTAAATTTCAACAGGCTGCACTTTTTGCACTAACGCGATGCTGGAACCCAAATCGGTCAAATCGTATTCCACCAGATGCAGATTGGGGTGGCTTTGAACACCCAACTCGTCAATACGCCAAAAATTGACAGAGCTCGTTCTGCGATAGGTGCCGTAGACGGTGTATCCCTTGCTTAAGAGCAATTCGACCAAATAAGCGCCATCTTGGCCGGTGATACCCGTAATCAGTGCAGTTTTCATCAAGAAATATAGGAAGTTTCAGTGGTGCAAATTATAGTCTTGCGTCAACATCGCGCCTAGCCTGCCATTTCGAACTAGGTGGGACTTAGAACCGCTCTAATTCGGGGTGAGATATCGCGCCACCGCGAACCACCATCTTCCCGTACTCGGCACAGCGCTGCAACGTGGGTATCACTTTGCCAGGGTTCAGCAGGCTCTGTGAGTCAAACGCGCGTTTGACGCCAAACATTTGCTCGTTTTCAGCAGCTGTGAACTGAACACACATGGAGTTGAGTTTTTCAATACCAACGCCATGTTCGCCCGTCACGCTGCCGCCCATGGCAACGCTAGTTTCCAAAATATCCGCTCCAAACAACTCACAGCGGTGCAATTGGTCGGGGTCATTCGCATCAAACAAAATCAAAGGATGCAAATTACCATCGCCTGCATGAAACACGTTGGCGCAGCGCAATTGGTATTTTTTCTCCATCTCGGCGATAGCGATCAAAATATCGGCCAAGCGCTTGCGTGGAATGGTTGAATCCATGCACATGTAGTCGGGACTGATGCGGCCAGAAGCGGGGAAGGCATTTTTGCGACCACTCCAAAAGCGCAGTCGTTCAGCTTCGCTTTGGCTGATAGCAATGGCGCTGGCACCACAGCTAGTGAGAACCTGCGTCATGCGACCAATTTCTTCTTCCACCTCTTCTGGCGTGCCATCGCTCTCGCACAGCAAAATAGCTTCTGCCGTTAAGTCGTAACCAGCATGTACATAGTCTTCCACGGCGGCCGTCATGGGTTTGTCCATCATCTCCAACCCGGCGGGGATGATGCCTGCCGCTATGACAGCAGCCACCGCATCACCCGCTTTACGAATATCATCAAAACTCGCCATGATGCAGCGCGCCAATTGCGGCTTGGGAATGAGTTTGACGGTGACTTCAGTGGTCACAGCCAACATGCCTTCGCTGCCCACGATCAAGCTGAGTAAGTCGTATCCCGAAGCATCTAAAGCATCGCTGCCGAACTCAATCTCCTCACCTTCAACTGTAAAGCCTTTGACTTTGAGTACGTTGTGCACCGTCAAACCATATTTCAAGCAATGTACACCGCCAGAGTTTTCAGCAACATTGCCGCCAATGGTGCAGGCTATTTGGCTGGAAGGGTCCGGCGCGTAATACAAACCCAGCGGCGCAGCTGCTTCTGAAATGGCCAGATTGCGCACACCGCCTTGAACGACAGCGGTTCGGCTCTTCGCATCCAGTTTCAATATTTTGTTGAACTTCGCTAACGATAGTGTTACACCCGTCGCATGCGGCATAGCGCCGCCGCTCAAGCCTGTGCCTGCACCGCGTGCGACTACAGGCACACCCATGGCGTGACACGACTTCAAAATACCTTGCACTTGGTCATAAGTCTCAGGCAAAGCTACCACCATGGGGCGCTGGCGATAGGCTGTTAAGCCATCGCACTCAAATGGTGTGGTGTCTTCGTTGTGCCACAGCAGTGCATGCTTGGGCACAACCAAAAGCAAGGCAGCAACGACCTTGGCTTGAAGTGTAGTATGACTATTTAATTGCATTTAGTATTATTTATCCTTTAGCAATTATCGTATTAATTACTCAATAGCCTTACCCATGTCTTCAACAACCTTTTTCGCATCACCAAACACCATCATGGTTTTGTCCATGTAGAAAAGTTCGTTATCTAAGCCAGCATAGCCCGCAGCCATGCTTCGTTTATTCACAATGATCGTTTTGGCTTTGTAGGCTTCTAAAATAGGCATGCCGTAAATAGCACTTCCTTTGACATGGGCTGCAGGATTTACGACATCGTTAGCTCCTAAAATAATAGCGACATCGACTTGCCCAAACTCACCATTGATGTCTTCCATCTCATGCACTTGGTCGTAAGGTACTTCAGCTTCGGCCAACAACACATTCATGTGACCAGGCATACGACCCGCCACAGGGTGAATCGCATATTTAACGTTGATACCTTTTTCGGTCAACTTAGCGGCCAGTTCTTTGACCGCGTGCTGAGCACGTGCCACAGCCAAACCGTAGCCAGGAACAATCACCACAGTTTCAGCATTGGACAACACAAAAGCTGCATCATCTGCACTGCCCGATTTAACCGGACGCTGCACTGCTCCACCCGCAGACGCTGTAACAGCCTCGCCGCCAAAGCCGCCCAAGATGACATTGAAGAAAGAGCGGTTCATAGCCTTGCACATGATGTAGCTCAAAATCGCACCTGATGACCCGACTAATGAGCCTGCAATGATCAGCATCGCATTGTTCAAGCTAAAGCCAATACCTGCAGCTGCCCAACCTGAGTAGCTGTTCAACATTGACACCACCACCGGCATGTCTGCCCCGCCAATTGGGATGATGATAAGCACACCCATAACGAACGCTAGTGCCAGCATGGCATAAAACGCTGGCATGCTTTGTGTGAAGGTAAACACCAAGCCTAGACCTAGTAGTGCTAGACCCAAGACCAAATTGATCTTGTGCTGACCCGCAAATTGCACGGGCGCACCTTGAAACAAACGGAATTTGTATTTGCCGCTGAGTTTACCAAACGCGATGACAGATCCACTGAAAGTGATCGCACCAATCGCAGCTCCTAAGAACAACTCCAGCCGATTGCCCGTTGGAATCGCTAGGCCTTTTGCAACAATACCAAAAGCATAAGGCTCAACAACAGCTGCAATAGCGATAAACACCGCCGCCAAACCAATCATGCTGTGCATAAACGCGACCAGCTCAGGCATTTTTGTCATCTCAACCTTATTAGCCATGTAAGCACCCAAGCTGCCGCCCAGCACCAAGGCGATGAGTAGGTTGACCATGCCCCCCATATTGCCAGCTGAGAGTTTGAAGATCAGCGCTGCCGTAGTAACTGCAGCTATCGCCATGCCGATCATGCCAAACAAATTGCCGCGAATCGAGGTCGTCGGATGGCTCAAGCCTTTGAGCGCTTGGATAAAGCAAATCGAGGCGATCAAATACATCAGGGTAACCAGGCTCATGCTCATTTTGCAGCTCCTTCAATGGCGATAGGCGCTACTTTTTTCTCTTTCTTCTTAAACATCTCCAGCATGCGCCGCGTGACCAAAAAACCACCAAACACATTCACTGCTGCCAGTGCCACAGCCAAGAAACCCATGGTTTGACCGAGTGTCGTTTCCGTC
This sequence comes from Polaromonas sp., assembly GCA_031422495.1. Lineage (GTDB taxonomy): Bacteria > Pseudomonadota > Gammaproteobacteria > Burkholderiales > Burkholderiaceae_C > Aalborgiella. The sequence goes on along the minus strand of JANPLX010000119.1, from coordinate 3,534 downwards.
AACGCAGCTGCCAACATGGCACCCACAATGACGATGGCAGAAATCGCATTGGTCACCGCCATCAGTGGCGTGTGCAATGCAGGCGTCACCGTCCACACCACGTGGTAACCCACGTAGATGGCTAAGACAAAAATGATGAGATTGAGAATGGTGGGGGAAACGATATCCATGATTATTCCTTTTTGATTTATTGTTGTTGTATTCTTAGGCTGGTTTATTTACGCTTGACTTCGCCGCCTTGCGACATCAAACAAGCCGCCACAATGTCGTCTTCCATATCGACATGCAGTGCACCTTCTTTGTTGATGATGAGCTTTAAGAAATCGAGCACATTGCGGGCATAGAGCGCAGATGCATCTGCCGCAACCAGCGCCGGTAAATTGGTATCGCCGACAATAGTGACGCCGTGCTTCACAACTGTCTTATCAGCTTCCGAAATCGGGCAATTACCACCTCCATCAGGACCTTTTCCAGCCGCAATGTCGATAATCACTGAGCCTGGTTTCATGGACTTGACCATGTCTTCTGTGATCAACGTTGGTGCGGCGCGACCTGGAATCAGGGCGGTTGAAATAACAATATCAGCCAAAGCAACGCGTTTGGCGACTTCGACTGCTTGGCGTGCCAGCCAGCTCGGCGGCATGGGTTTGGCATATCCACCCACACCCGCAGCGGCTTCTTTTTCTTCCTCGGTGTCGTAAGTGACTTCAATGAATTTGCCACCCAAAGATTCAATTTGCTCTTTCACACTGGGGCGTACGTCAGACGCTTCAATCACTGCGCCCAAGCGTTTGGCGGTCGCAATGGCTTGCAAACCCGCCACACCGACCCCCAAAATCACCACACGGGCGGCTTTGACGGTGCCCGCTGCTGTCATCAACATCGGGAAAAAACGCTGGTATTTATCGGCCGCCATGATCACCGCTTTATAGCCGGCGATGTTGGCTTGGCTGGACAACACGTCCATGCTTTGCGCGCGGGTGGTGCGCGGTGCTGCTTCTAAAGCAAAACCTGTGACGCCTGCAACGGCTAGACGTTGCAAACCCTCGGCTTCAAACGGGTTCAGCATGCCGACCAGCGTGCTGCCTGATTTGAGCATTTTGGCTTCAGATTCAGTGGTGTTGCGGACTTTCAAGACCAAATCGCAGCCGTAAGCACCCGCTGCGTCCGTTATTTCAGCGCCAGCCGCGGTAAAAGCAGCATCTGTGACACTGGCTGCAACCCCTGCCCCAGCTTGAATGCGTAGCTTGTGGCCTTGCGCGGCGAGTTTTTTGACAGTTTCTGGTGTCACGGCGACGCGTGTCTCGCCAGCCAAGGTTTCAGCGGGTATGCCTATCAGCATGAAAGGTCTCCTAAATTACGTAGCATTACAGAAATGAAGCTAAGGGCTTACAAAATTACCCCTAGCTTACAACAATTTTGCAGTCAAACCTCTCAGTTCAAACACCAATGAGGAGGTTGCTCCAATATCTTAATTAGCTATATTTTTAATAGCACATTAGTCAATAAATACGCCTACCAGAGTCATAAATTACTGTCTAAATCATTGAATCAACTTAATCCGCCTTGATTTGTGCCCGCTTCACAATATCTTTCCAAATCTTCTGCTCCCCCGCGATGAATTTGGCGTATTCAGCACTTGGGTAGCCACCGGCCACGGCATTGTCCGTCGCAAATCGCGTCGTCACACCACTTGAACTGAGCGCTTTTTGGCACTCTTCCTGCAAGCGTTTGACGATATCAGCTGGCGTACCAGCCGGCGCATGCACGCCATACCACTGCGAGGTTTCAAAGTCTTTGAAACCCATTTCGGCCACCGTAGGTACATCAGGCATGGACGGAATGCGTTTTTGCGTACCTACAGCGATGGCTCGCAGCTTGCCTGCGCGAATGTGCGCACCCAGCGCGGGCATGCCGGCAGACGAAGCCTGAGTGCGGCCAGCTAATAAATCCGTCAATTGCGGCCCCGTACCCCTGTAGGGAATGTGGGTGATGAACATGCCAGTAACCAGCTTCAAATACTCCATCGCTAAATGCCCCGCACTGGCATTACCCGCAGAGCCATAGTTCAGCTTACCCGGATTGGCTTTGGCATAAGCCACAAATTCTTTGAAATCTTTAGCCGGCACGTCAGGGTGAATGACAAACACATTGGGCACTTTCGCCAGCAGCGTGACAGGTACAAAATCTTTGTTCACGTCGTACGGCTGGCTTTCCAGCATGTACGGATTCACCGCCAGCGTACCTACATGGGTCAAAATAATAGTGTGGCCATCAGGCGCTGATTTGGCCACGTCTTGCATCGCCACGACGCCCGCACCGCCGGGTTTGTTTTCCACAAAGACGCTGACGCCGAGTTGCTTGGTTAGCTCCGCTGCCACTGAGCGCGCCACGATTTCAGAGGTGCCGCCGGGTGCAAACGGAACGACGAAACGAATCGGTTTGGATGGCCAAGCGGTTTGGGCAAACGCAGCTGATGCGGCGATGCTGGCAGTCATTGCAGCAGCGGCTTGGAGCATTTGGCGTCGGGAAATAGTTGTTTTGGTCATTGTTGTCATTTTTTTGTCTCTTTTGTCTCTTCACTTATCTATTTTGAGTTTAACGGTCAGCCATCAAAATTGGTATCGGCGCAAACCCCCATCGACCGCAATCACCGTGCCCGTGATGTAGCTGGCCAGTGGTGAAGCTAAAAAACACACCAAATTGGCCAATTCCTCAGGCTCGCCATAGCGACCTACTGGGATTTCGTTGTCTGACTGCCATTGTCTGTATTCATGCGTGTAGTTACGCAAAATCTGCTCTGACAAAATGCGCCCTGGCGGGATGCAGTTGACAGTCACACCGTCTTTACCCACCATGCGCGACAGCCCCTTGGCCCAGCTGTGGATGCCCGCTTTGGCACAAAACGCGCCGTTCACATGCTCTGGCTCGCTTTTGCCGGTGATGTTGATGATGCGGCCCCATTTCTTGACAATCATTTGATCTATCAGGGCATCCGCCACTTGGCGCGGACGGTGAAAATTCAGCGTCATCGCCTCTTGCCAGCGGTCCTCAGAAACGTGCAAATCCGTAAAACTACGCGAACCGCCCGCGTTGTTGATCAAAATATCGACACTGCCCAAACCTTTGATAGCAGCGGCGGCAAGGGTTTTGGCGGCGTCTTCAGCATACAAATCAGACTCAATCACCACGGGGCGTTTGCCACCGTTTTTGACGATCTCGTCCGCCACCTCGTTCAGCAGCCCCACGCGACGTGCTGAGATCGCGAGCTGCACGCCTTCACGCGCTAGCCCGATGGCGATACTTTTACCAATACCCGTGCTCGCACCTGTGACCAAGGCCGTTTTGTTGTGAAGTTGTAAATCCATTTTTTCTCTTTAATAGTTAATTTAATCTTGAATTCAAACACGAAGTGCGCGGCGGTTGAAGGAAGTATAAAAGACTTTATCAGGGGTATTAAAGCCTAATCTTTTACGCGGTCTGTGATTGAGCCGATTTTGAATCATTTCAATTTCTGTGTGGCTCACCGTATTA
>JANPLX010000118.1:0-13329 GCA_031422495.1 Polaromonas sp. | reverse complement strand
GGGATTGTTTTAGACATGGCGCGTGCGACCAAATTCCCTTTACCCTTGTCGAGCACCGCGCACCAAATGTTTATGCAAGCCTCAACTGCAGGATTTGCTAAAGAAGACGACAGCGCCGTTATCAAAATTTTCCCTGGAATTGAACTCCCCAAAAAGAAAATATAGAAGAAGTAATTTCTAAAAAGCAACCACAAAATAAAGGATTAATGATGCATATTTAGATCTCAGGCGGCGCAGGTTTTTTAGGCGTTCGATTGGCTCGCACTTTGTTGGCACAAGGCTCCTTGGCTCTCAACGGCAATGCGGCACAAAATATTCAAACCATCACCTTGGCTGACCGTGTCGCTGCACCAGCAGATTTACTGGCTGATACAAAAATAGTATCGCTGGTGGGTGATTTGAACGACTTGCTCAGTCAGCACAAATTGCCTTCATCCAACACCTCGGTGGTTTTTCACTTGGCGGCAGCCGTCAGTGGTGAGTGTGAAGCTGATTTTGACTTGGGAATGCGCAGTAACTACGAAGCCACCCGCTCATTGCTCGAAGCTTGCCGCGCATTGCAAAGCAAACCGACTTTCGTTTTCGCAAGTTCCTTAGCCGTGTTTGGCAAAGTGCCTGGCTTTCCTATGCCTGTCCTCATCGAAGACGACACCTTACCTACACCGCAAAGCAGCTACGGCACGCAAAAGTTGATTGGCGAAAATTTGGTGGCAGATTTCGGTCGCAAAGGATTCATCACAGCGCGCAGTGTGCGCTTGATGACCGTCAGCGTGCGCGCTGGCAAACCCAACGGTGCGGCTTCAGGCTTCTTAAGCGGCATGATTCGCGAGCCCCTGTCTGGCCTCAAAGCCGCCTGCCCTGTGCCAGCGGAAACCTTGATCGCCTTGTCGTCCCCTGCGCGAACGGTCGAGGGCATCATCCGCGCGGCTGAAGTCACCAACGAAGCTTGGGGACCTTTGAAAGCCGTCAACTTGCCCGCGCTGTGCACCAGTGTGGGCGACATGGCTGCATCACTTGAGCGCGTTGCTGGCAAAGCAGCAACTGATTTGCTGGATTGGACGCCCGACCCAGACATTTTGAAACTGGTAGAAACTTGGCCTGGCGTTGTCGCGTCAGCTCGTGCCAACAAACTCGGTCTACAAGCCGACACTGATTACGAGAAAATCATTCGCGACTACGTGCGTGAAAACCCGAACGCTGTGACATTGAAGATCAATGCATAAACTAGAAATCCAAGCGCGTGAAGAAATTTACCGAGTCGGTGCAAGTTTGTTCAGCCGTGGCTACGTGCATGCGACGGCGGGCAACATCAGCGTGCGTCTGAATGATGGTTATTTGATCACGCCGACGGACGCGTTTTTGGGTTTTCTTGACCCTGCAAAGTTGAGCAAATTAGATTTAAATCTAAAACATATCAGCGGTGATATTGCTAGTAAAACAATAGCTTTACATGCAAGTATCTACTCAGTTACAGCTAAATTTTCACCTAAAACAGCTTGCGTGATTCATACCCACAGCTCGTATTGTGTCGCACAAAGTTTGGCAACGAATCCGAATCAAGCTGAACTTTTATCTGCCATCACCCCCTACTTCGTGATGAAGGTCGGCCACGTCCCGCTGATTCCGTATCACCGCCCAGGCGACCCCAAAGTGGCGCACATCGTAGCGGATACGATTGCACAATACGCGCAAGCTGGAACGCCGATTCGCGCCGTCATGCTCGCGCGCTTAGGTCCCAACGTCTGGCATGACAGCCCCGCGCAGGCGATGGCGGTTTTGGAAGAGTTGGAAGAAACTGCCAAATTGATGCATTTAAGTAAAGACCCCATTGCTCCGTTGAGCGAGGTACAGATTCAAGAACTGCGCGATACATTTGGCGCAAAGTGGTGAGATCGTCATAGCGATAAGAAAATCTAAAACCTCAAAATAAGAAACTCAGAAATGCCAAAATTCGCCGCTAATTTGTCAATGATGTACGTTGAATTGCCGTTTTTAGACCGCTTCGAAGCAGCAGCCAAAGACGGCTTCAAAGCCGTGGAATACCTCTTCCCCTACGCGTACGAGGCCAAAGAGCTAGCCGCAAGGTTGAAAAACAACGATTTGCAACAAGCTTTGTTCAACCTGCCCCCCGGTGGCACAGATGCCGCATCGATAGACGCTGCTTGGAACGCCGGCACACGCGGCATTGCCTGCATCGCAGGGCGCGAAGCTGAATTCGCAGCAGGCGCAGACTTGGCACTGAAATACGCCGAAGCCCTAGACTGCCCTCGCCTGCACATGATGGCGGGTTTGCTACCAGTGAATGCTTTGTCTACTGCCGAAAACAAAGCAAATACACGTCAAACCTACGTCAATAATGCCAAATTAGCTTCTAAATTAATAGCAAACGAAGGCATCAACCTGCTGCTAGAACCCATCAACACCCGCGACATCCCCGGCTTTTTCCTCAACCGCCAGGACGAAGCGCATGACCTGATTGCAGAGATCGCTCAGCCAAACGTTAAAGTCCAAATGGATCTTTACCACTGCCAAATTGTCGAAGGCGACGTCGCCATGAAAATCCGCCAATACCTGCCGACAGGCAATGTCGGTCATTTCCAAATCGCCGGTGTGCCAGAACGGCACGAGCCAGATATTGGCGAAATGAATTACCCGTATTTGTTCGACCTGATCGACAGCTTGGGTTACGACGGCTGGATTGGCTGCGAATACAAACCGAAATTAGGCGGACAGCCGAATGGGACGTCTAGCGGGCTGGGGTGGTTGAAGCCGTATTTATGAAGCCGTATTTGGGCTGAAACATAGAAAACCACTAAATTTAGCCTCAAAATCTTATCTAGCCGGCGTATTTGTTGCCTAAGCTGCTAGATTATTCATAGCAAAACGTCAAAGTCGACTTTAATGACTTTTTACTTGTCAAATTCGGCTCTAGCCGGCGTATTCATTGATTAAACTGCTATTATATTTGAGTCAAAATAGCTTACCCGTGTAAATTACATTACTTAGCCTTCAAATTTGGCATAAGCCGCTTCGTCCATCAAACTGGCCAATTCAGTTTGATTCGTTAATTTGACTTTAAAAAACCAGCCCGCCTCCAAAGGCGCAGAGTTGGCCAATGACGGGTCTGCGCGTAGGGCTTCGTTGACTTCGGTAACGACGCCGCTGGCGGGCATGTAGACGTCGGCAGCGGTTTTGACGGATTCGACGATGCCAGCGACGTCTTTTTGGGCTATCGATTTGCCGATTTCTGGCAAATCGACGAAAACGATGTCGCCCAAAGCGTCTTGCGCGTGGTGGGTGATGCCGATAGTGGCAACGTCGCCATCAACGTTATCTAGGCGAATCCAAACTTGTTCTTCTGTGTATTTAGTGCTCATGTGTGAAATTCTACCGATAACTGAGCATGGGTCAGCCGATATGGTTAACCAGAAGCCCGATAATCTAGGGATGTCTGCAAATTCCCCCTCAAAAGTCCTGTTCGGCTTCCACGCCATCAACGTGCGGCTCAAAACTGCGCCTAAATCCGTCATCGAGATCTACCACGACGCCACCCGCCGCGATGCACGCATGCGGCAATTCATCGCCAAAGCGTCGGATATGGGCATGAAATTGATCGAATCTGACGGCGAACGCCTCGTCAAACTGGCCGGCGGTCATGGTCACCAAGGCGTGGTCGCCAAGGTTGAAGCCGTCACCCAAGTCCATTCGCTCGACGAATTGCTGGAAAACCTAGAAGCCACCAATGAAGACGTGCCAGTAGCAAAGCGCGTGAATCCCTTGATTTTGGTACTAGACGGCGTGACCGACCCGCACAACCTGGGTGCTTGCCTGCGCGTGGCCGATGGTGCGGGCGTGCATGCGGTGATCGCTCCCAAGGACAACGCTGCCGGCATCAACGCCACGGTCGCCAAAGTCGCCAGCGGTGCGGCTGAAACCGTGCCCTACTTCATGGTGACCAACTTGGCGCGCACGCTGAACGAGTTGAAAGAACGCAACATCTGGATTATCGGCACCAGTGACCAAGCCACAAAAACACTCTATCAAACCGACCTGAAAGGCCCAGTCGCCCTCGTTTTAGGCGCTGAAGGCGACGGCATCCGCCAACTGACCGCCAAAACCTGCGACGAGCTGATCAGCATCCCCATGATGGGCGCGGTCGAGAGCTTGAACGTCTCTGTTGCCAGCGGCGTTTGCCTATATGAAGCGATGCGGCAGCGGACTTCGGCATAATCTCTTTTAAACAACTTTAACTAAATCTGCTGACTCCGTTCGGACTGAGCCTGTAGAAGTCTTCACAATAAAATTGGAACCGAATATGAAGAAAATCACTACACTTTTAATAGCACTCATGGCAGTTTTTACGCTGGCTAGCTGCACACAAGAGCAGCAAAACAAGATCAGCCGTGACATCCAAAACTACACGGGCACGAATGGTGTTTTAGAAATCTACGCAGGTGATAAAGTCGTCCGCCGTTTCCTAAAAATCGACAAAATCAGCACCGCCTTAGGTACCGATGACGGCAAACCGCGCGCTTACCGTTATGGCTACGGCGTGTTGGACGAAAACCTGAACATGATTGCCGATGCTGGCGAGAAAAAAGTCTATTTTGAAATCAGCGATTTTGCAACGAATTACGTGTTTTTTGAGAATCCACGGTAATTCGACAATAGACAAAAACTAGGGGTTAGTGCGACGGTTAAACCAAGCCAAACGCGCCCAACAACGCCCCTGCCCCCAATATCCACAGCAAATGGGTTTTGGTTTTCCAGACTAATATCATCGACGTCAACGCCAGCAACCACAGCGGCCAGTCTTTGGCTAGCTGGTTGTGACCAGCGATGAGCAGCCAGCCAGTCGCTATCAACAACGCAATCACGATAGGTGCCATGCCCTGTTTGAAGGCGCGTACAGCGCGTAACTCGCGGTTTTGGTGTCCCCAGCGGGCAGCCATGTAAGTTAACGTGCTACTAGGCAGCATGATGCCAAACATGGCGATGAAGACGCCGGCGAACGCGTATACCCAACCCACCCAACCAGCGCCCAAGCCGCCGCCAGCGTTTAAACCGACGTTCCAGCCCATCAGCGCTACAAACATGACGTTGGGGCCCGGAGCCGCTTGCGCGAGCGCGATGCTGGAGGTGAATTGGGCTTCGGTCAGCCACTGTTGGTCGTTCACCAAATAGCGATGCATGTCTGGCGCAGTGGTGATAGCGCCACCCACGGCTAACAGCGACAAGGTGGCGAAATGGGTGAATAAGGCGAACCAATCGGCCGCGGTTAACGTCAGTGTCATGATTTGTTTACTCGGGCTAGCTCTAGTACGCCAAGCTGACGGTAAGCCCAATAAGAAGCCGCAGAACCTAAGCCGAGCAACACCCAAACCAGTGGAATGCGAAGTATTGCAATTGCTATAAAAGTCATAGCTGCTAAGGCAATACATACGCCGGCTGACATCACATTAGCCTTCAAAGCAGTGATTAATCGCAGCCCCACAGCCGCAATCAACCCTGCAGACACCGCGCCCATGCCTTTGAGTGCTCCTTGCGCCATCGGCAAATCCGCGACGCTGGCAAACAAGGCGGCGATGACCAAAACCAGCAACAGCGGGAAGGTCAAAATCCCAGCCAGCGCCGCCAAGCCACCGCGCAACCCGTAGTAGCGGTCACCAATCATCAGCGCCAGATTGACCACGTTGGGCCCAGGCAAAACCTGCGCAACCGCCCAGTCTTCTACAAATTCTTCGTTGGTCAACCAGCCTTTTTCATCGACCAAAACGCGCTGAACGACCGCCAAAACACCGCCAAAACCCTGCAATGCCAGCCAGGTCATGGACCAGAATAAGTCAGAAGGGGAATGTGGTTTTGGACGCGAAACAGGAAGATTTGGAATTTCAGTGACGGGAAGCATGCTTCAATCTTAACCTTGCAAGCCCTGCAAAGCCCTTCTTCGTCCTTTAAATTAGGAGAAAACAGCTTAAAACCTTACACTCAGGGGTTAACCCGAAGTAACTCGTAGTTACGGCTCAAGTAAGTTTGTATATCCCAATGAATGCCCCCCTAGACGTCTCCTTATTTGCTCGCGCCGCTAAGCCGCTTTCCAGCTACAAAAAGTACTGGGCGGCTCGCTTTGGCACGGCCAAATTTTTGCCGATGAGCCGCGCCGAGATGACCGCGCTCGGCTGGGACAGCTGTGACATCATTTTGGTGACGGGCGACGCCTATGTGGATCACCCAAGTTTTGGCATGGCCGTGATTGGCCGCATGCTGGAAAACCAGGGCTTTCGGGTCGGCATCATCGCGCAGCCCGACTGGCAAAGCGCCGAGCCGTTCAAGGCGCTGGGCAAACCCAATTTGTTCTTTGGCGTGACGGCGGGCAACATGGATTCCATGATCAACCGCTACACGGCGGACCGCAAAATCCGCAGCGACGACGCCTACACCCCCGGCGACATAGGCGGCAAGCGCCCCGACCGCGCCGCCATTGTCTACAGCCAGCGCTGCCGTGAAGCGTGGAACGACGTGCCGATCATTCTGGGCGGCATCGAAGGCTCGCTGCGCCGTATCGCGCATTACGATTACTGGAGCGACAAAGTGCGCCGCTCGGTGGTGGTGGACGCCAAGTCTGACCTGCTGCTGTACGGCAATGCCGAACGCGCGATTGTAGAAATCGCCCACCGCTTGGCCGCCAAAGAGCCGATCGCGTCGATCACTGACGTGCGCGGCACCGCTTTTGTGCAGCGCAGTAGCGTAGAAGGCTGGTTTGAGATCGACTCCACCAGCGTGGACGAAGTGGGTCGCGTGGACCAGCTGGTCAACCCCTACATGATGAGCGCCGACGTGGCGCGTGAACAGGGCGGCACGTGTGTGCAAGACCCGGCTGCGCCTGACGCAAAGATTGGCCTCCTTGACGGCAATATCAAGCCGATCAAATTCGTCGTCAATCCTGCCTTGAGCACGTCACTCACTCATAAGAACAACATGGTCAAAACGGCGCGTGACAAAACCGTCATCCGCCTGCCCTCTTACGAAAAAGTCAAATCTGATGCCGTGCTCTACGCCCACGCCAACCGCGTGCTGCACCTAGAGACCAACCCCGGCAACGCCCGCGCGCTGGTACAAGCCCACGGCGAGGGAACGACCGCGAAAGACGTGTGGATCAACCCGCCGCCGATTCCGCTGACCACCGCCGAGATGGACTTGGTGTTCGATCTGGGCTACGCCCGCAGCCCGCACCCGATTTATGCCGATGCCAATGGCAGCCACGATCATTCGACCAAAATCCCCGCCTGGGAGATGATTCGTTTCTCGATCAACATCATGCGCGGCTGCTTTGGCGGCTGCACGTTTTGCTCCATCACCGAGCATGAAGGCCGCATTATCCAAAGCCGCAGTGAAGACTCGGTCATCAAGGAAGTCGAAGCGATTCGTGACTCGGTCAAAGGCTTCACCGGCACGATTTCAGACTTGGGCGGCCCTACGGCAAACATGTACCGTATCGGCTGCAAAACCCCCGAGATTGAAGCCGCCTGCCGCAAGCCCAGCTGCGTCTACCCCGGCATTTGCCCGAACCTGAACACCAGCCACACCCCGCTGATCAACATGTACCGCCGCGCGCGGGCGCTCAAAGGCGTGAAAAAGATCCTGATCAGCTCCGGCCTGCGCTACGACCTGGCCGTGCAAAGCCCCGAATACGTCAAAGAACTGGTGACCCACCACGTCGGCGGCTACCTCAAAATCGCGCCCGAGCACACCGAGCAAGGCCCGCTCACCAAGATGATGAAGCCCGGCATTGGCTCGTACGACAAGTTCAAAACCTTGTTTGAAAAGTACAGCCTGGAAGCCGGTAAAAAGCAGTACCTCATCCCCTACTTCATCGCCGCCCACCCCGGCACGAGTGATGAGGACATGATGCACTTGGCCATCTGGCTGAAGAAAAACGGCTTCCGCGCCGACCAGGTACAAACCTTCTACCCATCGCCCATGGCCACCGCCACGACGATGTACCACACCAACAAAAACCCGCTGCGCAAAATCACCCGCGACAGTGAGACGGTAGACATCGTGCGAGGCGACAAACGCCGCCGCCTGCACAAAGCCTTCCTCCGCTACCACGACGCCAACAACTGGCCGCTGCTGCGCGAAGCCCTAAAAACCATGGGCCGCTCAGATTTGATAGGCAACGGCAAACACCACCTCATCCCCACCTTCCAGCCGCTCAACAGCACCGGCTACACCAGCGCCCGTAAAAAGAACTCGACTTCTGATTCGGGGACGTCTGCAGCGCTGAATGTGCAGGCTAAACCAGGACGCATTTTGACGCAGCATACCGGGCTGCCACCTCGGGATAATGGGGCTAAGGTGTTTAAGGGTGGGAAGCCTCGAAAATAGTGCCAAATATGGCTGTAGCCGGCGTATTTATTGCCTGAGGTGCTATTTTATTTGTAGCTATTTAATCGATTCATAGTGTCTCATTCCCCTCTGTACTATATCGAAGTTGAAGCCAGCACCGTCGCTTTAGAGAATAGTCATTGGCAGGCTACAATGCCCAAATCGCACTCAACCGAAAGTCTCCATGATGTGGCCAAGCATCGAAATTCTTACAGAAAGTGTGCCCTTGCCTGATGGGTACAAATACGCGTTGCCCACTCGATCAGACGCTCTTGCTCTTATTCAGGCTGTAGACGATTGGTTTCCGGGCTTATCAGTCAGCAACGCCAGTTGCTATCTACGCGAAGACTTTTATGGGAACAGAGTCTTCTTCGACGATGAACATGATCGCGATTTCTTCATCATTCTCTTCAAGTACGGTGAAGACTGGGCAGGCATGTTGACAGTCGAACGCGACAAAGACAGCCAAGTTCTGTATGGGCGCATTGGAACTATCGCCGACGCGCACAGGGGGGCTCGCCTTAGCAAGTGTTTCCCTCCTCTCATGGAAGCTATGGGTATGGCGATGGGAATGGGCATGGTCTACAGTTTAGCGACACTCAAGGTTCCACACATGCAAGTTGGCTTTGAAAAGGCCGGCTGGCAGTTAATCGGCATCATTCCGGGATTTGATCGAGAACTCATGGGCAACGGTGAAGTGAAACGTGTCTTTGAAGCCATTTACGTCAAGGTCTTAGTTACTGAACGCGACTTCCTGATCCCAAAGCTCAATGGAATGACACCAGCAACCAGCGCTCTATTCAAGCATCTATTTCCCGGCCAACTCCATAGCGCTGCGGAGGACTAGCATGTTGCTCTTCACAACGCACAGCGTCGGTTGCGCACTCTGGAATATATCTATCAAACCAAATAACTACAAATTACTACAAATAACATAGCACTTTAGGCAATAAATACGCAGGCTACAGCCGAATTTAGCTCATATTTTCCGCATTTCACAACCCGAGCTCATAATGCGACCCTATTGCACGAGCTGCAGCCTTTCTGCACTAGCTTTCTGAAGAACAACACCAAATCGGGTTTGATGTGGCGATTTCCAGTAGTATTTCAGTTGTCTTAAGCGAGGTGTGCGATATGAATCCAATTTTCCAAAAATTTCTATGGCTCGTTTGCCTGACTTGGTCGCAGCAAAGTTTTGGGCAGAATTTCTTCTACGTCGAGCCTGGGAACGCGGCCTGTCCAGTCGTGTCGCCGCCAGCTCCTGCCGCCCCTAAGATGGTCAAGAGTGGTATTGCCATCTCTGGAAGTATTAGTGTTGGCTGCGGCTTCGATAAGGGCTCCTACACCGTCACTTTGAATGCAAGTGATCCGATGGCTGTTTTCTCCCCTAAATCCTTTTTGGTTAACTTCGGCAGCATGTCAGGGCCCACATCGTTTACCGTGACCTTTGCGACCGTCGGCAATCACAGTATCTCGGCGACCATCAGCTCAAATATGGGCAGCCCCGTGGTACCAGGTCGCTTTAGCAGCTTCACGAATGAATTCGCCGTCGAGCGGCCTTGACTCAGGCGTTATCTCGATAATTTTACTATAAATTGCATAGCACTTTAGTCAATAAATACGCCGGCTACAGCATAATAAATGAACCCTGCCGTCGATTTCTATTTCACCAAAGCCAAAAAATGGCAAGAAGAATTGATGGCGTTAAGACCTCTTATTCTGGGTTGCGGGTTAACTGAGGAATTGAAGTGGGGTGTGCCTTGTTATACGTTTGACCACGACAATAACCACGGCAAAATCGTTTTAATCCACGTCTTCAAAGATTACTGCGCAGTTTTGTTTTTCAAGGGTGCTTTGCTGAAAGATGCCAAGGGTATCCTCGTTCAACAAACCAAGAATGTGCAGTCTGCGCGGCAGATTCGTTTTACCAGTGTTGAGCAAATAGTCAAGATGAAAGCCGTCTTGAAAGCCTATATTGCAGAAGCCATCGCCGTGGAAAAAGCGGGTTTAAAGGTAGTCATGAAACCGACGGCTGAATTTGCCATGCCGGACGAGTTTCAAGCTAAATTAGACGCATCTCCTGCCCTGAAAACCGCTTTTGAGGCGCTGACACCGGGACGGCAGCGGGCTTATTTGCTGCATTTTTCTGCGGCTAAGCAATCGAAAACCCGTACAGCCAGGGTTGAAAAATGCATGCCGCAGATTCTGAATGGCAAAGGTTTATTAGACTAAGCTCTGTTAATTGATTTTGAAGATTAAATGAACAGCCAAACCGCCTCACCGTTACCCTCAAATACACCCGTCCTCATCGCTGGCGGTGGCCCAGTCGGGTTGACGCTGGCGGCGTTGCTGGCCAGTTTCGGCATTCGCAGCTTGGTGATTGAAAACGACCCGTCATACTGCACCGGCAGCCGGGCGATTTGCATGTCGCGGCGGTCGCAGGAGATTTTGGGCTGGGTGGGTGCGGACAAGCCGCTGGTGGACAAGGGGCTGTCATGGGTGGGTGGGCGCAGCTATTACCGCGACACGGAGGTGTTGCACTTCCAAATGCCCAACGACCCCGCGCAGCGCTTTGCGCCCATGGTGAACATTCAGCAGTATTTTGCGGAGCAATATGCGCATGAAGCCGCCAAAAATTATGGTGATTTAGTGGATGTGCGATGGAATTGCAAAGTCCATGCGGTGCGGCAAATTGCAGACGGAAATGAAGTTGATGTGACTTTAAGTGATGGTAGTGCCGACGGCCAAACGCAGACCATCCACGCCGACTGGCTGGTCGCCTGCGACGGCGGCCGCAGCACGGTGCGCGAACAGCTGGGGCTGCAATTGCAGGGCATGCAATACGACGGCAAGTATGTGATTGTGGATATCCGCCAAAAAACCAAACGCGACGTCGAACGGCTGGCCTGGTTTGACCCGCCTAGCAACTCTGGCTCCACCATTTTGATGCATCGCCAGCCTGAGGATGTGTGGCGGATTGACTACCAAATTCGCGATGACGAAGACCCCGTGGAAGCCATCAAACCAGACAAGGTGCTGCCTCGCGTGCAAAGCCACCTAACGATGATTGGCGAGAACGAGCCGTGGGAGCCGCTGTGGATATCGATTTACAACGCCAAATGCCTGAGTTTGGAGAAGTATCGGCACAAACGCGTGCTGTTTGCGGGAGACGCCGCGCATTTGGTGCCGATTTTTGGCGTGCGCGGGCTGAACTCTGGGCTGGACGATGCGGGGAATTTGGCTTGGAAGCTGGCGCGCGTGATTCAAGGCACATCGCCTGACAGCCTGCTGGACACGTATTCCACCGAGCGCGTACACGCCGCGCATGAAAACATGGCTTTCGGTGCAAAAAGCACAGAATTCATGGCACCGCCCAATTTTGCTTTCAAGCTGATGCGAGAGGCGACGTTGAAGCTAGCACTGGTGGACGAAAGAGTGCGCTCGTTGATTAACCCACGGCAATCGACACCGATTCATTACGTCGGCTCGGCCTTGAATGTGCCAGATATCGACACTTGGAATTGCGAGTTAACTGCGCCAGGTATGCCTATGCCAGAGGTTTTGCTCGACGATGGCTCTCATTTGACCCAGCAATTTGGCAAAAGCTTTGTGTGCATCGTCTTTGGAGCAGCTTTGGAGCCATCAAAACACGCGGATTTAGAGCAAATAAGCATCAAAATTTGTAGCATCTCAGTCAATAAATACGCCGGCTACAGCCATTTTATGCACTTAAAATATAATGAATCTGCCATCCTGCTGGTGCGACCAGATGGGTACATCATGGGGCGCTGGATGGGGACGAATATTACGCCTGTATTGGAGGCAATGAAGCTAACGGGAGTGATTTTATGACAGCCCAAGATTTAGACCTCAGCTACACCGCGATGTGCAACGCTCTGAACGATGTGGGTGAAGCGAACGCGAAGTCGTTTTTGGCGATGCTGAGCCTGTCATTGATGGCGCATGCGGACAATGCAAGTGAAGTTTTGGCGCTGATTGAGAATGCTCGTGCGCAATGCAAGGCTTCGTAGGCGTTTGTACTAGGGGTTGAAACTATAGATTCCGCTTAAACTTGCAATTTGTAGGCGTGCTTACTATGCTTGGCCAATACCCATCAAAAATTCCATACACACTCGGAGACACCATGTTCGGTAAATTTACAAAAGTCGCAGCGCTGAGCTTGCTTACAGCGGCTGGATTCACTTCATTCTCTACCTTGGCGCAAGACGCCTACCCCACCAAAACCATTCGCTTCGTCGTACCCTACCCACCTGGCGGCCCGACGGATTTGATGGCGCGGCTGCTGCAGGGTGAGCTACAAACGCGGTTGGGCGTGACCGTGATGGTCGACAACAAAGCGGGGGCAGGCGGCAATGTCGGCAGCGCTGAGGTGGCGAAACAAGCCCCTGCCGACGGCCACACCATTTTGCTGGCTGCCAGCGGCCCGATGGCGGTGAACTCGACACTGTACAAAAGCATGCCGTTCAACCCGTTGACCGAACTCGCACCAGTGATTCAAATCTCGTCTTTCCCACTCGTGTTGGAGGTGCACCCCAAAGTGCCCGTCAAAAACGTGAAAGAACTGATTGCGTATGCAAAAGCGAATAAAAAAGACATGAGCTTCGCCTCTGCAGGCAACGGCACACCTCAGCATTTGGCGGGTGAATTGTTTAACACCCAAGTAGGCACCGAGATTGCGCACATCCCCTACAAAGGCGCTGGCCCTGCATTGAATGATTTGTTGGGCGGTCAAGTCAATGTGATGTTTGATATTTTGGGCAGTTCGTTGCCGCACATCCAATCTGGCAAACTCGTGCCGCTCGCTGTGACATCGGCCAAACGCAGCCCTCAGTTGCCTAATGTACCGACGATGGCGGAAGCTGGCGTGCCTGGCTACGAGTTCACCGGTTGGCACGGCATTGCGGTGCGTGCGGGCACACC
>JANPLX010000117.1:0-3942 GCA_031422495.1 Polaromonas sp. | reverse complement strand
AAGGTCACCGCCATCACGCCACCGGGGGTGATCTGGCCGGTTTGTAGCAACCAAGCGATCCGGGTGGTCAATACCCGCGTTTTGCCCGAGCCTGCTCCCGCCAAAATCAAGGCGTGACCGTTTGGCAAGGTGACGGCAGCCAACTGCTCAGGATTAAGGTTATTCAGCAAACCGCCCGCGTAGTGGGAGAAGTTTGTAAGATGCGAAGATACTGGAATGACCACTTCAGTGGAAACTGACGAAAAGACTTGATTTTCTGGAAACATAAGCCATTGTAGAAACTCTGCAGAGCGTCTGAACCCTAAACGTTTGTAACTATGAAATATTTCCTACTGCTACTTTTTGCACTGCAATCCACCCAAATTGCCGCGCAATCTTCCTGCTCCAGCGACCAAGCCGTGGCAGTGAAGTCAATTTCAGAGCGCTTTACCAACGCGGATTGCGAGGCTTGTTGGACCAAGCCATTGCTGACCAACACATCTGGTGTAAGTTCAGGAGAGATACTTGATTGGATAGCACCCAGCCCAGCGGGCGAAGATGCGCCGCTGTCAGCTGCGGCCAACCGAGATGCCTTGCTACGGCTTGAAAACCTGCAAATCAGCTTACCCAAAGAACAACACATCGTCAAAACTACTATTGCATCGTCAGCCTACAAAATCCGCGTCGCACATGGGCTGGCCGTTGCGGGATATATCGGCTCTTCTATAGAGTTAACCCGATTTCCACAGAATCTGTCTAAATCGAAAAATCTAACTGCAGTATTACTATTAACTGAAACCATCCCAAAAGGAACAGCTGACAGCCCGATTGAACGTAGCCTAGTCAGAAATATGCTGGTTGAGAGCTGGCAAGTAGCGCCGATTTCAAGGAAAAAGAACGAAAAGCAAGTGATACTGACCCGCAGACCCCTCAGCATTCCTCAAGGCGTGAATCCTGATAATTTGCATGTGTTTGGTTGGGTACAAGACGACAAAGGCCAAGTATTGGCTGCCGCTCAGTCGTTGTGCGTTGAGCTTAAATAATTATGAATTTTTGCAGCTTGGAAATTATTCAACCAGCTCATTGCTGAAGCTAGTAGAATCAATCACCGGGCCCATGTATTTGTGGCTCGGTTTTTTTTTGCCTGTACTTTTTGTGATTTTTTGAAAATTACTTTGATTCATTGATTTGAAGGACGACGACTGTGGAAATATTTGATTATGAGAACGTACTGCTTTTGCCTCGGAAATGCCGTGTAGAAAGCCGCTCTGAATGCGATGCTAGCATCGAGCTAGGTGGACGCACATTCCGTATTCCGGTCGTCCCCGCGAATATGAAAACAGTCATCAATGTGCCGATTTGCATATGGCTGGCAAAAAATGGCTATTTTTACGTGATGCATCGCTTTGATTTGGACAATATCCAATTCGTCAAAGACATGCGAGCCGCTGGCGTTTTCTCCTCCATTTCTCTGGGTGTGAAGCAAGCGGATTACGAGACCGTTGATCAACTCAAAGCGCAAGACTTAGAACCCGATTACATCACCATCGACATCGCCCATGGCCATGCGGATAGCGTGAAAAACATGATTGGGTATTTGAAAGAAAAGCTGCCCAAGTCATTCATCATTGCCGGCAATGTGGGTACACCTGAAGGCATCATCGACCTAGAAAACTGGGGCGCTGACGCGACCAAAGTGGGCATTGGGCCAGGCAAAGTGTGCATCACACGCCTCAAAACAGGTTTTGGTACAGGCGGCTGGCAGCTCAGCGCTCTGAAGTGGTGCGCTCGCGTGGCGACAAAGCCTATCATTGCCGATGGCGGCATTCGTGAGCATGGCGACATCGCCAAGTCGATTCGTTTTGGTGCGACCATGATCATGATCGGCTCGATGCTGGCAGGACTTGAAGAAAGCCCAGGCACCACCGTTGAAGTGGACGGCAAGCTCTACAAAGAATACTACGGCAGCGCGTCTGACTTCAACAAAGGCGAATACAAACACGTTGAAGGCAAACGCATTTTGGAACCTATCAAAGGCACGTTGAAAGACACCTTGATCGAGATGGAACAAGACGTGCAAAGCTCGATCAGCTACTCAGGTGGTAAAAAATTACTCGATATCCGTAAGGTCAACTATGTACTGCTGGGCGGTGACAACGCTGGCGAGCATTTGTTGATGTAAGCCCTACAAGAAATTGCTGCTACATCTCCAGCTTCAATGGTGCAAGAGTTCTAGGGCAAGCTGATGCAGCCTATGCCTAGGCTGGCACAGCGTTTCAAGGATGCTGAAATGGTTCAAACCCAGCAGCTGCTCGCACACCGGCACCGTTGTTTTACCCCATGCATATTGAATCAATTGTGCATGGCGTAAAAATTCAGCCGACTCATCTGCACCGACCACACTGTAGAGCTTGCCCCAGATAGGTGCTGGCATCCACGCTGGGCTGATGCGATTCACTTCATCAGGTGTGAGATGCAACGAATCTTGCAAATACGGGCTATGCATGGGTGTTTCCATCTCAAACAAACCAGAAATCGACAGCGCATTTTTCACGACATCCATCGGTAAATCTTTGTCATAACTTGGCCACAAGCAACTCAGCATCATGGCTGTCAAATGGCCACCAGCCGAGTGACCAGCTACGGTGATGCGCCTATGGTCGCCGCCATATTTTTCTATGTTTTTATAGACCCAAGACACCGCTTTAACGAGTTGCAAAACGATGTCAGATACCGTGACAGCAGGGCACAAACTGTAGTTGGGAACCACAACACAACTGCCTTGCCGTGTAAAAGCCGGGGCGATAAATGACTGGTCTGATTTGTCGAGTGAGCGCCAATACCCGCCATGGATGAAAATCAGCACAGGTGCATGTGCTGTTGTGCAAGGAAAAATATCCAAGTTTTCGTTTGCACCCTCACCATATTTCACATCAACCTGACAAATAGCCGATTGCCGAACGGCCGCAGAGTCTTGAGTCCAGCGCTGCAAAGTCTCCATGCAGTCTGGTACCAGCAAGCGGTTGTTGTAGAGTTTGTCCAGCGCTGCAGCATCCCATGTTGTCATACGCATTCCTTTAATTTTTGCAAACCATCAGCCCGACAAGCGCGATGTTTTTGGCACATGCGCCATTAAAAATTCCATCTGATCTGCCAAGATGCGCCTATTTCGCAAAATAAAATCTTCCCACAAGCTCGGCACATAGGGCGCATACAGCAAAGGCATATTAGCTTGCTCGGGTGTGCGGCTACTTTTGCGGTGGTTACAACCACGACACGCGGTCACGACATTCATCCATGTGTCGATGCCGTTTTGTGCAAATGGGATAATGTGTTCACGCGTCAATTCTTGCTCGCAAAAGCGACTGCCGCAATAGGCGCAAACATTACGGTCGCGTATGAAGAGCTTGCCGTTGGTTAAGCCGGGTTTCGATAAAAAAGGGTTATTTTTTGGCACACCACGCGTACCGATGATGCTGTTGACGGTGATGATGGATTGCTCACCCGTGATGGCGTTGTGCCCGCCATGGTACACCGCCACTTGGCCGCCAGACTCCCACCTAACGTCTTTGCACGCGTAGTGAATCACCGCTTCTTCCAGCGAAATCCAAGACTGGGGCAGTCCTTGAGCCGACAATTTCAAAACTTTCAAAATCACCTCCGAACATTTGCTTATAGCAAGAAATCAGAAACCAACATCGAACTAGTATCAAACTAAACATGGAAACAACAGTAACTATTATGAACTATCTCTGTGAAACCGTTTCAATGCATCGTTTTTAAAGGGCTTGTGAACACCCCTCAAATCACGTCACAATAGCATCCATGAGATTTCTACACACCATGCTTCGCGTTGGCAACCTTCAGCGCTCTATCGACTTTTATACCCACGTGCTGGGTATGAAATTGCTACGAACTTCTGAAAACACCGAGTACAAATACAGCTTGGCTTTTTTAGGCTAC
>JANPLX010000116.1:0-3374 GCA_031422495.1 Polaromonas sp. | reverse complement strand
CACCGATGCCGCCCGCAAGCTGCTCAGCACCATTTACCGCGTGCAGCAGCACAGCGGCATCAGCTTTGGGGCAGGTCACATCATGGATATTTTGCGGGGTAAAAAAACTGAAAAAGTGACGCAATTTGGCCACGAAGCCATCAGCACCTTTGGTATTGGTGCTACTTTCAGCGAAACACAGCTGCGCAGTGTGTTGCGACAACTGATTGCAAACGGCGCTTTGAACATCAACGCTGCCGCATTCAACACCTTGCAACTTAACGATGCTTCGCGCGAGGTGCTCAAGGGTCATATTAAAGTGATGCTGCGCGAATCAGAGGCTGCTAGCGCCAAAGGAAGTAAATCCAAACGCAGCGCAACATCAGCGGCTAAAACCGCCAATGCATCACTGGACGCAGCAGGAGAACGCCGCTTTGCCGCCCTAAAAGCCTGGCGAGCCGAAGTCGCGCGTGAGCACAACCTACCCGCCTACGTCATCTTCCACGACGCCACCCTGATAGCTATCGCCCAACGGGACCCGCAACAACTCAGCGATTTAGATGGCATCAGCGGCATAGGGGCGAAAAAACTCATCGCTTATGGCGATGAGGTTCTTCATGCGGTGCGATAGTCTAATAAATATTGCATTTTCTGCTATTTATTCAATAGCTAATTAAGCAATAAATACGCCGGCTATATGCCAATTTCAAGGGTTAATTCTTAAAATTTACTGTAAAAATCCCATGCTCCGTGCCTCACGCACTTCGGGCTTGATACGGTGCTCAGCCTCTAGCTGGCTCATGAACTCATCCGCCGTGAAACCTTCGCCCAAAATATCGATTTGCCGCTTCACCGCTGCAAAATCACCAGGGCAAAGTACTTCTAATTTTGCTAACCGTATTTTCAAATCTGCGTCGAATTTAGCTACTTCACCGGCTAACGCCTCTATGACAAACATGGTTTCACGCTGCTCGGGTGTGAGCGGTTTGAACTTGATTTTGAAGGTGAAGCGACGCAAAGCGGCTTGGTCGATGCGGTCTAGCAAGTTGGTTGTGCAGACAAAAATGCCTTTGAAGCGCTCCATGCCTTGCAGCATTTCATTGACTTCCGTCACCTCATAACTGCGTTGCGCACCACGTCTGTCTTGCAAAAAGCTATCCGCTTCATCTAACAGCAGCACCGCATTTTCAGCTTCGGCTTCTTTGAACATGGCGGCCATATTTTGCTCGGTTTCGCCGACGAACTTGCTCATCAAATCGCTGGCTTGCTTCACGATCAACGGTCGTTCAAGCGCTTTAGCGATGTGCTCTGCTAGCGCAGTTTTACCCGTGCCAGGAGCGCCATAAAAGCACAAAGTACCATGGCCACGGTCTTTCAAGGCTTTCACAATGCGCGGAATTTCAAAACGCGATTCCACATTGAGCATGTCCAAGTTATAGCTCGTCACCGATGGGCGGCTCTTGTCATTCTCGACTTTGGTGCCCAGAGCGGCATCGGCGTTTTTCAACTGTCGTTCAATCAGCGTTTCTAAACCCATACTCTCACTAGTTGCCAAGCCTGCAAAACGCACTGCGGTACGGATCTGCGCAGGCGTCAAGCCTTTGCGCTCGGTCAACTTCGCCACAAACTCGGGGCTAATTTCCACGCCTTCCAGCGTCTTGCGCACCAGTTGCTCGCGCGCACCAGGAGGTGGAGATTTCAGCTCTAAATGGTAAGCAAAGCGGCGGCGGAAAGCGGGGTCAATTTGCTCAATGCGGTTGGTCACCCAAATGGTTGGCACAGGGTTGGTTTCCAATATCTGGTTCACCCACGCTTTGCCGTTGATACTGTGGTTCACCGAACTTGAAAAAGCCTGCTGCTCTTGCCGCGCCATCAAATTAGCTGCGTCAATACTGACGGCGGGGAAAACATCTTCCACCTCGTCAAACATCAACGCCACTTGCGGGCTGCTTTTCAGAAAAACTTGGGCAATTTGCAATGAGCGATACCGATCACGGCCACTCAACGAGTTACCTTCACGATCCGCATATTCCACTTCGTATAAATCCAAGCCTGACGACTGTGCCACCACTTTGGCCAGCTCAGTTTTACCTGTACCCGGCGGGCCGTAGAGCAGCACATTCACGCCCAACTCTTTGCGCTCCACCGCGTTTTTGATCAACGCGCAGAGCACTTGCGTGTCTTCTTGCACAAACGAAAAGTCGTTCAAGGTCAAAGCTGATTTGCTGGCAGGCTTGGTAAACACCGCCATCAGCTCACTTTGGTCGCGGTATTCGCGCATCAAAACTGGTGGCAATTTTTCGCTGACCTTCATCAAATCAGACAAATCGGTGATGCTGTGCTCGGAAATCAGGTTTTCGACCAAACCGATGCGCTCGAGACGCGAACCTGCGCGCAAAGCTTCGCCAACTTCAGCGGCGGTGACGCCTGCGACTTCGGCAATCGCCGCAAACGCTTCTGGCGCATTGCTCACTTTGAATTCCACCAAAATACTGCGTAAATCACGCTGGTAACGCGCCATCGTGCCGTACAACAGCAGCGCACGCTCGGCTTTGTTCAGTTGCAGCAAATTGCTCAAAGCGGCAATGTTTTTCTCAATCAGGGTGCTTTGCTTCTTGAGGGCATGCGTTAACCACTCACCCGTGATGGCGAGTACGGACAGCAGCTCTTTCGGCTGGTCTTTGGCAAACTCGTCGAGGTAAAAATACATCGTGCCCTCTTCGTAAGGGCCACGCCAAACACCATGCCGCTCTAAGAACTCTTGGTTGTTTAAGGCTTCATGCCCGCGCCAAATCTCGTTGTCTTTGCAACGACGGTTCAAAAACTCGCGAATTTTAGTAAAAACGTGGGTGGGCCACACCATATGACGACCCGTTAAGGCGAGCAGGCTGTTCAAATCACGGCGCACATTGAACTTAGGGCCTTGTTTGGCGGCCAAAGTCAGCACAAAGTGGGAGCACATCAAGTCCATCACCGGCGCATCTTTCAGGCCGGGGGAGAGCAACATTTGCTCCAAAACGTTTTCTAACGCTTTTTCACTAACTAAACGCTTGCTCGTAGTACGCATGGCAGTCATAGTAAGGCCTCCCGTGACGACAGTCACTTGAGTCAACATAACGCAGATGGAATCGCTTTGGAAGACCTCAGCAGGCTCAAAAACGACGGTATTTTTTTATTTTTTCAAACAGATGCCCTAAAAGATGAAAAAATCGAGCTTTTGTTGTCTTAATGGCTGTGCGAAAATCAAGACAATCATTAACGAAGACACCACATGACTGACAACATGCAAGCCACAGAAAACAACACAAACTCACAAACGGGTGAAACCGCCCGCAAACGACCCAAACCGGGCGAACGCCGCGTTCAAATCTTGGAAGCACTGGCGACCATGCTGG
>JANPLX010000115.1:0-7666 GCA_031422495.1 Polaromonas sp. | reverse complement strand
ATTTTAGCTATAAACAATATAGCTATTTAGGCAATAAATACGCCGACTAGAGTCTGATTTCATGCTCTAGCCGGTTCTTTACATGCTAGCCCGTATTCCGCAACCCAGCCGCAATCCCGTTGATGGAAATATGAATCCCGCGCTGTACCCGCTCGTCGGATTGGCCTGCGCGGTAACGGCGTACCAGCTCAACTTGCAGGTGGTGCAGGGGATCGATATAGGGGAAGCGGTGGCGGATGGAGCGTTGCAGGGCAGCGTTGTTGGTGAGGCGCTGTTTGTCGCCAGTGATCAATTGCAGCGCTGTTACCGTCAAATGCCATTCGGTTTCAATGCGGTTGAAAATCTTTTTGCGCAAGGCGGCGTCGGTCACCAATTCGGCGTATCTGGAGGCCAAGGCCAAATCACTTTTTGCCAAAACCATGTCGATATTGCTCAGCAAGGTGCGGAAAAATGGCCAGTCTTTGACCATTTTTTGCAAGAGTGCGAGCTGAGCGAGCTGTTTTTTAGAGTCAGCGGGTGCATGTTTTTCATGCAAAAACGCATGAACCGCAGAGCCAAAGCCGTACCAACCGGGCAAGGTCAAGCGGCATTGCCCCCAGCTGAAACCCCAAGGAATGGCACGCAAGTCTTCAATTTTCTGTGATGCTTTGCGCGACGCTGGGCGCGAGCCTAGGTTCAGTTCGGCAATTTCCCGTAGGGGGGTAGACTGGAAAAAGTAATCCGTAAAACCGGGTGTTTCATAGACTAAAGCACGGTAAGCCGCCATGCTGGACAGCGACAAAGCTGCAGCGGCACCTAAAAACTTGGCACTGGCGGATTTGGTGGGCTGCAATAAAGTGGCTTCCAAGGTGGCGGCCACCAAGGTTTCTAGATTACGACGGCCAATTTCAGGGTTGGCATATTTGGAGCCAATTACCTCGCCTTGCTCCGTCAGTCGAATCTGGCCACGCACCGTGCCTGGTGGCTGCGCCAAAATAGCTTGGTAGCTCGGGCCACCACCACGTCCGACTGTCCCGCCACGGCCATGGAACATGCGCAGTGTGATGCCATGGGAGGCAGCCAGCTCGTCAAACAATTCGACGAGTGCAATCTCAGCGCGGTACAGCTCCCAATTGCTGGTGAAAATACCGCCGTCTTTGTTGCTGTCAGAGTAGCCCAACATGATGTCCTGCTCGCCACCACTGCGCTGCACTTGCTGCACCATCCCCGTCAGAGCGTAAAACTCGCGCATGATGGGTGCGGCGTTGCGCAGGTCTTCGATGGTTTCAAAGAGGGGTACGACAATCAAGTCGTGGCTAGCTTGTTTGTCCAGCGTGCCTTTCATCAAGCCGACTTCTTTTTGCAATAGCAAGACTTCCAACAAGTCGCTGACGGTTTCTGTGTGGCTGATGATGTAGTGGCGAATAGCATGGTGGCCATAACGCTGGCGCATGGCTTTGGCTGCTTCAAAAATAGCCAATTCCCCACGGGTGTGATCCGAATATGTGGCATCCAAAACACGCAAAGGTCGTGCATCGCTTAGCAATTTGACCAGCAAGCTGCGTTTGGCTTGCTCGTCCAAACTTGAATAAGCAAGCTCTAAACGTGCCACAGACAGCAGTTCGGCGACGACTTCTTCATGCTTGTCAGAGCTTTGGCGTAAATCGACCGTGGCCAGGTGAAAACCAAACACCTCAACTGCGCGTATCAAAGGGTGCAGACGCTGGCTAACCAAAGCCTCGCCGTGGTTGTTTTGCAGTGATGCTTGAATGATGCGCAGATCCGCTAAAAAATCTTCAGCTTGTTTGTAGGGGTTTTGCGGCGCAACGGCATGGCGCGCTGCATCGCCACCCGTCATGTCCTTTAAGTTCGCCGCCAAACGCGCATAGACGCCTGTCAAAGCGCGTCTATATGGCTCATCTTTGCGATGTTCGTTGGTGTCAGGCGATTTTTCCGCCAAAGCTTTCATAGGCTTAGACAAAGGCACCAAAATCGACGACATCGACAATTCAGAGCCTAAATAATGCACTTCCGTTAAATAAAACCGCAGCACCATTTCTGCCTGACGGCGCAGGGCGTATTGCAGCGTTTGGGCGCTGACGTTGGGGTTGCCATCGCGGTCACCACCAATCCATTGGCCCATGCGTAAAAAGCTGTGTACGGGCTGGTTGCCGAGTGATTGTTCCAATTCTGCATACAGTTTGGGAATTTCGCGCAGAAACGTCGACTCGTAATAACTCAACGAGTTTTCAATCTCATCCATTACCGTGAGTTTGGAGTAGCGCAGCAATCGCGTTTGCCACAGTTGCATCACGCGGGCGCGCAGCTGCAATTCGTTAGCGCTCAGTTCTTTGGGCGATAATTTGTCTTTGCTAGCATCTTTGCCACCATGTATGTTGTGAACGCTGGCCAAACTGCGCATTTTTATCTCGTCTCGTGCGGTCAGGAGTTGGGCAATATCACGCTCTGCATCCAAAATACTTTTGCGCTGAACTTCGGTGGGGTGCGCTGTCAATACAGGGGAAACATGGCTTTTTGCCAAGGTTTGTGAGATGGTTTTGGGTGTGATGCCCGCCCAGCGCAAGCGTGCCAAGGCCACTTCAATGCTGCCTTCTTGCGTGTCACCCACGCGCTCATGCACAGCGCGTCGGCGAATGTGGTGCCTGTCTTCCGCCAGATTGGCCAGATGGCTGAAATAGGTGAAAGCGCGAATCACGCTCACCGTTTGGTCGCCCGACAAGCCTTTGAGCAGTTTTTTGAGCGCTTTGTCGGCCGTGTGGTCTTCATCACGTCTAAAAGCGACGGACAGAGTGCGAATCTTCTCAATCAACTCAAAAGCGGCCTCGCCCTCTTGCTCCCGGATCACATCGCCTAAAATTCGACCTAGCAACCGAATATCTTCAACCAAAGGCCGCTCATTGAGCTTTTGTTTGGCTATAGATTGAGATTGTGATTTAGAGGATTCAGATTTTTTGAGGGTTTGTGTTTTCATGGTTGTTGCACATGCTAGCATCAAAACTTGTGCATATTTATCTCTACAGAACCAACAAGTTACCAACGAGTTTCCAATACAAAACCTAAGAATGTCGAATAAAACTCATCATCCGTTATTGAACATAACCATCGCCACCCGCGAAAGCCGCCTCGCACTATGGCAAGCTGAGCATGTAAAAGCTTTGTTGGAAGCGCACGGTCACAGGGTCAAACTGCTGGGTATGACCACGATGGGCGACCAAATCTTGGACCGCTCACTCAGCAAAGTAGGCGGCAAGGGGCTGTTTGTGAAAGAGCTAGAAAACGCCTTAGACGATGGCTCGGCAGACATTGCCGTGCATTCACTCAAAGACGTGCCTATGGATTTGCCTGAAGGCTTCGCCCTAGCCTGCGTGATGGAACGCGAAGACCCGCGCGACGCCTTTGTGTCGAATAACTACGCCAATTTGGCTGCTTTGCCACTGGGCGCAACAGTGGGCACGTCCAGCCTGCGACGAGTCGTTTTGCTTAAAGCGCTGCGACCAGATGTGAAGATTGTCCCCCTGCGCGGCAATTTAGACACCCGTTTGCGCAAGCTCGACGAAGGGCAGTTTGACGCGATTATTTTGGCCGCTGCAGGGCTGAAACGTTTGGGTTTGGCGCAACGTATTCGTGCCGTTTTTGAGACGACACAGATGCTCCCAGCTGCAGGTCAGGGTGCTTTAGGCATTGAAATCAAGGCCAATCGCGCTGATTTGGTTGCCGCATTAGCACCATTGGCGCACTTACCGACGTGGATGGCCGTTTCTGCCGAGCGAGCCGTTAGCCGTGCCATGGGCGGTAGCTGCTCCATGCCTTTGGCAGCGCATGCGGTGTGGGATGGTGTGCAATTACGGCTGAATGCCGCTTGGGGTGAGCCTGAGGATGAGAAAACGTTGCCTTTGAACAGCTTGGTTGTTACTGATCTGTCGCAAAATTTGGCTCAAAATACAGGTGATTTGGACGCCGCGAGCCGCATGGGTGAGCAGGTCGCAGTTAAGCTTTTGGCTGGCGGGGCGCGCAAATATACCAAGTTGGTAGGCGATGATTAAATCCCCCCTAACCCCCCTTTTTCAAAGTGGGGAACAAGAGTGAGAGTCATCGTGACCCGCCCGCGCCTTGAGGCCGATGCTTGGGTCAAGCAGTTGCGAGATTTGCATTTTGATGCCGTCGCGCTGCCTTTGATTCACATAGGCGCGCCAGCGGGTAACGACGACGTCGTGAAGGCGCGGGAGAATTTGCACCAATACAGTGCGGCTATGTTTGTCAGTAGCAATGCAGTACGTTATTTTTACCTTGCAGATATAACTCTAGCCGGCGTATTAATTGCCTATAATGCTATTAAAAATATAGCATTATTACAAAATAAAGCAGTAGCACCCAGAATGTGGGCTACTGGCCCGGGTACGCGGGAGGCTCTGCTGGCGCAGGGAGTGCCGAACGACAGCATTGATTCACCGGCTGCAGATGCTGCGCAATTTGACTCAGAAGCATTGTGGGACAGCGTTAAAAACCAAGTCAAATCGGGCGACAAGGTGCTGATTGTTCGGGGACGCTCTGTAGATGTGAAAGATGCTGACGGCGCACCCATGAACGGCCGTCCTTGGTTGGCAAACCAGTTGACGACGTCTGGTGTGCAGGTAGATTTTGTAGTCAGCTACGAGCGCAGTGCACCTGTGTTTGATGCGGTAGATTTGGCGCTGATGGCGCAAGCCGCTATGGATAAATCTGTCTGGCTGCTCAGCAGTTCTGAAGCATTAGCCAACCTGCGTACAGTTTCAGACTTAAATTGGTCTAATGCCAGAGCGATTACCACCCATCCGCGTATTGCACAGGCTGCCAAAATGGCAGGATTTGGTGTTGTTTACGAGTCACGCCCCTTGCTTGCCGATGTGGTGGCTTCTATAGAATCTCTGCTATGAGCGACATTCCCAACAAAGATGCATCTAACAACCCCGAGGCACTGCCTGTTCATGCAGTCACAGTAGACAATTTGGCCGCCCAAAACAATGCTTTAAAACCTGAATTAAAGCGTGAATTAACCGGATTCCCTAAGATTTTCACTATATTTATGATAGCGGCTTTGGCAATATCTATGCTGGCTAGCTTCTATTTATGGCGTAAATTGACGAATATGCAAGGGCACTTAGCCAGACAAAGCGCTGATGCGACCAATTTAAGCGTGGAAGCGCGAAGTTTGGCTAAAAATGCCCAAGAAGTGGCGCGGGAAGCGTCTGCCAGATCATCGTTGAACGAAACAAGGCTGAGCGAAGTCGCCCTGCAGCGGAGCCAGCTGGACGAGTTGATGCAAAGTTTGTCCCGTTCACGCGATGAAAATTTAGTGGTGGATGTGGAGTCAGCGCTTCGTTTGGCGCAGCAACAAGCGCAGTTGACAGGAAGCGTGGAACCGCTTTTGGCAGCTTTGAAAACAGCGGACCAGCGATTGGTGCGCGCAGCACAACCGCGACTTAGCGGCGTGCGAAAAGCCTTGGCCAGTGATACCGAAAAAATCAAGGCGGCTGCGGTGACAGATATTCCGAGTTTGCTCGTGAAATTAGATGAAATTAGTCGCTTGGTTGAAGAGTTGCCTATGCTAAATACCGTGACCGCGGTTGTTAGAGCGCCCAAGGTTGAGAAACCCGACGCAGCTTCGAAAACGGTTGGCGCTAAGCCGGGTGTGACTACTGCTAGCAATCAGGGTTCTGACTGGCAAGTCAGATTGCAAAATTTCTGGCAAAACAATTGGCAAATCGTACGGTCTGAGCTTGTGAAGTTGGTGCGCGTGAGCCGCATTGAAAACCCGGATGCTGTACTGCTATCGCCTGAGCAAACTTATTTTTTGCGTGAAAATCTCAAGCTCAAAGTGCTCAATGCGCGGCTGGGTTTATTAGGTCGGCAAATTCAGTCTGCCAAATCAGATTTGGCTTCTGTCGCCGAGGATGTGCGCAAATACAGCG
This sequence comes from Polaromonas sp., assembly GCA_031422495.1. Classification (GTDB taxonomy): domain Bacteria; phylum Pseudomonadota; class Gammaproteobacteria; order Burkholderiales; family Burkholderiaceae_C; genus Aalborgiella. The sequence goes on along the minus strand of JANPLX010000115.1, from coordinate 1,718 downwards.
ACCCAACTTCCAAACAAGCGTTACTTTTGCAAAACGCGCTATCGCAAGTGCAAACGCAACTCAGCAATGCAACAATTCCAGCGCTTGACTCATCATTGGCCGCGTTGACGCTGGCTGCGGCAGGTAAATAATGCGCGCCGCTTTGTGGTTTTTGGCTTTGTTTGGCATTGCTGTCGCAGTGGCCGTTTTTGCGGGAAACAATGATGCGACAGTCACGCTGTATTGGGCTCCTTACAGAGTCGATTTGTCGCTGAATTTTGTTATTCTCGCGCTGGTTTTTAGTTTTGCGTTGATTTATGCCGCTATGCGAACAGCGGCGCTTTTGTTTGCTTTGCCGGAGCAAGCCAAACGCTGGCGAGCGCTGCAAAAAGAGCGGGCGATCAATGCTGAGCTTTTCAATGCACAGTCGCATTTTTTGGCGGGTCGGTATATTCGCTCACGTAAATCCGCTTTGTCAGCACTGAGTTTGGATAGGTCTAGAGAACACTCGCACCCTAAAGCATCTGATCTGGTAGGAAATGAGCCGCAACTGCGTGCTTTGGCGCACGTGATGGCGGCTCAAAGTGCACATGCTTTGCAAGATGTCACTGCTAGAGATGATCATTTAAAACAAGCTTTAGAGCACCAACATCAGCGCGCTTCGCTTGACACCCGCGAAGGTACACAGCTTTTAGCTGCTAGTTGGGCGCTGGACGACCGCGATGCCTCTGGTGCCCAGCAATGGCTAGCTCAATTGCCCGGTGGCGCAGCGCGACGAACCATAGCGCTCAGACTCAAACTCAAAGCGGCACAGCTCAATCATTCAAGTGTTGAAGCGCTAGAGACAACCCGTTTGCTTGCCAAGCACCACGCTTTCTCCAAAGATGTAGCACCTAGTTTGATTAAAAGTTTAGTGTTGAAGCTTCTGGATGATGCGCGAGATACCGCCCAGCTGCAAGCCACATGGCGAGACCTTGATGCGAGTGATCGCTTGCAAGGGGATGTTGCCATTCATGCCGCTTACAAACTCAGCGTCCTGAATGGACATGTTCAGCAAGTGTCAGATTGGTTGCTGCCAGCCTGGCTTGAGCTGACTGGCTCCGAAAGTAGCTTAAACAGTGTTGACAGCATACGCTGCGCCGAGTTGATACATACGCTGGAGGTGATATTGGCAGCGCAAGACATGCAGTGGCTGGCAAGGATCGAAAAAGCTCAATTGGCGAATCCTAGAGATGCGCGTTTACAGTACCTTGCGGGCTTCGCTTGTAAATATCACCAACTATGGGGGAAGGCGCAGCAACAATTGGCACAAGCTGCGCCTCAGTTAAAAGACTTCAATTTGAAGCGTCGCGCTTGGCGTGCTCTGGCCGAGTTGGCGGAGCAACGAGGAGATGCCGAAGCCGCAGCCCTTGCATGGAAGAACGCCGCACAAGTTTAGCGCTTTCGTTGAGCGAATGACCATATGACGCTTATATCGTTCTGGCCTGGTCGGGCTAGCTTGCTTTTTGCAACCTTGCTGGTTTGGGTAGTAGGGACTTGGCTGCAGTTGTTGCAAAAGTCTCTGAATGATACTCAATTTTATGCATCATATTTGGTAATAGCCAGCGTATTTATTGCCTATATTGCTATTAATAATATAGCAAAAAATACATTTAAAAATCGCCAATCTGCCCACATCTTATTACCCATTTGCATGCTACTAGCCAGCGGCTGCGCAGCTTATGGTTTGACTGGTTTGC
>JANPLX010000114.1:0-12587 GCA_031422495.1 Polaromonas sp. | reverse complement strand
CGTGCCGGCAAGATCCTTGTCATGGGTAGTGCGTCAGCGCTGCGCGGCATGAAGCGCGCATCGACCTACAGCGCCGCTCGTGGTGCGCAACTCGCGTACGTTCAAGCCGTCGGCGTGGAAGTCGCCATCCACAATGTCCAGGTGAATGCCATCGCGCAGAACTTCGTCGACAACCCGACTTACTTCCCCGCTGAGGTGCATACCAATCCGCGCTTCCAAGAACGCTTGAAACGAGAGGTTCCCCTGGGGCGTCTCGTCGCAGCGAAGGAAGATGCCGAGTTCGCAGCCTATCTCTGCAGCGAGCCAGCTGGTTGTTTTGTTGGCCAAGTCTTCCCCGTGTGTGGTGGCTGGGTACCTCGGTAGTGGCAGCAACGCCCAACTTCAAGTCAAACGTTAGCCCGCATTGTTACAAATCCGTTCCAGTGCATTCCATTTTTTGAAGAGGAAAACGCCATGTCTCAAACGCAGTTCGATGCCATAGACACGGCGGCGGCTATTCTCGATGCGTTCAATGCCCATGATCTAAACGCGATCATGGACTTCTTTGCCGACGATTGTTCGCTCGACATGCCCCGCGGGCCAGATCAGTGGGGACAACGCTTTGTCGGCAAGGCAGCGGTTCGAGAGGGACTGGCGACGCGCTTTCAAGGTCTTCCAGATGTCCACTACGGCGATACCCGTCATTGGAGTAGCGGAAACATGCTCTTTTCGGAATGGCTGCTTACGGGCACAAGACCCACCGGAGAACATGTCAAGGTCCGCGGATGCGATCACTACGAGTTTCGAGACGGTAAGATCGTCCGCAAGGACGCATACTGGAAGATCGTCGAGGCTCAATAAGGAGCCATACGGGCTAACTCAAACATTCGACCATACGCGAATAAATTGCCGATTCACAGCGGGCGTGTCTTGGTGGAAGAAGGCTTATGCCGTGTGTTGAACAATGCACAAGCGTTTAAAAACTTCCGCCGTCACTCCTCCGTCATATTTCTGTCACATCAAAGCTCTGATCGTCGACTAATATAAAAGCCTTTAGTGTGTTATCGGCAGATAACACTATCAGCTTCAGGAAAGCGAGATTCATCATGAGCAAATTGATCAAGCGGATTCAGGAGTACAACGCGGAGCGAGAGCCAGAGCGGCTGGCTATGAAGTACAACAATATGCGAAGTAGCGCGTTTGTTTATCTTCGTGCCACTTGCCATCTGTTTCCGGGACAACTGCCCGAACTAAAAGCGTTGGCTAAAGCGCCTGCAGTTTGGTCGTGCGGTGATTTGCATTTGGAGAATTTTGGCAGCTATAAGGGTGACAACCGGCTGTCCTATTTTGACATCAACGATTTTGATGAATCTGCATTGATCCCCGCCAGTTGGGACATTGTGCGGGTGTTGACCAGCGTGCGACTGGCTTGCGCGGAGCTTCAATTCAAACCCGATCGGGTGCGCGAACTTGTTGACGGGTTGCTCGCCGCGTACTTCCAGCAGCTGCGACACGGCAGCGCACGGTGGTTGGAGCGAGACACCGCGACCGGGCCGGTGCACGAGCTTTTGGCGACGGTTGGCGAGCGTAAACGTGTAGATTTTCTGGATTCCAGAAGCACCAGAATCACCAAAAGCGGCAAAAAGCGCAAACTGTTGATCGATGGTAAAAAAGCACTCGCCGCGAGCAAAGACCAGCATGCGCAGGTTGGCGAGTTTATGGAGAAATTCGCCAAAACGCAAAATGAACCGACGTTCTACGACGTGCTTGATGTCGCTCGCCGAATTGCAGGTAATGGCAGCCTCGGCGTGGATCGATTCGTTGTGCTGGTGCGAGGCAATGGGAGCCCTGACAACAACTACCTGCTTGATTTGAAACAGGCCGTGCCGTCTGCACTCACAGCCGCGCTCACGCTTAAGCAACCGAAGTGGGCAAGCGAGGGGGAGCGTGTGGTTGCGTTGACACAGCGCGCACAGGCCGTACCCGTCGCATTTCTGCATGCGGTGCAGATGAACAAAAACAACTACGTGTTGCGCGATTTGCAGCCGTCTGCGGACAGGGTGTCGTTTGTAGAAAAGGGCAATGACGAGCGCCGCTTGAACGAACTGATGCAGGCCATCGGGCAATGCACCGCATGGTCACACCTGCGTGGCAGCGGTCGCCAAGGCTCCGCAATTGCAGATCAGTTAGTGGATTTCGACAGCGACGATTCGTGGCAGAAAGTATTGCGCAAGGCCAGTGCTACTTGCGCTGACAACATAAGTACCGAGTGGAAGACGTACTCAGAAGCTTATGACGATAAGGTGTTTGAATAGCTTTTAAAACTTAATCCCAGCCGGATTGTTGTGTGCGATCAAAGCGCAATATTCACTTCCGCCGTCCGATGACAACGATTCACGGCGGCTTGCAGGGCTAGTAGGGTGCCTGTGCTGACTTGGCCTTCTGCGCAGGCAATCTGGCTGCGTTGAAAAATCGTATCTGCTTCCTTGAGGTATTGGCGTACCAACTGGGGATCGTCCTCTTGCGCGATGCGTTCACTGAGACCAAAAAGATGGTTCAAATCCTCAACTGATTTTTCACGTTGCACGCGCCGCCGTCTGGCATTGATGGCTGGCACGCCTGAGCCCAGAGCGCCCAACAAGGCGACGGCGATGAACATATGGTTGATATAGCGATCCAGAAAATCTTGATAAACGCCATCGAGTAATTGCACCGTTCCTGCGTGTACGGGAAGGGTTGGCACATCGCGCGCGGGGGCTGCGATTGCTAGAAGCTCAGGCACTTCAGATTGCCGTTTGTCGCGCATTGCAAACAGCGTTCGCGTCAAGACTACTGCCGTATTTGGGCTAACTTTTTCACTCGCGACGAGTCGATTTGACACGATGATTGTGTCGGTATCTTCTTCTGGTTTCGGTGGATCACCACCAAAAAAACCTTTCACAATTTCTCCGGTTTCGACGCCTCGAATACGCAAAGCCAACGCGGCCGCATCGTCGAAAGTGACGACAACCAATTTTTCACCCCAAGATTTGCGAATATTGTCATTAAACGTCTCGTTGGATCGGGTGCGCCCTGCGGAAACGGAGAAAAAAGCATCAATTTTTCCCTGGTTGGCATAGTCGGCCTGTTCGCCACGTTTGAGTGGTACTAGCGTGTAATCTTGTTCCTGTAAACCTCTTTGAGACAGAATTTGACGGAACAGAAGCTGATTCAAACCATCTTGCCCACCAATGCCAATCCTCTTCCCGCGCAAGTCGCTTAAGGTGGTGATCTTCATCCCTTTTTTCGTAAACAAAACGGGGTTGAATTTACGCAAACTCACCAGACTGCTGGCACCACGACCAACGACGACATCGGAACGGATGACGGCCAAATCGGCTTTGCCGGAGGTCAAGGCTGCTGCACTTTCTGCAGCGCCATTGGTCCACAACGGCACTAAGCGAACACCGGATCGCTCCTTAGCCAAGGTATCGATCAAAAGTTGAACCACTTTTTGTTCACTTTGGTCGCCTTGCGCGGATGCAATGACCAAAACTACGGGCTGCATAAATAGCGCAAAAGCAACGCCGACAGACAGCACCAAGGCTAGCAACAAAAAAGCCGCCCAATCGACGACTATGATGCGCAAAATGCGTTTAATGAAATTCTTCATTCGTCCTTTCAATGCATGCTGGATGCAAGTGCCTCCAACTACAGGTCAAAGTACTGGAGAATTTTAAAACTTGATACCAGCCGGATTGTTGTTCGGTGCTTGCGGTACAGGCGCAGGTGCAGGTCGTGCTGTAGCTGGTTTTTCAGCTACCTCTTTTTCAGCTTTTTCAGCTGCTTTTTTAGGCGTCAAAGACGTCGCTTCAGGGTTGCGATAGTTACGCGGTAGGGCCGACGATTTGGGGTAGCCGGCTGCGTCTAAATATTTGGTCCATTCACTTTCTTCATAGCCTTTGAGCTGTTGCGTGGCAATAGTGGCTAGAGGTAAGCTGGTGTCGCCATTGATACGTTTGTAGGCTTCTATGTCTTCGTTGCTGGCAATCGTGCGCTCCGTAAAAGGCACGCCGCGCTGGGTCAGCATGAGGCGGGCACTGATACAAGGCGCGCAGTTTTCTGCGCTGTAAAGGGTGACTGGGTAGCGACTTACGATTTGTTGCAATGTGTAAGGAAGCGATGGATTCGCGACAGATTCGCCCGTTAGCTTGTCGCCAGAACTTGGCAAAGGTGGTACTTCTGAATATGTAACACGGCCATTTTTATCAATGCTTTTATAGACCTGCTGAGCATGTAAATCGACTGTAGCCGTTATTATTATTGCTAATACCGCTATTAACTTTATAGCAATTTGCGGTATTAACGGTTTCGATTCTCGGCTGCGAGATAACTGGACATTCATGCGATGATTCTATGTCATGCCTTGGTGACGAAGCAAGGCGTCTAGTGTGGGTTCTCTGCCACGGAAGGCTTTGAACGAGTCAATGGCTGAGCGGCTGCCGCCCGATTCCAAGATCGCTTCACGGTATTTGCGACCTGTTTTTGTACCATCGGCATCACCGGTTAAGCGTGCTTCTTCAAAGGCAGCATAGGCATCGCTGCTCAGCACTTCGGCCCATTTGTAGCTGTAGTAGCCCGCTGCGTAGCCACCAGCAAAGATGTGGCTGAAGGTGTGGGCGGTGCGGCTGTAGGCGGGAGGCTGAATCAGGGCAATTTCTTTGCGGACTTGCGCCAACATCGCCATCACATTTGGCTTTTCTTCGCAATGCAGCAGCATGTCAAAGAGCGAAAACTCGATTTGACGCAGCGTTTGTAAGCCGCTTTGGAAGTTCTTAGCGGCGGTCATTTTGTCAAACAGCGCTCTTGGCAAAGGCTCGTCGGTATCGACATGCGCGGTCATGTGTTTCAGCACATCCCACTCCCAGCAGAAGTTTTCCATGAACTGGCTGGGCAGCTCCACCGCGTCCCACTCCACGCCACTGATGCCAGAGACATCGCGTTCGTTCACGGTAGTCAGCATGTGCTGCAAGCCGTGGCCACATTCGTGGAAGAGGGTGGTGACGTCGTCGTGCGTAAGCAAAGCTGGTTTGCCATCCACGCCATCAGCAAAGTTGCAGACTAGGTGTGCCACAGGTGTTTGTAGCACGCCAGTATCTGGCCGCAGCCAGCGGGCGCGTACGTCGTCCATCCACGCCCCGCCGCGTTTGCCTGTGCGGGCGCTTGGGTCTAAATAGAACTGACCAATCAACTTCGATGCGCGCTCTATGCGGTAAAACTTGACGTTATCGTTCCAAACGGGTGCTTTGTCTTCACGAATCGCCACGTCAAACAGGGTTTCAACGATTTTGAACAAGCCCCCTAAAACCTTGGGTGCAGTGAAATACTGCTTGACCTCTTGCTCGCTGAAGGAGTAACGCTCTTCTTTGAGCTTTTCGCCAATGTAAGGCCAATCCCACGGTTGAGGATTCGTTAAATTCAGGTGCTCAGCGGCAAAAGCGCGCATGTCGGCCAGGTCTTTTTCGGCGAACGGGCGGGCGCGTTGGCCTAAGTCACGCAAAAAGGTGATGACTTCAGCGGGTGATTTCGCCATTTTTGTCTCTACGGACGCTTCGGCGTAGTTGTTGAATCCCAAAAGAACCGCTTCTTCATGCCTTAAAGCCAAGATTTGGGCAATATTAGCCGAGTTGTCGAATTTTTTGGCTTCTTCTACCGTTGGAAAAGCCGCTTGGTCAGACGCTTTGGTTGAATTGGCTTTGTACAAAATCTCGCGCAGGTCGCTGCTGGTGGCGAACTGCATGACTGGCAGGTAGCAGGGCATTTTCAGGGTGAGTTTGTACAAGTCGGATTTGCCGTCCTTCGTTGCAGCTGCTTTGGCCGTGTGCAGCACGTCCTCTGGCACACCAGCTAACTCGTCGATTTTGGCGTAATACACAAATGCTTCAGTCGCGTCCAAGGCGTTTTCGCTGAATTTTTGGGCAAGTTCGGCTTGAATCGCTTGAATTTCGGCAAAGCGTTCTTTGGCAGCGCCTTGTAGCTCTGCACCACTCAAAACGAAGTTGCGCACAGCGTATTTGTGCGCTTGCAATTGCTCAGCGTTCAGGGTTTTGACGTCGATGGCTTTGTATTTGGCATAAAGTTGCTCGTTGGCACCCAGCGCCGTGTAAAACTCGGTGATGACGGGGAGAGATTCGTTGTAGGCGGCACGCAGCTCTGGGTTGTCTGCCACGCTGTTGAGGTGACTCACAGCTCCCCATGCGCGACCTAACTTTTCTGTCGAAACATCCAAAACCTTGGAGATTTCAAGCCAATTGGCCGGGAAACTATCGGTTGTGACGGTATCAAGTGCTTTTTGAGCATCTGCCAACATCGCGTTGATCGCAGGCGCGACGTGCTCGGGCTTGATTTGGTCAAACAGCGCCAATGAAGTGGCTATATCCGCAGAATTTTGGGTATTTTGGAGGAGAGGATTGGTCATAGGATTAAATATAAGGGCTTCCGCTATCAAAACAAGAGATGGCAAGCAAGGATTACATGGCAGAACGTTCAGCAGAGTTTAAAGTATTCACGAGCAGCATAGTAATCGTCATTGGACCAACCCCACCTGGCACAGGGGTTATATAGCTTGCTACGTCTTTGATAGCGTGAAAGTCCACATCGCCGCACAATTTGCCATTCTCGTCACGGTTCATGCCAACGTCGATGACGATAGCGCCGGGTTTGACCATGTCTGCTGTCAAGACGTTACGGCGGCCCACGGCGGCGACGATCACATCGGCCTGCAAAGTGTGCGCTTTGATGTTTTCTGTAGCACTGTGGCAAACGGTAACTGTGGCATGCGCTGCTAGCAACATCAAAGCCATTGGTTTGCCAACGGTGTTGCTGCGGCCAATGACGACGGCGTGTTTGCCGCGCAGGTTGATGCCGGTGCTTTCAATCAGCTTCATGCAGCCAAAAGGCGTGCAAGGGTTAAAACCAGGTGCGCCTGTTAGCAATTCTCCAGCGCTTAGGGTTGAATAACCATCGACGTCTTTGCTAGCTGCGATGGCTTCGATGACGGCATGCGGGTCAATGTGCTTCGGCAGCGGCATTTGCACCAAAATGCCGTGAATGGCTTTGTCAGCGTTCAATGCCGCAATACGCGTCAATAAGTCCGCTTGGCTCAAAGTCGCTTCGTATTTCTCCAAAACCGAGTGCAAACCGCTGTCTTCACAAGCTTTGACCTTGTTACGCACATAAACTTGGCTGGCGGGGTCTTCACCGACCAAAATCACCGCTAGACCGGGTGTGATGCCGCGTACTTTGAGGGCCAAAGTACGCTGGGTGACTTCAGAACGCAGTTGTTTTGAAAGGGCGACGCCGTCTATGTTTTGTGCAGTCATTTATCGTTAAATATAGGTAAATTAGGCTGTAGCCGGCATATTATATTCCTAAATTGCTATTAAATATATAGCAAATTACATGGAGAAATAAATTGCAATAAAATTTTAAGCAGCTTTGGGGGCGTTTTTACCTAATGCGATTTTCAGCAAATCAGCGACTGTGTTCGCACCCAGCTTTTCCATGATGTTGGCGCGGTGCGCTTCTACGGTTTTGATGCTGATGGCCAAGTCGTCAGCGATTTGTTTGTTCAAACGGCCAGCCACGATGCGCTCTAGCACTTGAGATTCGCGTGAGGTCAATTTGCCAAGCAATGCATCTCGGCTAGCTGAGACTTGATGTTCTGCAAAGGCCGATTTGGCTTGCTCCAGCATGCGTTCCACCAAGCTGACCAAAGCTTCTTCTTTGAATGGCTTTTGGATAAAGTCCATCGCACCTTTTTTCATGGTATCGACAGCCATTGGCACATCTCCATGGCCCGTGATGAAAACGATGGGCAGAGGCGATTGACGCTCGATCAGGCGGTTTTGCAAGTCCAAACCCGTCATGCCACCCATGCGGATATCAACAATTAAACAGGCAACTTCGCGGGCGTCGTAACGGCTCAGAAACGATTCTGCAGAGTCAAAACAGCGCACGCGGTAGTCTTTGCCCTCAAGAAGCCATTGCAATGAGTCACGTACAGCTTCGTCATCATCTACGACGTACACAGTGCCTTTTTTAGGAATCAAACTCATGCAATTACTCCAACCACGAGGGTAAATTTAAAGAAAAAAACGCTAGGATAAACAGATAAAAAAACAGTGCCTAAACACAATTCAGCTATCATTCACTTTGTAATGGAATCCAAAACGCAAAGCGGCAACCCACAACTTCTGCGCCATTGTAAATGTTCTCTGCGGCGATGCGCCCAGAATGTGATTCGACGATAGATCGGCACAAACTCAAGCCCATTCCCATGCCCTCAGCTTTGGTCGAGAAGAACGACTCGTACAAACGCGCCATCACCTCAGGCTTTAACCCCAAACCGGTGTCAATCACAGTAAATTCAATGACGCTACGGTCTTCGATGCGTTTAGGTGCAACGCGCAATTCAACGCTGCGGTTGACAGAACTGCGCAGGGCCGCATCAACCGATTCAGCCGCATTTTTTAACAGGTTAATCAACACCTGTTCGATCAAAATCGGATCAACCAGCAACTCCGGTAAACGCGCTGCCACGTACAAACTCAAGTGGACGTTTCTACGGCGCATTTCAATGTCAGCAAGCTCTTTGGCTGCCTCCACCATAGCTGGAATATTTGACAACGTGCGGTTAGGCGCACTACGCTTCACAAACGAGCGAATTCGCTGGATGATTTGCCCTGCACGTTGAGCTTGCTTAGCTGTTTTGTCAAGTGCAATCAACATGTCTTCTTCAGAAATTTGCTTGGCTTTGATGCGCGAGACAATACCGTTGCAATAGTTGTTGATAGCAGTCAATGGCTGATTCAACTCATGGGCAACGCTGGAAGCCATCTCGCCCATAGTAATGAGCCGACTGGCACTTTCAGCACGCTCGGCTTGTTGCAAAGAAAGCGCTTCGGCATTGCGTCGCGGCGTGATGTCGGTGGCAATCACCATTTGCGCCAAGCGACCATCCACCCAAGTCAAATATCGTGAGCGAACTTCTAACCATTTGGTCAGTTCGGGAATGAAAATCTCAAAATTTTTGATTTGCGAGGTACTGAGTTGGTCCAATGGCAAACCAGCCAAACTGTCTACATCGTCACCCATTTCCTCTAAAGGCATTTCCAAAGCAACGCCAGCCTGAGCAATCATTTGCAGATGACCGATAGTGTCGGCACCAAACCATTGACGGTACATTTTGTTGGCAAACAGCAAGTCTGAGCGACCCAATGGCGCGACCGACACTGAGGCCTCCATGCCTTCCAAAACAGTGATAAAGCGGTCTTGAGACTCCAGCAATTGTTGCCGTACACGGTTTGGTTCGGTGATGTCGGTGGTTGACGTCATCAAACCGGTTTGCACACCCTTAGCGTCAATCAACGGCGAAACGTACATACGTGCATCAAACAGTTTGCCATTTTTGCGCTTCACACGAATCTGAAAACCGCCAACTGGTGAACGACCCGCCAATTCGTCTTCAAGCTGTTTGGTTAAAATCTCAAAATCTTGCGCTGGCCAATAGGGAAAAGGCGCTGTAGTGCCAATCAAATCCTCTTCTGACCAGCCTGTCATGGCGCAAAATGCAGGGTTTACGTAGGTGATTTTCCCCTGCATATCCAGCGCACGCATGCCCGTAAGCATGGAGTTTTCCATCGCACGTCGAAAGTTTGTTTCACTCACAAGTGCTTGCTGGGTACGCATACGCCTGCGGGTGTGGCTCCATGTTGCTACCAGCATCCACACGGTTAATGCGCTCAATGCGACGACCAGCCAAAACAAGCCGCTGCCGATCAAACCTAAAGAGGTTCGGTAATCTTGTGCACGCAGCAGTAAATCATTCCCAACGGGCGACACGGGAATTTGATACTCATTAGGCGCCGCCGCCCATGGCAGCAACTTGGTGGCAGCGTTGCGTGGCTTGATAGTTTGTCCCGCCAACACTGTGTTTTTGGAATTAATCAAAGACAGGGCATATTTCGCACTAATTTCTTCGGGCACGCCAAATCGCATCAATACATCAACGGAATACTCAGCCATCACCACACCAGCAAATTTACCTTTTTCAGTAATCGGAATATGCAATTGCAATGTCGGCCCCACTCCCTTTTCAATAATAGGTCGCGAATAAACAGGTTGCGACAAATCTCTTGCTAAATTGAAAGCAAAAATCCCTTCGGGATCTCTGAAAATGACAGCGCTACCAACACCGCGGAGTTGCTGGTTCGACGCACTAGGTGACGCATAAGCTGCTTTGACACGCTGCTTGCTATCAAGCCAAGAAATCGCGTGCAATTCAGGGTAGTTGTTGATAAGTGTCTCCGCTTGCGCCGTGAAATCTTCTGCGTCCACTTCTTTGCTAGATACATCTCTAGCTACTCGCATCAACTGCTCTTGGCGTTCGAGGAGCCGTAAACGCAAGCGCTGCTGTGAATATTCAACATCACGCTTGATGGTTTGTTGTTCGCGGTCTATTTCTTCTAATCTCAAATAAGAAAACGACGCAATAATGGCCACCAAAAACAACAATATCGTGATCAGTGGTGCAATGCTGGCATAGCGGTCTTGCCGATGCGGCGATTGCTTCCGCCACCATTGACGCATCCAAGTGGGATTACTTTTCATAGCATCACTAGGTTTGCTTTCGGGCGTCTTTAAACTCATGTTGTTAGTGTATGGCTTCTTGTTTTGTTTGTTATTTCATAATGCAAAATTATGAATCACCATTTGATATTTTTATATATTGCTGCCATAATAGAGTAGTAGACCTAATTCGTGTATAAATTTGAAATACTCTGGAGACATCGATGACCGAAACAACATCAACAACCACTAATTTGTCAGATACATTCACAAAAGCCTTAATCGCCGACAGCGACAGCGCCGAAACCCGTGAGTGGTTGGATGCGTTGTCATCGGTGATTACCAATGAAGGCCCCGAACGCGCCCACTTTTTACTTGAGCAGCTTTTAGAACATGCGCGCCAAAGCAGCATTGACATGCCGTTTTCGGCGACGACTGGCTATGTCAACACGCTGGAGTCTTCTGAAGAAGCCCATAACCCCGGCAACGCTGAGATCGAAGAGCGCCTACGCGCTTATATGCGCTGGAACGCTATGGCCATGGTGGTCAAGGCTAATCGGCATAACCCGGCAGACGGTGGCGACTTGGGCGGGCATATAGGCTCGTTTGCGTCTCTAGCCAACATGTTTGGTGCAGGTTTTAACCATTTTTGGCATGCCGAGAGCAACGAACTGGGCAAAGAGCATGGCGGCGACTGCATCTACATCCAAGGCCATGTGTCGCCTGGCGTGTATGCACGTGCTTATTTGGAAGGTCGCCTTACCGAAGAGCAGTTGCTGAACTTCCGTCAAGAGGTCGATGGCAAAGGTTTGTCTAGCTACCCGCACCCCAAGCTGATGCCCGAGTTTTGGCAGTTCCCTACCGTGTCCATGGGCCTCGGACCTCTCATGGCCATCTACCAAGCGCGCTTTTTGAAGTACCTGCACGCACGCGGCATTGCCAATACCGAAAACCGCAAGGTCTGGGTTTTCTGCGGTGATGGCGAAATGGATGAAGTCGAATCTTTAGGTGCTATTGGTTTAGCCGCACGTGAAAACCTAGACAACCTGATTTTCGTCATCAACTGCAATTTGCAGAGGCTCGACGGCCCCGTGCGTGGCAACGGCAAAATTGTGCAAGAGCTGGAAGGCGAGTTTCGCGGTGCGGGCTGGAACGTCATCAAGCTGCTGTGGGGCAGTGGCTGGGACCCGCTTTTGGCGCGCGATAAAGACGGTGCGCTCAAAAAGCTGATGATGGAGACCAACGACGGCGACTACCAAGCTTTCAAAGCCAACGACGGTGCCTACGTGCGCAAAAATTTCTTTGGTCGCGACCCGCGCACACTTGAGATGGTGGCGCACATGAGCGACGACGAGATCTGGAATTTGAAGCGTGGTGGCCATGACGCGCAGAAAGTCTATGCCGCGTTTGACAGAGCTGTCAAACACAAAGATCAACCCACCGTTTTACTCATCAAAACTGTCAAGGGCTTTGGTATGGGCAAAATTGGTGAAGGTAAAAACACGGTTCATCAAACCAAAAAACTCAGCGATGAAGACATCAAAGCCTTCCGCGACCGTTTTAACATCCCGATTCCTGACAGCCAAATCGCGGCGCTGCCGTTTTATAAACCGGCCGATGACACGCCAGAGATGAAGTATTTGCACGAGCGTCGCAAGGCCTTGGGAGGTTATCTGCCACACAGACGCGTGAAGGCTGATGAAAGCTTTACCGTGCCAGCATTGGACGTGTTTAAAGCCGTCATCGAACCCACCGCCGAAGGCCGCGAAATATCTACCACGCAAGCCTATGTGCGCTTTTTGACACAGCTCTTGCGAGACCAGGCTTTAGGCCCACGCGTTGTGCCCATTTTGGTCGATGAAGCCCGCACCTTTGGTATGGAGGGCTTGTTCCGTCAGGTCGGCATTTACAACCCCGCAGGCCAGCAGTACACCCCGGTCGATAAAGACCAGGTGATGTATTACAAAGAAGACAAAGCTGGGCAGATTTTGCAAGAGGGT
>JANPLX010000113.1:0-7871 GCA_031422495.1 Polaromonas sp. | reverse complement strand
TTGTGCGCTCTTGCATGTCAGTTGAACAATTACTGTGCCGCGTTTTCACCAGGGTGGGTGGCGTTGTAATCTGCATGCAGCTTTAAAAATTGTGCAAAGCCGGCGTCAGCATAAGCAGCAGGTGGCAAGGCGTCAACCAGCAAAGCAGAGTCAACTTCAGCCAATTCTTTAGCGCGCATGTCGTTTTGAACGACTGAAATCGACACCAAGCCCACCACAAGAGCTATCAATGGCAAAAAAGCTGCCAAACGGTTCCACAAATTCAAACCTTCGTCATCAAAACTCATGCTGGCAGAGCCGTCAGAGCCATAAACGGAACTTGCTGATTTGGTTGAGGTGATGATTTGTATGCGTTTACGAATTGTTACGGCTTGCTGGCGTGCAACACGCAAACGTTCAGAAATATCGTGGGGTAATTCAGCGTTGCCGCTAGACAAGCGTGCAGCGATGCGCAAACCAAAGCGGTCTTGCGACAGTTGCGCGGTGTCTTTTAATAGGTGATTGGATAGGGTAGTCATAGTGTTATTCCTCGAGCTTTCAAAGCTTTGGCTAGTGCAGCCACGGCTCTGGAGCAGTGCGTTTTAACGCTTCCCTCTGAGCAACCCATGGCGGCAGCAGTCTCGGCTACATCAAGTTCCTCCCAATAACGCATGAGGAAGGCTTCTCGTTGACGCGCTGGCAATTCTTGTATTTCGGCCTCGATTTCTCTAAAAGTTTGTGCTCTACTCGTTGCAGACTCTGCACTTTCCGTGCCATCTGAGTCGTTTTTCAGCTCTAAAGTTTCCAAAATATTGAAATCACCATCATCTCCGGCAGATTCAAAGTCGCTAAAGTTGGAGAAAACTGCTCTTTGGGTTTTTTGGCGCCGAAACCAGTCTAGGGTGCAGTTTGACAAAATGCGCTGAAAAAGCATGGGCAACTCGTTCGGCGGTTTGTCGCCATAGTGCTCCGCCAGTTTCATCATGCTGTCTTGCACGATATCTAGCGCGGATTCTTCGTTGCGAACGTGGTAAATCGAGCGCTTGAAGGCTCGTTTTTCGACGCTTTTCAGAAAATCAGAGAGTTCTTGTTCAGTTGCCAAGGGTTTTGATGCCAGTCTGGGGCTTTATAGGTATAACAAACGCGTCGCAATTATGGCACTGCAAAGTCATAAAAATCGACCCAAGTCACATTTTTGCATTTTGTAGTGCGATAATACGCCTTGCAAGTCAAACAGCAAACGGGTCACAACAGAGCGCTACATAAGTGCGTTTATGGTTGCCGGCCTCAAGTCCCGACGCGGCTCCACAAGAGCTCAGTGAAGGGGCACCCAAGGTATTTCGTTAGAGAAATTCGCAAAGGTTAACGTAAAGGATCCATCATGGAAATCAACAAAGCTGAGTTATCAGCAGCTACAGCTGCCTCTGCAGCAAACGCAACATTAGATCAATCAACTGTGCCCGAACTTCGCGGCGCTGAAATATTGGTCAAATCTCTTCAAGCAGAAAACGTCAAATTCATCTGGGGCTACCCCGGCGGTGCAGTGTTGCACATTTATGACGCGCTCTATAAACAAGACACCATGCAGCACGTGCTGGTGCGCCATGAGCAAGCAGCCGTTCACGCTGCTGACGGTTATGCGCGTGCTACTGGCGATGTAGGCGTTGCACTCGTCACATCCGGACCAGGTGCCACTAATGCTGTGACTGGCATTGCGACTGCGTACATGGACAGCATTCCGATGGTCATCATCACTGGTCAAGTGCCTACGCATGCGATTGGTTTGGATGCTTTTCAAGAGTGTGACACCATCGGCATCACCCGCCCCATCGTTAAGCACAACTTTTTAGTCAAAGACGCGCGCGATTTGGCGGAGACGATGAAAAAGGCTTTCCACATCGCACGCAGCGGCCGACCTGGTCCTGTAGTGGTGGATATTCCTAAAGACGTGTCTTTCAACAAGGTGCCTTACCACGGTTACCCAGAAACCATTGAAATGCGCGCTTACAACCCTGTGCGCAAAGGCCATAGTGGGCAAATTCGCAAGGCTTTGATGCTGTTGTTGAAGGCGAAACGCCCTTACATCTACACTGGCGGTGGTGTGTTGTTGAGCAACGCCACTGCAGAATTGCGCATCTTGGCAGATATGCTGGGTTTTCCGTGTACCAATACCTTGATGGGCCTAGGTGCGATTGCTGCCAGCGATCCTAAATTCTTAGGCATGCTGGGCATGCACGGCACCTACGAAGCCAACAACGCGATGCAAAATGCTGACGTCGTTTTGGCTGTAGGCGCACGTTTTGATGACCGCGTGATTGGTAACCCCAAGCACTTCGCCCAAGTTGAGCGCAAGATCATTCATATCGACATTGACCCATCCAGTATTTCTAAACGCGTCAAAGTTGATATTCCAATCGTCGGTGATGTCAAAGAAGTGTTACTGGAAATGATCGCGATGATCAAAGAAGGCTCTCTGAAACCAGATACTACGGCTTTAGGCGAGTGGTGGAGCACCATTGAAGCTTGGCGTAAACGCGATTGCTTGAAGTACGACCTCGGCAAAGGCGATGTGATCAAGCCGCAATACGTGGTGGAAACTCTGTGCAACATGACCAAGGGTGAAGAGACCTATATCACCTCAGACGTCGGTCAGCACCAAATGTGGGCAGCGCAATACTACAAGTTTGAAGAGCCACGCCGTTGGATCAACTCTGGCGGTTTGGGAACCATGGGTGTCGGCATCCCATACGCTATGGGCATAAAATTGGCCAAGCCAGACAAAGACGTGTATTGCGTGACGGGCGAAGGTTCGGTGCAAATGTGTATTCAAGAGCTTTCAACCTGCTTGCAGTACAACACACCCATCAAAATTGTGTCGTTGAACAACCGCTATCTCGGTATGGTGCGCCAGTGGCAGCAATTCGACTACGAAGGCCGCTACAGCCACAGCTATATGGATGCATTGCCGAACTTCGTGAAGTTGGCCGAAGCTTATGGACACGTCGGTATGTTGATTGAGTCTCCGAAAGACGTTGAACCTGCTTTGCGTGAAGCCAAGAAGCTAAAAGATCGAACAGTCTTTATGGATTTCCGTACCGACCCCACCGAGAACGTGTTCCCGATGGTGCAAGCTGGTAAGGGCATCAACGAGATGCTTTTGGGTTCTGAAGATTTGTAATTTTTAAACTACAAAATCTTTTGCTACTTTTAATAAGCAACATTTTTTTGAATCTATTGCCCGCCAAGCCTACACATTACCGTGTGTGGGGGAGGGCGGCGAAAAGAGGAAATTATTCACATGAAACACATCATCGCAGTATTACTTGAGAACGAACCCGGCGCTTTGTCGCGCGTGGTGGGCTTGTTTTCAGCCCGTGGTTACAACATCGAGTCACTCACGGTCGCTCCGACGGAAGACCCGACGTTGTCGCGCATGACGATTCAAACGTCTGGTTCGGACGACGTGATTGAGCAAATCACAAAGCATTTGAACCGCTTGATTGAGGTTGTCAAAGTGGTCGATTTGACCGAAGGCGCTTACACCGAGCGTGAGTTGATGATGGTCAAAATTCGTGCCGTCGGCAAAGAACGCGAAGAAGTCAAACGCATGGCGGATATCTTCCGTGGTCGCATCATCGACGTGACCGATAAGAGTTACACCATAGAGTTGACTGGTGACCATGACAAAAACGATGCTTTCTTGGAAGCTATCGATAAATCAGCCATTCTGGAAACCGTACGAACCGGCCCTAGCGGGATTGGTCGTGGCGAGCGAATTCTAAGAGTCTAACTTCGCGTTTAAAATACAAAGTTACCTATTTTTTTATAACAAAGACCCCCTTTTTTTTAACGGAGATTGAGATGAAAGTTTATTACGACAAAGACTGCGACCTGAGCCTGATCAAAGGTAAAACTGTTGCGATTATTGGCTACGGTAGCCAAGGCCACGCACACGCGCAAAATTTGAATGACAGCGGCGTTAAAGTTGTGGTCGGTTTGCGCAAAGGTGGCGCTTCATGGCCTAAAGTAGCTAAAGCTGGCTTGCAAGTCGCGGAAGTGGCTGATGCTGTCAAAGCAGCAGACGTCGTCATGATTTTGCTCCCAGACGAGCAAATCGGCTCGGTTTACACCAACGATATCGAACCCAACATCAAGCAAGGCGCTTCGTTGGTGTTTGCACACGGTTTTAACGTGCATTACGGCTTGGTTAGCCCACGCGCTGACTTGGACGTTTGGATGGTCGCTCCTAAAGCTCCAGGCCACACGGTGCGCGGTACTTACGCCCAAGGCGGCGGCGTGCCTCACCTGATTGCCATCCACAAAGACAATTCTGGCAAGACCAAAGACTTGGCGATGAGCTACGCGATGGCCAACGGCGGCGGCAAAGCTGGCATCATTGAAACCAACTTCCGTGAAGAAACTGAAACCGACTTGTTCGGCGAACAAGCTGTGTTGTGCGGCGGTACGGTGGAACTCATCAAAGCTGGTTTTGAGACCTTGGTCGAAGCCGGCTACGCGCCTGAAATGGCCTACTTTGAGTGCTTGCACGAGCTGAAATTGATTGTGGACATGATCTATGAAGGCGGCATCGCCAACATGAACTACTCGATCTCTAACAACGCAGAGTACGGCGAGTACGTGACTGGTCCGAACATCGTGACCGCAGCCACTAAAGAAGCCATGCGCAAGTGTTTGAAAGACATCCAGACAGGCGAATACGCCAAGAGCTTCATCTTGGAAAACAAAGCCGGTGCGCCAACGCTCATCAGCCGCCGTCGTTTGACTGCTGAGCACCAAATCGAGCAAGTGGGTGACAAGCTGCGCGCCATGATGCCTTGGATTGCTAAAAACAAGCTGGTTGATCAAACCCGCAATTAAACGACTTTGCTTTTTGAGCTAGTCAACAAAGGTCACTTCGGTGACCTTTGTTATTAGGGGGATATACGTATGCATGATGGTGTTGAGACATTAAAAAAAGCGGCAGACGATTTACACGTGCAAAAACGTCGCAAAGGCATTTATATTTTGCCGAATTTGTTCACGCTAGCGGCCTTGTTCGGCGGGTTTTATTCTATCGTGATGGCGATCAATGGGCAGTTTGATTTGGCTGCTATTGGTATCTTTTGCGCCTTGGTGTTGGACAGTCTAGATGGCCGCGTCGCCCGCATGACGAACACCCAAAGCGCTTTTGGCGAGCAAATGGATTCGCTGTCAGACATGGTGTCCTTCGGCGCAGCACCAGCGTTGATTACTTACGTTTGGGCTCTGAACGGTTTAGGTCGCTGGGGCTGGTTTGCATCTTTTGTCTACTGCGCCTGTGCGGCGCTACGTTTGGCGCGTTTCAACGTAAATACAGCTGTAGTTGACAAGCGTTACTTTCAAGGCCTGCCTTCGCCTGCTGCTGCTGCATTGGTTGGGGGCTTTTTATGGGTCGCAACTGAGTTAAATATCAAGGGTGCTGATGTGGCTTGGTACATGTTTGGCTTGGTACTCTTTTCAGGGCTAACCATGGTAACCAATGTGCCGTTTTACAGCTTCAAAGATGTGCAAATGAAGAAAAGCGTCCCTTTCGCGGTGATAGTGGCGATTGCGCTAGGCATCGCCGTCATCAACATTGACCCACCGATTGTGCTTTTCGCGTTGTTTGTTTGCTATGGTTTAAGTGGCTATGTGATCTATGCTTGGCGCAAAGCCAAAGGTATACGCACCAGTGTCATCAGCACCTCAAAAGACGAGCCAGAAGAGCGCGGCTTGCACTGAAGCTGCTTTGAAAGTGAGACTTTAAACAACACTTTCTAAGCTCATAAAAGCATTGTACAAAATCTGTGATATAGTTATTTTATGAAAACATGGTTGCTATCACTACTGCTAAGCTTTAAAGGGCTGGTTAAGTAGCGCACGCGTCACTTTTTCCGAACAAGCCCGTTAGCAACCGCAACGGGCTTTTTTATTGTTTAACCAAGGACTTCATCATGGCTGCTGACAAACTCATTATTTTTGACACAACTTTGCGTGATGGCGAGCAGTCGCCAGGTGCGTCTATGAACAAAGACGAGAAGCTCCGCATTGCTCGGCAGTTGGAGCGATTGAAGGTTGACGTGATTGAAGCTGGTTTTGCCGCAAGCTCAAATGGCGATTTTGATGCGATTCAGTTGATTGCCCACCACATCAAAGACTCGACGATTTGCTCCTTGTCGCGTGCCAATGACCGTGATATTTCACGCGCTGCTGAAGCTTTGAAAGGTGCGAACAGTGCACGTATTCATACTTTTATCGCAACCTCAGCCTTGCACATGGAGAAAAAACTCCGCATGACGCCCGATGAGGTATTTGAGCAAGCCAAGCAATCTGTGCGATTTGCGCGTAACTTGGTGGGTGACATTGAGTTCAGTCCAGAAGATGGCTACCGCAGCGATGTGGACTTTTTGTGCCGCGTTTTGGAAGCTGTGATTAAAGAAGGCGCAACCACCATCAATGTGCCTGACACTGTGGGCTATGCGGTGCCAGAGCTCTACGGCAACTTCATCAAAACCTTGCGTGAACGCATTCCGAACAGTGACAAAGCCATCTGGTCCGTGCATTGTCATAACGACTTGGGTATGGCTGTGGCCAACTCATTGGCGGGTGTCAAAATTGGCGGCGCCCGTCAGGTGGAATGCACCATCAACGGCTTGGGCGAGCGCGCTGGCAATTGCTCACTTGAAGAAATCGTGATGGCTGTGCGTACACGTAAAGATTATTTTGGTTTAGAGATGAATATCGACCCGATTCACATCGTCGCAGCCAGCCGTATGGTCAGCCAAACAACAGGTTTTGTGGTGCAACCCAATAAAGCGGTGGTGGGCGCGAACGCCTTCGCACACGCCAGCGGCATTCACCAAGATGGCGTGCTCAAAGCGCGTGACACGTACGAGATCATGCGCGCGGAAGATGTGGGTTGGTCGACCAACAAAATCGTGCTTGGCAAACTTAGTGGTCGCAATGCATTTAAACAACGTTTGCAAGACTTGGGCGTGCAATTAGAGTCTGAATCTGAAATCAACACCGCTTTCGCAAAATTCAAAGAGTTGGCTGATCGCAAGAGTGACATTTTTGACGAAGATATTTTGGCTTTGGTGAGTGATGAAAGTGTCAGCGAAGAAGTTGAGCAATATGCTTTTGTGTCACTCTCGCAACACTCTGAAACGGGTGAGCGCCCTCAGGCTAGCATCGTCTTTACTGCCAATGGCAAAGAAGTCAAAAGCGCTTCGGATGGCAACGGACCCGTGGACGCCTCCCTCAAAGCTATCGAATCACACGTCAAAAGCGGTGCAGAGATGGTGCTCTATTCTGTGAACGCCATAAGCGGTTCTACAGAGAGCCAAGGCGAAGTCACGGTACGCTTGCAAAACAGCGGTCGCGTGGTCAATGGTGTAGGCTCAGATCCTGATATTGTTGTCGCCTCAGCCAAGGCATATCTGAGTGCCCTCAACAAGTTACAAAGCAAAGCTGACAGAGTGGCTGCACAAGGCTAGGGTAAACACTAGCAACTTATGTTGTAATTTAACTAAAGTTCGCAAGTCATTGATCTTGCGAAGTATTTTTAATTGTGTACACTCCATACATAACGTACTTGCATGGAGACACCCCTCATGGCTTCTGCTCAGATTTTTGCCTTTCGCAACAGTAACAATTTCGGTTCTGGAAATAATTTGAAACACATCTTTCAATTGGTCAGCAAACTTGCCTTGATCAGTTCACTTTTTTTAGCTTTTAGTTTTCCAATTACGAGCTATGCCAAAGAGAACAAACCACACGGCAAAAAAGTAGTTGCAGCCAAGCATGTCAAAGCATCATCCAAAGCTTCTGCAAAATCCAAAAAAGCTGGCAAACATGTGATCGTTGCATCTAGC
>JANPLX010000112.1:0-15954 GCA_031422495.1 Polaromonas sp. | reverse complement strand
AATAGCTGAAGTAGGCAAACTCGCCCCTGGTGCAGACGAATGGCCTGATTTAAACGGACAGCACAGCAAATTATCGAACGCGCAATCGCTCTTAGAAGCCGCGCAAACAGCGTTTTCTGCACTGCAAGATGATGAATCTGGATCAAATGCAGACGTCATCAGCGGTTTGATCAAAGCACACAGCGCTTTAGAATCTCGCGCGCACATTGAGCCCGAGTTCAAAGCTCTAGCAGACGTTTTAGCGTCAAATTTGGCACAACTTGAAGACACCGCGCACAGCTTGAACAGCTATTTGCGTAAAACTGAGCTGGAACCGCAGCGATTGGCCGAGTTGGATGAACGCATGGCACTGTGGCTATCACTGTCGCGCCGCTACAAACGCACACCAGAAGAGCTACCAGTTTTGCTGGCTTCTTGGAAAGAAGAGTTAACCCGCTTAGACGCTTCGACTGATTTAGCCGCTCTAGAAGCCACAGAGCAAAAAGCCGCCAAAGCTTACCAAGCAGAGGCCACTGCCATCTCCAAAAAACGCCGTGCTGCAGCCCCCAAGCTAGCCGCAGCCATTACCACCGCCATGCAGGGCCTAGGCATGCAAGGCGGCGCGTTTGAAGTGGCTTTGACAGCGCTTGATGCGCCGGCTGAAGCTGGGCTAGAAGACATTGGCTTTTTGGTTGCCGGTCACGCAGGTAGCACGCCACGGCCTGTTGGCAAAGTGGCTTCGGGCGGTGAATTGTCTCGTATCGCTTTGGCTATCTCCGTGGTAACCAGCCAGTTGGGTACGGCGCAAACCTTGATATTTGACGAAGTCGACGCCGGAGTAGGCGGAGCGGTGGCCGAAACCGTGGGCAGGTTGATGAAACAGCTGGGCATATACCGCCAAGTGCTAGCCGTCACCCATTTGCCGCAAGTGGCAGCTTGCGCCGACCAGCATTTGGTTGTCGCCAAACAGTTGCAGGGTAAAAATACCGAGAGTAGCGTTACCGAAGTGGTGAAGGCAGACCGCATCAACGAGATCGCCCGCATGCTGGGTGGTGCGCAAGTGACAGATGCGACGATTCTTCACGCTACAGAAATGATAGCTATTCAGGCAATAAATACGCAGGCTAAAGCCATATTTAATGCTGTTTTACCGGTTTCCAGCAATAAATCACCTAAACCCAAGGCTCTGGCATGACTTTAGAGCTGGTTTTAATCACAGGCATGTCTGGTTCAGGCAAGTCCGTGGCTTTGCGTGCGTTGGAGGATGCTGGCTTTTATTGTGTTGACAATCTGCCGCCTGAGTTGTTGGTGCCTTTTATCGATTTAGAGCAGCAGCATGGCGTGAAACAGGTAGCGATTGCGATGGATATTCGCAGTTCAATCTCACTACCCATGGTTCCTAAGTTATTGTCAGCATTGAAAAATCGCAATGTTAACTTGAAATCTCTGTTTCTAGATGCGACGACAGACACGCTGGTACGACGCTTTTCAGAAACTCGCCGAAAGCATCCGTTATCCAATATTTCAGATGTTGGGCTAGAAAATCAACCTAGTATGCAGCACGTTTTGGTAGAAGCTATCGAGCTAGAGAGAGACATGCTCGCCGACTTGCGCGAGGGTGCACACATCATAGACACCAGCATGATTCGCGCCACGCAGCTGCAAGCCTTCGTCAAAGGCATGATTTCTGCGCCCCCTGCCGGTTTGACATTGGTTTTCGAATCATTCGCTTTCAAACGCGGCATCCCGATTGATGCTGACTACGTTTTTGACGTGCGAATGCTGCCGAATCCACATTACGAAGCCGCACTACGCAACATGACGGGGCGAGATGCACCCGTCGTCGAATTTCTTCAAAACTTGCCTGAAGTCGCTGAGATGCAAGCCGATATTGCCAAGTTCATCAACAAATGGATGACAGCTTTAGGGCGTGACCACCGCAGCTACGTCACCATCGCGATTGGCTGCACCGGCGGACAGCACCGCTCTGTTTATTTGGTGGAGCAGCTGGCGGCGTCTTTTGCGCTGGCGACCTCTAAACCATTGGGTCAAAACTGGATCACCTTGAAGCGGCATCGTGAGTTGTTGAATTGAGTAGCATCGCCATACACAGCCGTAATCACACATTTTGCTATTAAAATAATAGCTTTTTATTCAATAAATACGCCGGTTACAGCGAAATTAGACGTTTAAACTCAATAACTTACGAATCGGAGCAGGCAAACCCAGTTTCGGCCATGCAGTTGCTGCAAACCACTGTCCTGCTACATTGATTTCGCTTTCGGGATTGACCGCCAAATGAACTGGGTGAATATGCAAATCTTTGTGCGTCAAAACATGCTTAAACACTTCACCATCTTCCAAAAGCGAAACATCAGCCGAGAAAACTGCGGCGGTTAGAGCTTCAAAGCTTTCGAAAACTGGCAAACAATACAGTCCCGCCCACACGCCAGGTGTGGGACGTTGCTCAAGGTACACAGCGCCGTCCGCTCGCGTTGCCCACAGCAGCCACAGCGATTGACTAGTTCGTTTCAAGGTTTTTGTTTTGACGGGAAAAGCTTCCAGATTACCTAGTTTTTTAGCCACACAGAGTTTTTCTACGGGGCAAAGCAAGCAATTCGGGCTGCGCGTGGTGCACAGCGTAGCGCCCAAGTCCATCACGCCTTGGGTGTAGTGCGGCATGGCTGTCCATAAATCGTTTTCCGTATCTTCTTTTGGCAAAACCTGTGTCGCAAGTGCCCACAGAGCTTTCTCATTGGCAGATTTCGCCAAATCAGCATCAAAACCGAGCAAACGCGTCAGCACCCGCTTCACGTTGCCATCCAAAATTGCGACCCGTTCGCTGAAGCACAGCGAAGCGACTGCGGCTGCTGTTGACGGGCCGATGCCGGGCAAGGTTTGCAGCACTTCTGCCGTTTGGGGAAACGCACCACCATGCAGCGCGACGACATCTTGCGCGCAGCGGTGCATGTTGCGGGCGCGGCTGTAGTAGCCCAGACCACTCCACAGCGCCAGCACATCGTCTAAACTCGCTTTTGCCAAACTCGCAACCGTGGGGTGAGCCGCGAGAAACCGCGCAAAATAATCTTTGACTGTGGCTACCTGGGTTTGCTGCAGCATGATTTCAGAGAGCCACACTTTGTAGGGGTCACGCGTGTTTTGCCACGGCAAATCGTGCCGGCCATGCGTTTTTTGCCAAGCGATCAGTGCGGGAGCGAATTCCGCAATCGCTTTTAAATTCAAGGTTTTTGACATACGGAGCAATAAAACGTTGAGCGTTGACCTTGCACGATTTTTTTGATCAAGGTTTGACAATTCAAGCACGGCAAACCGGCGCGGTCATACACCTTGGCTTCAAGTTGGAAATAGCCAGACTCACCCTTGGCACTGGAGAAATCTTGCAAGGTGCTGCCGCCTTTGGCAATGGCGCGAGCCAAGACGTCTTTGATTGCCGCATGCAATTTTGTTGCTCTGGGAAGGCTGATTTTGGCAGCGCGCGTTGTAGGGCGAATGCCCGCCATAAACAACGCCTCAGACGCATAAATATTGCCCACACCAACGACCAATTCGCCACCCAAAAGGACTTGTTTGATCACAGTTTGGCGTTTTTTAAGATTTTGGTGGAAGATTTTGACATCAAAAGCCTCGGTCAACGGCTCAACGCCCAGCTTGCCAAGCAGTTTTTGCGCGGTTGGCGATTGCTCAGCAGGTGCAAAAACGACCGCACCAAAGCGGCGTGGGTCGTTCAGGCGCAGCAAGCCTTGTGTTGTTACCAAGTCAAAATGATCGTGTTTGCCTGCAGCGGAAACTTCGATGCCAAATGCTGAATGTGACGTAAAACTCAAGCTGCCAGACATGCCTAAATGCATCAACAATAGCCCGGAATGAACTGAATTGCCTTGATAACTCGTTAAATCAAGTAACAAGTATTTACCGCGTCTACGCACTTGCTGAACCGTCATCCCCAATAAATCATCCGGCTCGCATTGCAGTGGCCAACGCAGCGGTTTGCCCACACGAACGGCCAAAATACGCGCGCCAGCAATACTTAATGCAAAACTCAAGCGCGTCACTTCAACTTCTGGCAATTCAGGCATGGCTATTTTTTCAGTTTTTATGATTAGTCAAGTTCGCTTAGTGGGTATAGGCAATATGTAGCCAACAGCTTGCAGCTTGAATTATGATGTGTAGATGCATAAAAATCGTTTGGTCACCACAATATCAATCGCCGTAATGAGTTTATTTAGCTTAGGCTGCTCAGGGACGATGGCGGTGGCTCAAACTGACCCCAAGCCTGAAGTCGCTGAATCAGCAAAACCCGCTGAAGTGGCAGAGCCTATTGTTAATTCCACGCTCAACGCTGAAACCTTTTACAAAATTTTACTGGGTGAACTCAATCTGCTAGATGAGGAACCGCGGATTGCATTTGCTTTGATTTTAGACAGCGCACGCAAAACCAAAGACGACGCTTTGTTTGAGCGTGCCGTGACCATCGCTTTGCAATCACGCTCAGGTGAGTCGGCCTTATCAGCAGCGCGCGCGTGGCTGGTTGCGACACCCACCTCGCTTGCCGCCGCACGCTACATGGTGCAGATTTCGCTGGGCATGAACCGCCTTGACCAGCCTGCGGGTAAGGCAGACATCGCCATCGCCCTGCAAGTCACAAAAATCGCACTCACGACTAACCCCGCCAATGAGGAAGCCGCGCAATTGGCTGTGACGATGATGGCCACCAAAGAGCCTCTGGCTGAGCAACTGGTTAAGTCTTATTTAGACAGCAAAACGAGCAGGCCGAAACCCGAAGTACGACTCGCCTACTCCCGCGCATTGGTCACAAATTCGCGCTTGGAAGAAGCTAAAGCGCAAGTGCTAAAACTCACCGTTGACGCACCCACCTTTGCACCTGGTTGGTTGGTTTTAGGCACCTTGCAATATCAAGAATTTCAAGAAAGCCAAGAAATCATAGAAAAACAGGGCGTCGCGGCTGCCCGCAAAGCTAACAATAATGCTGCCGAAGCGTCGTTGAAAAAATTCATCCAATTGACTGACGGCTTACCGTCCCAACAGCGTGCCGCCAGTCAACAACGCGCCTATGTTCTGCTGGCAAATATGGCCAAATCCAACAAACAATACCAGCAAGCCTATGACATTTTGAGCAAAATTATCGCTAGCAGCAAAGATGACAGCGAAGGCAATCTAGCCGATTTACAGTATGACTTAGCGATGATGGCCGAAAAACTAGCCAAATTAGACGATATGGAGCGCATTTTGCGCCAAGTGATTGCTGCAAAACCGCAAGATCCGCAGGCTTACAACGCGCTGGGTTACTCGTTAGCTGAGCGCAATATGCGTTTACCAGAAGCCAAAGCATTGATCCAACAAGCCGTGAAATTAGCGCCGCAAGACCCTTTTATTGCCGACAGCTTGGGCTGGGTAGAGTTCCGAATGGGCAATTTGGCAGAGGCGCAGCGGATTTTAGAAGTCGCTTACAAAACCAAACCTGATGCCGAAATAGCAGCCCATTTGGGCGAAGTACTGTGGAAACAAGGCCTCAAAGACCGCGCGACAGCGGTGTGGAAAGAAGGCGTAAACATTAACAAAAGCAACGATACTTTGGTGGAAACTTTGAAGCGGTTTGGCGTTAAACCATGACAACCCTCTTGATGACCTTAAAGTCGTCAGCCCCAGATTTTCGTAGATTTATTGCAACATTCACTTTACTAATCCTACTATTTGCTATAAATTTAATAGCTGGATGTGCAATAAATACGCCGGCTACAGCCAAATTAGGTGATATTAACGGCAATTTAGACGGAATACCTACTGTTTTAAGCTACCAAGGCAGATTATCAATTCGGATAGCTTCAGATCCACCCCAATCCCTCTATGCTGGTTTTAGTTTGAATGGCGATGCAAAAACGGGCGATTTAACACTGAACTCGCCTTTAGGCAACACCATCGCACTGCTGACTTGGACGCCGCAAAGCGCCATCTTAAAGGCGAACAACGAAACAAAATCATACCCATCAACGAGCGACTTGATCGAAAATGTAACAGGCACAGCCATTCCGCTGAATGCGTTGTTTGACTGGTTGGCGGGCAAAAACACGGCGGCTGAGGGATGGGAAATTGACTTGACTCAAATGAAAAACGATGAATCACGACGTTTGGTAGCCAAACGGACATCGCCACAGCCCAGCGCAGAGCTGCGCCTTGCCCTCGACAAATGAACTTGATACAACTTGAATCAGCATGACTTCGCTCTTGGACGTCCCAGCCCCTGCGAAATTGAACCTGTTTTTGCATATTACGGGTAGACGTACCGACGGTTATCACCTGCTGCAATCGGTTTTTATGCTGATTGACTGGTGCGATACGCTGAATTTCGAGACGCGACCGCATGGAAAACTAAGTCGCGAAGATTTAACCACCCCGTTGCCAGACGATGATTTGGTACTCAAAGCTGCCCGGGCCTTGCAAACAGCCACAGGCTCAGCGCTTGGTGCGCACATCAGCATTGCCAAATCTATACCGGCGCAAGCGGGCATGGGCGGTGGGTCATCCGATGCAGCATCTGCGCTTTTGGCCTTGAATCGCTTGTGGAAACTGAACCTAACCAAACTGCAATTGGCGCAAATCGGCCTTAAATTAGGTGCGGATGTGCCTTTTTTCATACACGGCAGCAATGCATGGGTTGAGGGCATTGGCGACCAAATTACGCCTATTGACGTGCCGAAAGCACAGTTTTTAGTCGTCAAACCCGAGTCTGGTCTGTCAACTCAGGCAATTTTTAGTGATCCTGCCTTGAAACGCGACACGCAGAATGCTATAATTTCAGGCTTTGCTGCTAATCCTTTCGGCTTTGGTCGAAATGATTTGCAAGCCGTTGCTCAAAAGCTGAGTCCTGATGTGAATACCGCCTTAAATTGGCTGGAAAAGCAAGGAAGTGGACAAGGTTTACAGCCAAGAATGACGGGCTCAGGCAGTGCTGTTTTTGCGCATGTCAGCGAATATGAAGTGAGTAGGTTTGTCGAGTTGTCGGATGCGCCCAAGGGCTGCACCCTCAAACTTTGCAGCAATTTAGCGGAGCATCCGCTGAAAAGCTGGGCAAATTGAAGCAAGTTTTAGGTGGTTGATTGAGATTGAAAAGTTTCGATCAATAACCAGTGTAGGGGCGTCGCCAAGTTGGTTAAGGCACTGGATTTTGATTCCAGCATGCGAAGGTTCGAGTCCTTCCGCCCCTGCCAAATCTATTGAAAGCACATTCTGTGCTGATACTCTCGGTACGAGATGTACTGAAGATGACTGTCAACACATGCTGTGTTGATGTTTTTTTGCACAAGTCGTGCTGTTATTTTGCAAATTCATATGTCGCAAGCCCACACGCCCGATTTTCTGGTTTTCACTGGCAATGCTAACCCAGGCATGGCATCTGAAATTGCGCAACATTTGGGCATTTCATTGGGTGCCGCTGACGTAGGCCGCTTCTCTGATGGCGAAGTCACTGTAGAAATCAAGCAAAACGTTCGCGCACGTGACGTCTTTGTGGTGCAATCTACGTGTTCGCCCACCAATGAAAACTTGATGGAGTTGCTGATCATGGTTGATGCACTCAAGCGCGCATCAGCAGAGCGCATCAGCGCTGTTATCCCATACTTTGGCTACGCCAGACAAGACCGCCGACCGCGCTCAGCACGTGTGCCAATCACCGCCAAAGTGGTTGCCAACTTATTGCAAACCGTAGGCGTATCACGCATTTTGACCATGGATTTGCATGCTGATCAAATTCAAGGCTTTTTCGACATCCCCGTAGACAACATCTACGCTTCGCCTGTTTTGTTGGGTGATTTGCGCCAAAAGAATTATGATGATTTGATCGTTGTGTCGCCTGATGTGGGTGGTGTGGTGCGTGCACGTGCACTAGCCAAACAACTCGGCTGCGACATGGCGATCATTGATAAACGCCGCCCAAAGGCCAACGTGTCTGAAGTCATGCATGTGATTGGCGATATCGATGGCCGCAATTGCGTCATCATGGATGACATGATTGACACGGCGGGCACGCTGGTCAAGGCCGCTGAAGTTCTCAAAGAGCGCGGTGCTAAAAAAGTTTACGCCTACTGCACACACCCGATTTTCTCTGGCCCCGCCATTGAACGCATTCGTTTGGGTGATGCTTTGGACGAAGTGGTGATAACTAACACCATTCCTTTGAGTGCGGAGGCGAAAGCCTGCACAAAAATTCGCCAACTCTCCGTCGCGCCTTTGATTGCTGAAACCATTCAGCGCATTGCCAGCGGTGAGTCGGTCATGCGTTTGTTTGACGATCAAGAGCAGAATTTGTTTTAATTTGCAAATTTTGACTTTGATGGTCAGCAACAAGTAGGTCTCAAAAATATTTAATAACTTAATTGTTTTAACTTTTTTGTAGATCTTTTTTAAACCGGAATCACACTGGTCGCGGTGGATTCCTAGCTAGGAGTTAATTATGAAATTCGTCGCTTTTGAGCGCGCAAAGCAGGGCACGGGTGCGAGCCGCCGTCTGCGTATCTCCGGTCGCACACCGGGTATTATTTACGGCGGTTCAGGTACGCCTGAACTCGTTGAACTTGACCACAATGCTTTATGGCACGCCTTGAAAAAAGAAGCGTTCCACTCTGCTATTTTGGACATGGAAAAAGACGGCAAAGCCAGCAAAGTGTTGCTGCGCGATGTGCAATACCACCCTTTCAAGCAACTCGTCTTGCATATCGACTTCCAGCGCGTTGAAGCCGATCACAAGCTCACCATGAAAGTGCCATTGCACTACAGCGGTGATGAGTTGTCGCCAGCGGTGAAGACTGAAAACTGTATCGCCAACCACGTGTTGACTGAAATCTTGGTCACTTGCCTGCCGGCAGACTTGCCAGAATTCATCGCCGTTGATTTGAGCGGTTTGAAGAAAGGCTCTTCATTGCACCTGAACGACATCACCTTGCCAAAAGGCGTGTCTGCAGTCACACACGGGGTGAAAAACCCAGTGTTGGTGTCCGTCGTGTTGGTAGCAGCGCCTGAAGTTGCACCTGTTGCTGATCCAGCAGCTGATGCTAAAGCAGCTAAAGCAGCCGCTAAGCCAGCCGCTAAAGCGCCAGCTGCTAAGAAATAATCCCTGCTATTGCTTGGATACTTAAAAGCCCACCTCGGTGGGCTTTTTTTATGGACGTATTCAATTTCACAGGTTTTGAATATGGATAATCTAGATCATGATCAAACTTTTCGTTGGCCTAGGTAATCCTGGCCCAGATTACGCAGCCACACGACACAACGCCGGTTTTTGGTGGATTGATGAATTGGCGCGCCAGCTCAAAGTCACACTCAACATGGACAAAAACTACCACGGCTACGTAGCACGAACCACGGTAGATGGCCAAACCATTTGGCTGCTACAGCCGCAAACCTTCATGAACTTGTCGGGTAAATCGGTCTCAGCTTTGGCTAAGTTTTTCAAAATCAAGCCTGAAGAAATCTTGGTGGTGCACGACGAGTTAGATGTTGCCGCCGGTCAACAAAAAATGAAGTTTGGCGGCAGCCATGCGGGTCACAACGGGCTCAAAGACATCCATGCACAGTTAGGAAGTGCTGACTATTGGCGGCTACGCGTAGGTATTGGCCACCCGGGGGTGAAAGCAGAAGTGTTGAACTGGGTGCTGAAAAAACCATCGTCAGAGCAGCAACAGTTGATTGATGAAGGGATTGCGCGCTCACTCAAAGCTTTGCCAGATTTTCTCAGCGGCGACATGGAAAAAGCCACCATGATCGTGCACACCAGCAAGCCGCCTAGGCCTAAAATTCCCAAACCCGTTAAGTCGGATGAGTAACTTGAGATAAATCGGTTTTCGGCGCTTCAGTTTGTTTTCCTACCGCTTTTTCAGATGTTAAACGCCTATATTTGTCCCACAGCTTCTCTTGAGATTCCACAAACTGCGGGTTCAGCGGAATACATGCCACGGGACAGACTTGAACACACTGCGGCTCGTCAAAATGACCGACGCATTCGGTGCATTTGTGCGGATCAATCTCGTAAATCTCTTCGCCCATGTAAATCGCGTCGTTCGGGCATTCAGGCTCGCACACATCGCAATTGATACATTCGTCGGTAATCAGCAGTGCCATGATTTAAGGTTCGCTGAGCTTATTTAGCGTTTTGATGTGCTGATTTCAAGGCTGCCGCCACAGGGCTGCTCACCATTTGGCTCACATCGCCACCCAACTTACTGATCTCCCGCACCAAGGTGCTGCTGATGGGTTGTACGTCTGCGCCTGGCAGCATGAAAACCGTCTCAACGGCGGGCAACAATTTGCGATTCATCGCCGCCATTTGCGCTTCGTAGTCAAAATCTGTCACATTGCGCACCCCTCGCACCACAGCGTTTGCGTTTTGCACTTTGCAAAAATCCATGATCAAACCGTCAAACGGTATAACGACCACATTTGCTATGCTTTTGACAGCATCTTTGGCAAGTTCTATGCGGGCATCCAAGCTAAACAATGTTTTTTTGTGATGCGCAACTGCCACCGCAATGATTACGGTATCAAACAAACCCGCCGCACGGCGTGCCACGTCTTCGTGACCCAAGGTGATCGGGTCAAACGTGCCAGAGTAAACGGCTATTCGTTGTTTGCTTGATGTTGTCATAGCGTTGATTATCCCAAATAAGACAAACTATGGAATTGAAGATGTTTTTTGCAACTTTTGCAGCAAATGGTAGTGCACCATGCCTGCCTTGCCAAAACGGTGAACTTGCAAGCCAAACACCTCGGCATCTTCAGCCGACAACGCTTTTGGCGATTCAAGGTAAATAAAACCCTCATCCGTCACGGCCAAACTAGCTGCTGCCAAAGCAGCATCACTCATACCAACAGCTTCAAACGGTGGATCTAACAACACCAAATCGATGCTTTTTGACGCGATTCGCTTCAACGCACCCACGCCGTCGCCGCGCTCAACACGAACCATACCTGCCAGTAGCTTCGTCGCCGTGGCTTGCAGCTGCGCCACAAGCGCAGGCTGCTGCTCAACCATCAGCACATGGTTGGCACCGCGCGAAGCTGCTTCAAAACCGAGCACCCCCGTACCCGCAAAAGCGTCAACACAGCGCCAACCGCTCAAATCTTGCCCCAACCAGTTAAATAGCGTCTCCCGCACGCGGTCCGGCGTGGGGCGCAAGCCCGGAAAGTCAGCAACCGACAACTTGGTGCGCTTCCACAACCCGCCGATGATGCGAATCTCGCCCGATGGCGCAGTGGGACGTTTGACGACGGGTTTCTTTTTGGGGACGATGGGTTTTAGTTTTGACATTGATTCGACTTAAAGTTACCATCGATTATTGCACCGCACCCGCCACTCCCCCCTAAACTCCCCCTAATACCACCGTCACCATCCGCTCAGGTTGCAGTTTGCGCTGAAACGCCGCTTTGATCTGCGCGGTGGTGATTTTGTCGATCTGCTGCGTCCACGTGTCCATATAGGTGAGTGGCAATTTGTTCCAAGCAATGTTGGCAACGAAGTCTAAGAGCTTGCGATTGCTGTCAATGCGCAAGGCAAAACCGCCTATCAAATTGTCTTTGGCTGCTTGCAGCTCAAGCTCTGTGGGGCCTTCCGCTATAAACTTTGCCAACACTTCTTTAGACACTTGTACCGCCTGAGCCGCTTGGTCAGGCCGGGTTTGCAAGCCCAAAGTGAATGCGCCAGCGTGGCTGCCAGGTTGGAAGCCGCTATAAACGCTGTAGGTCAAGCCGCGCTTTTCGCGCACCTCGTTGGTTAAGCGCGAGGTAAAACCGCCGCCGCCCAAGATTTGGTTGCCCGCCAACAGCGCAAAAAAATCTGGGTCGTCGCGCTTATAGCCGGGTTGTCCTATCAGCACATGCGCTTGGGCTGACTCAAAAGCAATGCGCTTGTCTTCTGCTTGTTTGAGCGGTTCAACTTCACGAACGGCAGGCAAATTTGCAGAAGATAGTGAGCACTCACTTTTTGGCAATTGCCCTAATAATTTAGCGACCAAAGCATCCGCTTGCGGTTTGGTGACTGCACCCACAATGCTGACTTTGGCTCTGCAGGGTAGCACCAGCGATGTGTAAACCGATTGCATGTCTGCCACACTCATAGCGGCGAGGTTCGCCTCTGTCATCTCAAAACCATAAGGGTGTGTGCCGTAAACAGCTTGGTTAAACGCTCGACCCGCCAAAGTGGCTGGGCGGGTGTTGGCTTCTTTGATACCAGCGGCGATACGCTCACGCTCGCGCAACCAGATGGCATTTGGCCAAGCAGGTTGCCCGATTTGCCGCGCCGCCAAATCAACCGCTTTGCCCAGCAGATCAGGGTAAGTGAGTGAGCGTAATGAGAAACTCATACGATCTGCACCCGCGCCCGCAGATAACGAGGCACCCAAATCTGCCCATGCCTCGCTCAGTTGGTTATCGTCCAACGCTGGTAATGAACCGCTTGCTTTGATACCTTTCGACAACATCATTGCCGTCACACTCGCCAAACCCGCTTTGTCCGCAGGGTCGCGGCGCGAACCGGCGTCGAAGTCAATTTGCACATCGACCATTGGAATCGTGGGGCTTTGCACCAAAAAGACCTGTGCACCGCTGGTTTGAGTCCAATTTTCGATGGGTAATGCCGCAAAAGCGCTATTTAGGCAAAAAAGAGTGCCAAATATGATTCTAGCCGGCGTATTTATTGCCTGAATAGCTATTAATTTCATAGTAAATTTAATTCGTTGCGTTGATTCCCGCCTTCGCAGGAATGACAGGTTGGCTTTCAATGCCGTGCTCCTGCAGCTGCAGCACGTGGCTTGCGGGTTTTGTCTATGGGTTGCGGCAGCAGAACGCCAACTGTCAATTGGTCGTCGCCAAAATATTGCGCCGCCACCGCTTGCACTTGGCTGCTTGTGACTTTGCGCAATTGAGCAATCAAGCGCGACCCAGCATCTACCGGCAGCCCTTGCACCCAATACGAGCCCAGTTCACGCGCTTGGTTCATCACAGAATCCAGTTTATAAACCTCGCTCGATACCCATTGCGTTTTAACGCGATTCAGCTCGGCCTCACTCACGCCGTTTTTGGCAATCAGCGCGATTTGCTCGCGCAGCGCCGCTTCCACTTGCACCGCCGTTTTGTTTTTGACGGGTGCGCCGTCTAAGAAAAACAACTGCGGACCGCGACCCATCAAGCCGTTGTAAGCGCCGGCGCTGTTGGCGATGGCGTTGTCGCCCTGCGTCAATGCTTTGTCTAACCGTGCACCTGCATACCCATCCAGCACCGCAGCTAAAACGGTCAAAGCCAAGGCATCGTCAGGCGCAGATTCGGCATTCAACAGCGTTTCCGCCTTCAAACCTGGCACTTTGTAGGCCATGGCGATATAGGCTTGGTCGGCCTGGGCCTTGAAATCAAAGCGTTTGATACCTGCTTGCAGCGGCTCTAGGCGCGGTTTGCGCTCTGGCACGGCGCGAGCGGGAATGACCCCGTAGTATTTCTCCGCCCACATCTTGACCTGCGCCACATCCACATCACCCGCCACCACCACAGCGGCGTTAGCGGGTATGTACCAGCGCTGGAAGAAGGCGCGGGCGTCTGCTGGTGTCATCGCGTCTAAATCGCTCATCCAGCCCACAATCGGGCGTCTGTAGGGGCTGGCGGTGTAGATGGTGGCGTTCAGTGCTTCGCTCATCAGCGCGCGAGGTGAATCTTCGGTGCGCATGCGGCGCTCTTCTTTGACGACTTCGATTTCTTTGGCAAACTCAGCGTCCGCCCACTGGCTGTTGCCGAAGCGATCCGCCTCTAAGCGCATCACGTCTTCCAAGCGGTTCGACGGGATTTGCTGGAAATACCCGGTGTAATCTTTCGAGGTGAACGCGTTTTCTCGCCCACCCAAAGCCGCCACTTGGCGCGAAAACTCACCCGTTTTGACAGTCGGCGTGCCTTTGAACATCATGTGCTCCAGCACATGCGCCACGCCCGACGTGCCATCCACCTCATCAATCGAGCCCACTCGCACCCACAGCATATGCACGGCGGTGGGGGCGCGTTTATCGGGCTGTACGATGACGGTGAGGCCATTGGCGAGTTTGAATTGACTGACTTGAGAAGTTTGGGAGGTTTGGGAAGACTGCGCAAAACCAGCTTGCGCTATACCCAAACAGCCCCAGATAACAATAATTACCTTGGAAAATACACTGGAAGAGAGATGCTTCAAATCGTGCCTTGTAGGTTTCATAGAATAGTGTGATTCTACGTAGCCCACATTCGTTCACACTCGTCTTCAGATTTGCCCTTTTTTTATGTTCAATTTCTTCAAGAAAAAGCCGCCCGTAGAGGCTGCAATACCAGTAGCAGCACCAGAAGCACCTGTAGAAACGCCCTCAACCGAGCTGGCAGAACAAACTGCAGTCGCCGTACCGCGCCAAGCTTGGTTAAGCAAACTCAAAGCTGGCCTGCGTAAAACGGGCAGCAGCATCGCATCTGTTTTCACCGGCACGCAGATCGACGATGCCCTTTATGAAGACTTAGAAACCGCACTGTTGATGGCAGACACGGGCACTGCGGCAACGCAGTTTTTGCTGGACGACCTGAAACGCCGCGTCAAAGACACCAAAACCACTGAGCCGCAAGCCGTCAAAGCGCTGCTGATCGAGGCTTTGACCGATTTGCTCAAACCGCTGGAAAAAGAGTTGCAAATTGGACTGTATAAACCCACAGTTATCATGGTCGCAGGCGTCAACGGCGCATGAAAAACCACGTCCATCGGCAAAATCACCCGTCATTTGGCGACCCACGGCGCGACCGTGCTGCTGGCCGCTGCCGACACCTTCCGCGCAGCCGCGCGTGAGCAACTCAATGTCTGGGCTGACCGCAATACCGTAGACATCATCAGCCAAGACGGTGGCGACCCTGCCGCCGTGAGCTTCGACGCCGTGACCGCTGGCAAAGCGCGCGGCAAAGATGTGGTGCTGATCGACACCGCTGGCCGCCTGCCGACGCAGCTGCATTTGATGGCAGAGTTGCAAAAAATCAAAAGAATCATTGCAAAAGCTGATAATGCATCAGCCATACCCTCAAATTCAGATGTAGCCGGCGTATTTATTGCCTCAACAGCTATTAATAGTATAGCACCTCACGAAATTCTACTGGTCATCGACGGCAACACCGGTCAAAACGCGCTGATGCAAGTCAAAGCGTTTGACGAAGCTTTGGGACTCACCGGATTGATCGTCACCAAGCTGGACGGCACGGCCAAAGGCGGCGTTTTGGCGGCGATTGCGCTGTGGGGCGCAGGCCGCCCAGCAGGTGCGGTGCCAGTCTACTTCGTCGGCGTGGGCGAAAAAGTCGAAGACCTAGAGACCTTCAACGCCAAAGAATTCGCGCAGGCTTTGCTTTCTTAATTTGTTCCCTTAGCCATACCGTCATTCCCGCGCAGGCGGGAAACCACAACCCTATTTCAACTATTCCAAAAATAAACACCATGACTAAATTACTAGACTGCATCACCATCGAATCTGCCCCCAACCCGACAGCCGCCATCATCTGGATGCACGGTCTAGGCGCCAGCGGCGACGACTTTGCCGCCATCGTCCCCGAGCTAGATTTAGCCGGCTGCCCCGCCATCCGCTTCGTCTTCCCCCACGCCCCCGTCATGCCGGTGACGCTGAACGGCGGCTACGTCATGCCCGCTTGGTACGATATTTTTGGTACTGAGTTGGGTGCAGGCGCTGTCAAACGTGAAGACGCCGTCGGCATCGCCAAATCGCAACAAGACATTGAAGCGCTGATCGCCCACGAAGTCAGCCAAGGCATCCCGCCCTCAAAAATCGTCCTTGCCGGCTTCTCGCAAGGCTGCGCCGTCGCGTTGCACACCGGTTTACGTCACCCCGCAAAGTTGGCAGGCATCATGGCCTTGTCCGGCTATTTGCCCCTAGCCAGCACAGTAGCCGCCGA
>JANPLX010000111.1:0-5601 GCA_031422495.1 Polaromonas sp. | reverse complement strand
TCAGCGGCGGGTATGGCAAGGAAGCCGTCACACCAGTATTGCAAATAACAACGGTATTGGCAGGTTTGATGAAGAAAAAAGGTGGCTCGCGGCCTGTGAAACCCATTTCTTGGGCATGGTCTACGTAATTGCGACCGACGCAGTAAATGCGTTGCACTGGGAAACGCGCAGTCGTGCCGACGACGGGGACGGACACTTGCTCAAGGGCGGGGATGACATACTGACTCATTGAGGGAACCTTTCTTCTCTATGGATGCTTAAAGCTTGTTGAACGGGACGGTCTGAGTAGCTGAACAGCACGCAGCCCGCATTGGAGAATAGTTTAGCCGTGTGCCATGAAGGAATGACGAAATGGTCACGCGGCGAAAAGTTAAAGACAGTGGTTTTGCCCGCATGCTCAATCGTAACGGAGCCGATGCCTTCAACCACGCTGAAAATCGCGCCATCGGTTTGACGGTAAGGCAAGCCAGAAAAACCAGCAGGTAAGCGCTGCATAAAAGTTGCCATGGTCGGCATAGGTGAGCCGCCAGTCAGTGGGTTGACGTAGCGCAGTTTGACGCCATCCCAAGCATCCATAGGCTCTAGTTGCTCTAATTTATGCAGCGCTTCACGACTGCGCTCATACGGATAGCTGAAGATTGGTGAGGTTGCTCCAAAAGGTGACGAGCTGCTGCGAACCGGTGCCATGTTGTAGCCAAATTTGGCAAAACTAGCGCCTTCTTTGGTGGTGACTTGTTGTGATTTTTCAGTCGAATTTTCGGCAAAACCGGCATCTAAATAGCGAATCAGCGGAATATCTAAACCATCTAACCACACCACAGGCACATCCGCATCGTTGCCGTGGTCATGCCACGTCATGCTGGGGGTGATGATGAAATCACCCGGGCGCATGGTGGTGCGCTCGCCATTCACAGCCGTGTAAGCGCCAGCGCCTTCCACGATGAAACGCAACGCGCTTTGGGTATGGCGGTGACTGGGGGCGACTTCGCCCGGCATGATCAGCTGTAAACCAGCGTACAGCGATTGCGTGATGGAAGACAAACCCGGTAAAGCTGGGTTTTCCAATATCAGCACGCGGCGCACAGCCTCTTCAGCAGTGATAACTTCACCAGATCGCATGATGAAGGGACGAATTTGCGCATATACCCAATGCGCCGGCGCGCAAGGCGATTTTGGGTGCTGTGGAACCAAAGCATGCAGTTCGCGCCACAGCGGCGTCAAAGCATAGAGCGACATATCGTCATACAAACGCTGGCGAGGGTCGTCAATGGTCATTGAATTTATACTCATGATTGAATTTTAATATGTACACTTATTATATGCTACCTAGCGTAAACCCTAGACTGCTAAACTGTTTCACTCTACAGTTTAAACTTCCGCCATGGCAATTACTTTTGACTATCATTCTGCACCTGGACATTTGATTCGGCGCGCGCACCAACTATCGGTTAGCGTATTTGCTGAAAAAACTGCCGAATTTGACATCACGCCGGTGCAATTCGCGATGCTGAATGCCTTGATGAACGATCCGGGCGAAGACCAAACGACGTTGGCAGAAAAAGTTGCTTTTGACGCAGCCACTTCAGGCGCGGTGATTGTGCGTTTAGAGGCCAAAGGCTTGTTGCGCCGCGATGCTGATGCCAAAGACAAACGCCGCAAGTTGCTAACGGCGACGAAAGAGGGGGAAAAAATTGTGGTTGCCATGAAGGCCGCGGTTACCGATGTTCAGCTTCAAATTTTGAAGCCTCTCAGCTCTGATGAAGCAAACCAGTTCACGAATTTGTTGCGCAAACTCGTGGCTGGGCATGATGCGGATAGTTCGAAAATTTAGGCTGACTTAGGCTGACTTAAGCTGACTTTTAGGCGGATTTGACGACTAAGTCGTAATGTTCAACATTGGGCGGGCTAGCAAAAAACGGCCCCACAATGGCGCGCCATTCAGCGAACAAAGGTGATTCACGAAAGCCTACCGTATGGTCTTCCAGCGTATCCCAAAAAATTTGCAATATGTAGCGCTCAGGGTTTTCAATGCCTTTGTTAACTTTGTAGCCTTGCATGCCCTTGGCACGGGCGGCCACGGTGCTGAGCCCGCGCGCGATGGCCTCGTCGAAAGCGGCTTGCTGGCCAGGGTGGATGCGAATGTCGGCTAGTTCTAAAATCATGGTTCGCTTTCTAAGAATGTTGCAATGCTTGTTTAAAAATTGTCTTTTTAGTTTATCCTCCATTTTATGATCCTTCACAACTATTTCCGCTCATCCGCTTCATTTCGAGTTCGTATCGCCTTGAACCTCAAGGCTTTGCCGTATGACTATGTCTCTGTTCATTTGGTCAAGGGCGACCATAAACTAGCCGCTTTTGCTGATAAATCGGCGGATCGCTTGGTGCCTTTGCTTGAAGTGGATGGCGAATCGCTATCGCAGTCGATGGCGATCATTGAGTATTTGGACGAAACGCACCCCAGCTCGCCACTTTTGCCAAAAGATGCCATAGGCAGAGCTAAGGTTCGTGCTTTGGCGCAGAGCATTTCTTGCGAAATTCACCCACTGAATAACTTACGCGTGCTGAAATACCTACTCAAAGTTTTGAAGCTGGAAGAATCCGTCAAAAACACCTGGTACAACCACTGGTGCCGGGAGGGCTTAGAGGCATTTGAGCGTCAACTAGAAGTTAATGCCGCTTACCGCGTCAAGCACGGCCAGGAGGCCAGTATTTACTGCTTTGGCGGTACGCCGACCTTGGCTGATTGCTGCTTGGTGCCGCAAATTTTTAATGCCAGACGTTTTGACATGCCGTTTGACGGCTTGCCACGCACCATGGCCGTGTTTGATGCCTGCATGAAATTACCCGCTTTCCAGCAAGCGCAGCCATCAAACTGTCCAGATTTTGAGGCTTAAATGCCTCAAATTACAGTGTGAATCCTGATTGGCTCATGCCCGATTGGCCCGCACCGCCGCATGTGAAGGCGGTGTTCACAAGCCGTGGTATCGCGGAAACGGGGTTTGCCAGCAAAAGCGGCGTCAGCCAACCGCCGTTTGACGCTTTAAACTTAGGCGACCATGTGGGCGACGACCCGACGCACGTGATGGCAAATCGGCACATGCTGCAAACCTTGATCGCTGCAAAACCCGTTTATTTGAAGCAAATTCACGGTACCGACGTGGTGCAGTTGCAGCCTAAAACGCCGCATGGAACTGCGGCTGATGCCTGCTTCACTGCTCATAAAAAGCTGGCTTGCACCATCATGGTGGCTGATTGTTTGCCTGTTCTTTTTACCGATGTGAAAGGTAGTTTTGTCGCCGCCGCACACGCTGGATGGCGTGGTTTGGCGGACGGAGTGCTAAATCAGTCTGTGAGTGCTGTTTTAACGCTAAAAATTGATATAGCCGGCGTATTATATGATTACAATGCTATAAATATAATAGTATGGCTAGGACCATGTATTGGCCTAAAAGCATTCGAAGTAGGTCCTGAGGTAAAAGCGGTCTTTGCCGAAAAATTGCCCAATTCAGCGTCTTATTTTAAAACTGTCGTAGATTCTAATGGTGCAGAATCGGGTAAATACTTGGCTGATTTGGTGGGCTTAGCGCGTTTGAATTTGCAGCAACTCGGCATACCGGCTAGCAATATTTACGGCAACGACGGCACTGCGGATTGGTGCACAGTCAGCAACCCCTCAAGGTACTTCTCGCACCGGCGGGACGCTGTCAGACTCGGTAGCAGTGGTCGTATGGCTGGCTGCATTTGGATCGAGTGAGTTTGGTTCGACTGAGTCTGAGGCAGCAGCTTCCCGATTGGCGAATTCGGCACGCTTTGCTTTGTTGGCACGGTTTCGAGCGGGAGAGCGCATTAGGTAAACTACCAATGCAATAGGCAGCAAACCATAGAAAATAAAGGTCACAATAGCACCTAGAACTGTGCCCGTGGCGTTGGTTGCCTCTGCGACTGACATCATAAGCACAACATACATCCAAGCGATAACAACAATATACATGATTCGATAGTTTAAAAGGGTAATGGATGTTAGATCAAATCAGCTTCGATACAAGCAAACTGCAAGAGCTTCAACGTCAATACTTAGAAGATGCGGCCAAATTATGGCAACAAACTGTTCAAACGGCTACCAGTTTGCCAGACAAACGCTTTGCCGCAAGCGCTTGGACGCATAACCCTGCAGCGCAGTTTGCCGCAGCATCGTACTTGCTGAATGCCAGAACTTTGCAAGCGATGGCAGATGCTGTGCAGGCGGATGACAAAACAAAGGCCCGTATCAGCTTTGCCGTCGAACAGCTGAATGCAGCAAGTTCGCCCAGCAATTTCTTGGCTACCAACGCCGAAGCCCTGCAAAAGGCCATAGATACCAAAGGCGAAAGCATTGGCAAAGGCATTCAAAATCTGCTGGCAGACATGCAGCGCGGTCATATCAGCATGACGGATGAATCGGTCTTCACCGTAGGTGAAAACGTTGCCACCACGGAGGGCGCAGTCGTTTTTGAAAACGAGCTGTTTCAGCTGATTGAGTACAAACCGCTTACCACCAAAGTCTACGAGCGCCCGTTTTTACTGATTCCGCCATGCATCAACAAGTTTTATATCTTGGACTTGCAGCCAGAAAACTCGCTGGTGCGATACGCCGTGTCACAAGGTCACCGCACCTTTGTGCTCAGCTGGCGTAACCCAGATATGTCGATTGCCGATAAAACCTGGGATGATTACATTGAGCATGCTGCTATCAAAGCGATAGCTACTGTGCAAGAGATTACGTCGGCTAAACAGATAAATGCGCTTGGATTTTGCGTGGGAGGCACGATTTTGTCGACGACGCTCTCCGTTTTGGCGGCGCGCAAGCAAAAACCAGTTGCATCGCTGACTTTGCTGACCACCTTGCTCGATTTCAGCGATACCGGCATTTTGGATATCTTCATCGACGAAGAATCCGTGCAAAAGCGTGAAACCGAGTTGGCGAAGAAAGACGCGCCAGCGCTGCTCAAAGGTCAAGAGCTGGCCAGTACCTTCAGCTTTTTGCGTCCCAACGATTTGGTTTGGAATTATGTGGTGGGCAACTATCTCAAAGGCGAAACGCCCCCCGCGTTTGATTTGCTGTATTGGAACTCTGACGCCACCAATCTGCCAGGTCCCATGTATTGCTGGTATCTGCGCAACACTTACCATGAGAATAATTTGGTCGTACCCGGCAAAGCCATGGTGTGCGGCGAAAAAGTCGATTTCCGCAAATTAGATTTGCCAACTTACATTTATGGCTCTCGCGAGGATCACATCGTGCCGATTGGCGGCGCGTACGCTTCTACGCAGGTTTTACCGGGCAAAAAA
Organism: Polaromonas sp.; assembly: GCA_031422495.1. Taxonomy (GTDB): domain Bacteria; phylum Pseudomonadota; class Gammaproteobacteria; order Burkholderiales; family Burkholderiaceae_C; genus Aalborgiella. The sequence continues at coordinate 273 of JANPLX010000111.1, read as the reverse complement.
CGCTTTGTCATGGGCGCATCGGGGCACATTGCAGGCGTCATCAACGCGCCAGTGAAAAACAAACGCAGTTATTGGACAAACGACAAATTTGGCAAGAATGAAACCGACAAATTCCCCGCTACCCATGCCGAATGGCAAGCCAGCAGCAAAGAGCACCCGGGCAGCTGGTGGACAGACTGGTCAGCGTGGCTTGCCGGTCACGGCGGGAAACAAATTGCTGCACCTAAAACCTATGGTGGCGGAGCAGGTAAGAGTAAACTTAAAGCCATAGAG
>JANPLX010000110.1:0-29610 GCA_031422495.1 Polaromonas sp. | reverse complement strand
TGCTGCAATTTACCCGCTGCAATAGCCTCCCCCGCAATGCCGACAACAAAAGTCTTTCCTCTGTGCAGGTGAATATAGGGTGCGACAGATCGAAACCAGGGTACAAAATTTGTATTTATAGTGTTTGGCATGAATTTCAGCAAGATTCGATTTCTAAAACGCCTATCATAATGGCACTTTTAGCGGCAAAATTTAATGACAAAATTTGACATGATAAATCCTACGAACGCAACATCAGATATCGGCTCAGACATTGGTTTGGTAGGCTTAGCCGTTATGGGGCAAAACTTAGCACTCAATATTGCTGACCACGGCTATAACATCGCGGTTTTTAACCGCAACCCAGAGCGAACCAACAACTTTATCGCCCAGTGCAAAACGAGCGAACCTTCAGCACCACGTGTTGCTGGTTATACCGATGTTGCCGCTTTCGTGCAGAGTATCAAACGTCCACGCAAAATTATTCTTTTGGTCAAAGCTGGCAAAGCGACGGATGACACGATTGCAACGCTACTTCCTTATTTAGAAGCTGATGACATCGTCATCGACGGAGGTAACGCATTGTGGGGCGACACCATTCGCCGCGAAAAAGAACTGAGCGCCAAAGGTTTTGCTTTCATAGGATCAGGCGTTTCGGGTGGCGAAACTGGCGCACGTTTTGGCCCGTCCCTTATGCCGGGCGGCACTGCCAAAGCATGGGCATCGTTAGAACCGATTTGGCGCGATATTGCCGCCAAGGTTGACCCTGAGACAGGGCAGCAGCTAGAAGGTGCATCACCTGGCTACCCATTGGTCGGCGGTGTGCCATGCACCGCCCACATTGGACCAGATGGGGCGGGTCATTACGTCAAAATGGTGCACAACGGCATTGAATACATTGACATGCAGCTTATTTGCGAGGCCTATGCGTTGATGAAAAATATGCTAGGCATGAGCGCTGGTGAGATCGGCAAAGTGTTCGATGCATGGAACAACAAGGGTCAAGGCACTTTATCCAGCTACCTGATCGAAATCACCGCCGACATTTTGCAGCAAAAAGACCCCGAAGACGCCAGTGGTCAAACCTATTTGGTCGACAAAGTGTTAGATACCGCAGGGCAAAAAGGCACAGGGATGTGGACAGCTGCCAATGCGCTTGATCTGGGCGTACCTGCCAACGCGATTGCCGAAGCTGTGTTTGCACGTGCTTTGTCTGCCCTGAAAGCCGAGCGTGTGGCAGCCAGTCAAATTCTCAAAGGGCCGCAGTTACCTTTTGAAAAAGATCGTGAAGTCATCATTGCTGCGATTCATGATGCGTTGTATTGTTCCAAAATTTGCGCATACGCACAGGGCTTTCAGCTCATGAAAGAAGCAGAGAAAGAATACAAATGGACGCTGAACTTCGCCACTATCTCCCAAATTTGGCGCGGCGGATGCATCATTCGCGCACGGTTTTTGCAGAAAATTACCGATGCCTACAACACCCAAGCTGATTTGAAAAACTTGATGTTGGACAGCTATTTCACGAATGCGCTGCACGATGCGCAAAATAACTGGCGCAAAGTGATTGGTTTGGCGGTGCAACATGGCATCCCCGTCCCAGCGTTCAGCTCTGCTTTGGCGTATTTTGACGGCTATCGCAGCGCTAACTTGCCCGCAAACTTGCTGCAAGGCCAACGCGATTACTTCGGCGCACACACCTACGAGCGCACCGACAAACCGCGTGGTGAATTCTTCCACTTAGACTGGCCAACGTCGCCAAGGCAGCAAATTAAGATTTAGTAATTCCACCAAATCAACTGAATTTACTATAATTTTGATAGCTGCTTAGGCAATAAATACGCCGGTTAGAGGCGTATTTTAGGGGTAAATTTGGTTATTTTTAGCCAATGTCAGGCAAAACTGCGTTACGCGCCATGACCCGTTGCCAGCGAAAGTTGGCTTCGGGCAATAACCACTGCACACCAAATCGGGCAGCTTTGACTTTGTCTGCATACCAGGCGTCTGCCACTTGCGGTAAGGCGACCCGCGCACTGCGCGCCCAAGCCCAGGCCAGCAAAGTCAGGCCCAGCCCACGCAAAAAGTCATCCGCCACGCGCAGTGACCAGTCGGGGTCGGCTTCACGTGCGGCCAGCAAAGCGCCCACAGCCGCGCGGGTGACGGCTATTTGATTGCTCAGCGCTTCTGTGAGTAGGCGACCACGCGTTCGCCTTCACACAAAGAGCGCAGGCTCCACAACTTGCGGCGCACGGCGGGGTGCTGGTCAATCGTGCCCGTTTTGCCGTCAACTTTCTTTTCTGCTTTGCCTTGTACGCGCTCACTGGCGTAGGCGTGGGCGTTTTGCTGCACCATCTCTAGGTGCCCCAAGCCCTGCATGGCGACGTGCAGGCGGGCGGAATTCATCATCACAAACATGGCGGTCAAGCCCTTGTGTGGCTCGCCCACCAGCCAGCCTGTCGCGCCCTCAAAGCTCATGGCGCTCGTAGCGCTGCCTTTGATGCCCATTTTTTTCTCAATCCCATCGCAGCGGATGGTGTTGCGCGAGCCATCGGGTAAAAACTTGGGTGCCACCATCAGCGACAAGCCTTTGTTGCCCGCAGGCGCATCGGGCAGGCGGCACAGTACCAAGTGCACGATGTTGTCGGTCATGTCCTGGTATCTCGTTCAAAGCCGCGTTCAGCAGCTGCGGCAAGCCTTGTCCACCGTAGGCCGGGTCACACGCTAGCGCTGGCCAGCCGCCGTCTACATAGGCTTTGTAGACGGCTGGATAGCATAGTGGTGTGGTCACGTTGCCGTCAACCCATTTGCAGCCTTCTAGATCCGCCGCGCTGTTGATGGGGGCTAACACGCTATTGGCAAATTTGCCCGCTTCTTCCAAAATCTGGCGCGAGGTGTCGGCATCCAAATCCTTAAAAGCCGGTGTTTGAGCCCAAGCGGAAGGCGCTTGCAAGACTTCTTCAATGACAAAATGCATGTCCCGAAGCGGGGCATTGTAAGTCCACATGGTTGTCTCCTGATCGTTTTTTTTGCGCGAATATAGTTATTAATAATAACTAGTTCACGGTAATTCCGCCACAAATAAGCATACTTATTTTTAAAAATTATTTCATTCAATGGACGCAATAAAACTCAATAAACCATATTGTGAAACGATAAAACGCAAGGTGAAATTTTGTGACTTTAACGAAGGGAGAATTTTGACCGCAGTCAATTTTTTAAAAAATATCAAGTCTAATATCTTATATCTTATATAAGACTTGAGAGTTTTTAGGTATTTACCCGTATCATTGGTGTATGAGTAAAAAACCTGTTTTTAATATCTTAATTTTGGGTGCATCCTACGGATCACTTTTAGCCATCAAATGCTTGGCAGCGGGCCACAATGTGACGATGACATGCCGTAGTGCAACGGCTAATTTGATCACTGCAGAGGGCATCCGCGTTCGTTTGCCCATCAAAGGCCGGCGCGATGTGGGTATGAATGGTCTGGTAGAAGTCAGCTCAAAAGAGTTGACGGGTCATTTGACGGCATGCACGCCGCAGCAAGTAACTGATTTAGCCGCGTTTGATTTGGTCGTGCTTGCCATGCAAGAGCCGCAGTACCGGCAAGATGGCATTAGTGAGTTGATGCAGCAAATCGCCTTGGCCAAGTTGCCTTGCATGCCTATCATGAACATGCCACCGCTGCCGTATTTGGCGCGTTTGGTTGCGCAAGATAATTTGAGCATGGTGAACATTGATTTGAGTAAATTTCGATCCGCTTATGCCCAGGCTGAGGTATGGGATGCGTTCGATCCGGCTTGCATGACATTGTCCAGCCCAGACCCGCAAGCTTTCCGACCAGTGGATGAGCCCGTCAACGTGCTGCAAGTGGCGTTGCCAACGAACTTCAAAGTCGCGCGGTTTGAGTCCGACAAGCATACGCAAAGATTGCAGCAGCTCGAAGCCGATATTGAGGCTGTGCGTTACACGCTCAATGGGGAAGCTTTGGAATTGCCCGTGAAACTCAAGGTGTTCGACTCTTTGTTCGTCCCCTTGGCCAAGTGGAGCATGTTGTTGACAGGCAATTACCGCTGCATACAAGCCGACGGCATGCGCCCCATCAAAGACGCTGTGTTGGGTGATCTGGCCCAATCCAAAGACATTTACGAGTGGGTGGCCGAATTGTGCGAGAAAATGGGTGCATCGCCAGCCGATCTGGTGCCGTTTGACAAGTATGCCGCTGCTGCCGACGGGCTGGCCAAGCCTTCCTCAGCCGCACGTGCCTTGGCTGCAGGTGCAACGCATATTGAGCGGGTTGATATGATTGTCCAAACTTTTGCGGCGCAGCTGGGGTTGCAGCACGCTAGTGTTGATCAGACCGTTAGCGTTGTGAACGGCTGGCTTGCAAAAAACAGAGCAAATCAAAGTGTGGTTCAAGTAGCTGATGAAGCAGCGGTTGAAGTCGCGGCATAAAAGCCAGTTGCTGAGAGTATTTAGTTTTTGATTTTTAGTATTTTTAGGAAATTTTTATGAGTAAAGCATTAGATGGCGTCCGTATTCTTGACTTCACGCATGTGCAATCTGGCCCTACGTGCACGCAGCTGCTAGCATGGTTTGGCGCAGATGTGATCAAGGTGGAACGTGCAGGCGAGGGCGATGCCACGCGCGGCCAATTACGTGATATTCCGGGTGTTGACAGCTTGTATTTCACGATGTTGAACCACAACAAACGCTCGATCACGCTGAACACCAAAAGCGCCAAAGGCAAAGAAGTTTTGGACACTTTGATTAAAACCTGCGACGTGATGGTTGAAAATTTTGCGCCCGGCGCGCTGGACCGTATGGGTATCACATGGGAGCACATTCAATCGCTCAACCCGCGCATGATTGTGGCATCGGTCAAAGGTTTTGGCCCTGGCCCGTATGAAGATTGCAAAGTTTATGAAAACGTGGCGCAATGTGCTGGCGGCGCCGCATCAACTACCGGTTTTGACGATGGCCCGCCGGTGGTTACAGGTGCGCAAATCGGCGACAGTGGCACGGGTTTGCATTTGGCTTTAGGCATCGTCGCAGCACTTTACCAGCGTAACACCAGTGGCCGTGGCCAAAAAGTATTGGCACCGATGCAAGACGCTGTGTTGAACCTCTGCCGCGTCAAGTTGCGCGACCAGCAGCGTTTGGAGCGCACGGGCACGATGCACGAGTACCCACAATACCCTGACGGCAAATTTGGTGATGCAGTGCCGCGCGCTGGCAATGCATCCGGCGGTGGACAGCCCGGCTCGATTTTGAAATGCAAAGGTTGGGAAACTGATCCGAATGCCTACATTTACTTCATTACCCAGGGCGCAGTCTGGCCAGCGGTGTGTAAAGTGATTGGCGAAGAGGGCTGGATTGACGATGAAGCCTACGCCACGCCAGGCGCACGACTGCTGCATTTGGGTCCGATTTTCAAACGCATCGAAAAATGGACCATGACCAAGACCAAGTTCGAAGCTATGGATATTTTGAACAAATTCGACATTCCGTGCGGCCCGATTTTGTCAATGAAAGAAATCTCAGAAGAGCCCGCTTTGCGTGAAACCGGCACGATCGTGGAAGTGGATCACCCGACGCGAGGGAAATACCTCACCGTGGGCAACCCGATCAAAATGTCGGACAGCGAAACCGTGGTGACTCGCTCACCACTTTTGGGTGAGCACACCGATGAAGTGCTCAAACAGCTGGGCTACAGCGTGGAATACATTGACGAGCTGCGGGCTGAAAAAGTTATTTAAATTGATGTTTAAGCTTAAATTGAAACTCTAATTTAAGCGTACACCCGCTCACGAATCCACTTCGTGGCAATCCACTTTTCACCCTCAACCACCGGTGCACCACCGTGCAAAGTTGAGGGGTCAACTTGCCCTTTGGAGTTGAAGTACGAGAAATACAAAGCAGAACCTTTTTTCGGATAAACATTTAAGTTGATATCCGGCAAAATCGTAGCGCCCCCGGCTTTGACATCGTTCAAATACATGATGACGGTCATGATGCGCTGTCCACCGTGTGCGGTATGCACACGGCCACCGGCGTTGTCCGGAAAGTAATCAAAGTGCGGCCGGTATTCGCCGCAACCAGCGTAGTTCAATATTTGAATCCCTTCGCCATTCGGCACGGGTGTTCCCGTTACTTCTGCAATACGGGCTTCAATTTTTTTGACCAAGTCGTTTTGTCCTAGTGTGAAATAGGTTCCCAAGCTGATGCGATGCTCATGGTTAACGCTGTCACCCGTTGCGTCGTCTACGACAGTCGATTTGGTCAACGTACTTTTTGATAATTCACAAAATGCGTCGCATTCTTCATGGGTCATGAAGTTGTCAAGCAAGACAACGTCTGGCTTGGTCATTCGCATAGCCACATGAATTTTCTGTCCATCTTTGGCGACTATTGAGTTTTCATACTGAAATAAATAGCTCGCTTCTTGCACGTAGTCACCCGTCTCTACGGCTGTTTGTGCACCTGTACCTGCACCAGTACTTATACCTGCAACAGGCACAAAGTTAGTTAAGTTAAACATAGCCGTGTCTTTAGCAATGCCTGCTTTGAGCATGTCTTTGAGCATGATATCGCCCGAGCATCCGCGCAACATGTTTTCGCCAATCCAGTCTTGCCAAGCTTTGTCTAACTTCTGCATAGGTACTCACTCAGTTTTAAGTGAGGTAAATATACCGTAACTTATTGGCAGTCTGCTTATTGAGGAATTAACAATGTTAGAGAATGTAATTGCTATGTTTAGTATAGCTAATTAAACAATAAATACGCCGGCTTTGGGCGTATTTATGCATAAAATCACAGTATTTTATAATCCGTATAGCCCTTAGCATCACCACCGTAAAAAGTCGCCCGGTCTGGTGTGTTCAATGCGGCACCTTCACGCAAGCGGCGGGTCAGGTCGGGGTTGGCGATGAAAGGGCGGCCGAAGGCGACTAGGTCGTCCCCTTTGGCCAGCGCGTTGTCCGCCAGCGGTTTGTCAAACCCGTTGTTCACCATCCATGCTGCGTTGCCGCCAGCGTCTTTGTAGGCTGAGCGCAGGGCGACGTAGTCAAACGGTTTGTCGCCTTGCTCATAGTCGCGGGCGGCACCGGTTGCGCCCTCAATGATGTGGACAAACGCCAAGTTGAGCGGGGCGAGCTGTTTCACCACGTGTTCAAACAGCGGCTGCGGATGCGGGTCATGCGCGTCGTTGGCAGGTGTGACGGGTGACAGGCGCAGGCCGACGCGGTCGCCGCCTATTTCCTCGCTCACAGCAGTCATCACTTCTACCAATAAACGGGCACGATTTTCAATACTGCCGCCATAGGCATCCGTTCGGGTGTTAGATCCGCTGCGCATGAACTGATCTAACAAATACCCGTTAGCAGCATGAACTTCTATGCCGTCAAAACCTGCGGCAATCGCGTTTCTGGCAGCATGGCGGTAGTCGGACACTATGCCCGGAAGTTCGTTTAATTCCAAAGCACGTGGCATGGAAGTTTGCTCAAAAGTAGGCATGCCGTCTCTGATCAACACAGTTTTGGTTTTTGCTTGAATCGCTGACGGCGCCACAGGTGCTTGCCCATTCGGCTGCAAATCCACATGCGACACGCGCCCCACGTGCCACAACTGCACGACGATTTTGCCGCCAGCAGCATGCACAGAATCTGTGATTTTTCGCCAAGCTGTGACTTGCTCACCACTCCAAATGCCTGGTACATCCGAATAGCCTTGTCCTTGATGGCTAATGGCGGTGGCTTCCGTGATGATCAGACCTGCGCCGTTTTTCGGATCTGCGCGCTGGGTGTAATAAGTAACCATCATGTCGTTTGGGATCGCACCAGGGGCGCGGTTGCGCGTTAGAGGCGCCATCACGACACGGTTGGCAAGGTGTATGCTGCCGGCTTGAAGGGGTTCGAAAAGTGTGGTCATGTTTAAATCGTTTGCTTGCTAGTGTTGTGTAAGGTATTTACGTGGAGGTAGTATTGCTCATTACAATGTTCTAATTGGCCTAAAACTCTACCCAAGAGACACAAAAGTGACACTTACAAAACTCTTAAGTCCATGGCAACCCTCTGTAAAGGTTGGCATTAAAGATCCGAACACCAAGGTCGGCAAATCCTTCAAACTCGCCGATTGCGACCCTGCTGCAAAACCGTTCTCCAGCGGTAGCAAACAAAGTGACAAAGCAGCGGTTGAAGCTTTGGCTTTAGATTTAGATGGTTTGCAAAACCTGTTCTACGCTGACAAACGATTCAAACTTCTTATTGTTTTACAAGGAACAGATACTTCTGGGAAAGATGGCACCCTGCGAGGTGTTTTTAACCGAGTAACCCCGCTGGGTGTTCATACCATGGCTTGGAAAGCGCCATCTGAAGAAGAGCGCGCGCATGACTATTTGTGGCGCATTCACCAACACATGCCCCGTGCAGGTGAGTTCATGGTTTTTAACCGCAGCCATTACGAAGATGTTTTGGTACCACCTGTCAATGGCTGGATCACGCCACAGCAAACACTACAGCGCTACGCCCAAATCAACGATTTCGAGCGTATGTTGAGTGAAAACGGCACCATCATCCTTAAATTTATGTTGCACATCAGCTTTGAAGAGCAAGGTGTGCGTCTTCAAGAGCGTGTTGACGACGAAACCAAGCATTGGAAGTTCAGCATGGGCGATTTGGAAGTGCGTAAGCAGTGGCAAAAATACCAACAAGCCTATGAAAATTTGCTCAATACCACCAGCACCCCTTGGGCACCATGGACAGTCGTCCCCGCAGATTCCAAAACCCACCGTAACTTGATGATTGCTAGCGTGGTCATAGATGCTCTACAAAAGCTTGATTTGCGTTATCCACCCGCTGATCCTGCATTGAAGGGATTGAAAGTGATTTGAATCGCATTAAGCTTGATCGAATCTGGTCTTAATGGGTTTAAGCAGTAACTGAAGTAGTTGCTTATGCCTTGCCAGGTAGTGTGAATCTGAAAGTTGAGCCTACACCAGAGGCGCTTTCTACGATGACGGTGCCGCCGTGGGCTTCTGTGAACGTCTGCACTATGGCCAGTCCCAAGCCGGCACCGTCCTCGCGCATGGCGTCTGTTTCACCTTTGTCGAAGATCTTTTCCTGCATATCCTCAGGAATACCCGTGCCGTTGTCGCTCACCCAGCAGACGACCCTGTTGTCATCAACTAGGTCTTTGGCACCGATAGTGACGACACCATGCGGGGTGTATTTCAAGGCGTTGCTGACCAGATTTTGCAAGATGCGCTGCAGTAAATTGGCATCGGCATAAACGACCAGGTCGTCTGGGACGTTGTTGATAATTTGAGTGCCAGCGGATTCGGCCACAAGCGCCAGATCATCCCTCAGCCGCTCGACCAGCGGCCACAAGTCGAACAAACGCCGCTCCAAATGGATGCCCTTGTCCGCTTCAAGGTGTGTGTTTTCTTCCAGTACTTTTTGTACCAATCCTTCAAGCTGCTGAACACTGCGGCGCAGCGATTTCAGCATTTGCGCCGCATCTTCACCATAACCGCGTTTGGGAAGCTGCTGCTCCAGCACGCGGCCAGTCAATGAAATGGCAAACAAGGGTGTTCGCAGGTCATGCGCGACAAACGCAAGATACTCTTCTCGCCGCTGCTTCACTTCCAGAGCTTGCTGGGTTGCATAGGTTTCCAATGCCAAGCCAATGGCATGGTCAAACACACGGTTGACCACATGAAACGGTTTGCCTTGCAGGTTGATGCCGTTCTCAGTGGCCAAATCGTGGATGCAGCCGCGCAAAATGTTGTATTCCGCCACCACTTCTGCAATGTCAAAAGCTTCCTGCAAACGCTGCAAACCGTGCGCAGGCGGGCTTTCCTCAAGAAGCACTTCCGGAATCGTTGCCTCAGAGTTTGATTTCAGCTCGTTGGCCAGCTCATCGAGCAAGCTTGGCATATGGTCGTTCAGCGTCGGAATATCCAGATGTTGTGCCGAAGCCAACTCCCGAACCTGAAGTCGCCACTGTGAGAGCAAAGTTTGTCGCTCTTGTTTGATGAGATCAGCCAGTTTGTTCAAATATGTCATTGGCTATTTATACACCCGTTTATGAATCCACTTGGTTGCGATCAACTGTTCACCCGCAACTAGGGGCGAATTGCTGAGATTTGCTACTAATTTAATAGCATATTAGGCAATAAATACGACGGCTAGTTGCTGATTTCATCCTATTTTATTGGGTTTTTGGTACGCGCAAAGCCAAACGCAGTCAGCCAGATGTTTGATCTGTATCAAAACCGGATTTTGCCATCTGTGGGATGCTCTATGTAACCTTAAGGAAAAGCACGATGCATCTAAGTATCCGAATCATCCGCGACGAACACATGGCACTGGCCGCGATGCTGCGTTCACTTGGCATGATGCTAGACCGCGGCGTCAGCCAAGAACCCGAGGTCTTTTTTGACGTGGTTCGGGCTATGCTGTTTTACATCGACGAATTCCCAGAAAAACGGCATCACCCGAAAGAGTCAAACCTGCTCTTTCCCCGCGTCGTTCGGCTGGCACCTGAGGTGTTTGACACAGTGGCTCAGCTGGAAAAAGACCATAACAATGGCGAGTCCACCGTGCGTGAGCTGCAGCACATGCTCCTGGCATGGGAGCTGCTGGGCGAGTCAAGACGCGCCGTGTTTGAGCAGGCCGTCAAACGCTACATCAGCTTTTATCTGGAGCACATGCGGCTGGAAGAAGCGGTCATCCTGCCCGCCGCACAACGCGTCTTGGACGACCAAGATTGGGCCGAACTAGACGCCGCCTTCGCCACCAACTGCGACCCCCTCACCGGCAAATACCCCCGAGACGCCACCTACGACCGCCTGTTCACCCGCATCGTGACGCGCGCGCCTGCGCCGATTGGGTTGGGGGCGGAGGCTTAGGCGGTCGTGGACTGATTTGGCCAAAAACTGTTAATTGTGTGAATGGCTGCATTAGAGACTCAAGAGTCATAGGGCTTTCGGTAGCCACCAGCAGGACCCGGCCTATTGCAGTCTTAGACCGAGTAAAAATCATTGTCCGTAAGCCGACATTGAACGGCTATCAGACGAGGCGCATGCTCAACATGCCAATATGCTGTAATTTTCTCAGTGGTAGATCAGTTTAGCGCCCAAGACCTTAACCAGCACTTTGGCGGTTAAACTCTGCCTAGGAGTAAATCAGCGATTAAAATAAGTAATACAAAAAATCAACAAAACATAACATCGATAGCAATTAATATGCCATTAACGACATCTGAGGGATATAAATATCCGCCTGTAACAGAGGCAGTGATTGGTATTAATTTTGCCGAAAATCTCAGCAAAGCATTGTTGAAATCTGTCAGTGATAAGCTGGCCAAGAATTATCCGATCTACCAACAGTTGCAGAACTTCAGTGTGAATCTCGACCTGCGTCCTCAGGCTGGCAAGGATCACAAGACAACCACTGAGGTAGCTGAAGCACATCGACGCTCTTCGCAGGACATGACCGAGCTTGCACTTGCACTGCCAAACTCGCTTGTAGTCTCCCAACTCGCTCCATATCCTTCGTGGAGCATTTTTTCAAAACGTTTCATGAGAGATTGGAAGCTCTTGAAAAAGACGTTAGGTTATCGTGAAATCAAACGGATCGGTGTTCGATACATTAACAGAATCGACATTCCTGTTACTGGTCCTGTTATTCAAAATGAGCAATTTCTCAACGTTTTTCCTCAGGTTCCAGATATGCTGAGTCCACTGATTGCAGGTGCGGTACAGACAATTTCCTACTTTGAAGATATCAAATGCAAGCTGACTTTGAACTCGGGCGTCGTTGAGTCTCCCATCCTCAAACACAGTTCCTTTCTCTTGGATCTAGATTTAGCTCGTGAAATTGATGTGCCGCAGAACGACAAAGGCATCTTTGAGCTTTTAGAAACGATGCGATTGAAGAAGAATCAAGTATTCGAGGCTTGTATCAGCCAGCGCACCAGAGATGAAATTTTTAATGGGGATAGAAATGGCAAATGATCTAGTGCTCTTGAAAAGTCCGGCGACTTACAAAGTTGGTACATTGGCCAAGCAATCCTTTCTTCCAGACTATTACAAAAGCCAGACACCCATTTTTAGTCAAATGGCGGCAGAGCTACCTCAGTATATGAGTGCGCAGACGAAGGAGATCGAAAGCCGTATTCAGCAATTGCGCAGTCCCATGGCACCTTCAATGCGGCCACTGCAAGAGCATGAGAAAAGTCTTGAGGAAAAGCTTTTCGACGCGACGGCCGGCGTGAAGGTGATGACTTCGCAAGTTGCAATGTACTTGGATTCGCAATGGCGAAGCAAGCTTTTCAACCAGATCGACCTCCTTCACGATTTAGACGAATGGGATCAAGGTGATGAACCTCTTCAAAGGGAATCCTTTGCGACATTCCTCAAGGCGATCTGTGAGCTAAAACCGAAAAAAAGACCTGGCTTGGGTCTGACGCCTTCGGGGCAACTTATCGCCGCTTGGACGGCTGGTAGCAGTCGGCTGACGATTGAGTTTTTAGGTGAAAACCGCGTCAAATGGGTGATCTCACGCATGATCGACGATGAGATTGAACACTACGTAGGCGACTCAACGGTGGATCGCTTGGCTGCCGGACTCGGGTCGCATCGCACCGAAGAGTGGTTCGGATAAATGGTTATCAAGCGTGGCCACTCGTTACCTGAGCAAGATCACATCATGCGGTACGTGCCCCCTTCAAGGTTGCGACGAGACGAGGATGGCAATGTCTTGGGAATTTTGCCTCAAGCATTCGCTCACCGCGATGGTGAAGAGTTTCTTTCAGTCAATTGGCTGGAACACTTCAAGCAAGACAAAACTTCGAACTTGCGTGCTTGCGTAGATGCGCAACGCGCGACACTGGATGTTGGGAAAAATTGCGTTTATGCAGTGGCCGTGGTTGATAAAGTGAAGGTGCTTTGTTTAAAAAAGCAAAAACCCGTGAGGATCGTTTATCAACCCGAAAAAGGTAACTTGGCCCATTCGGCGCTCCATGTCCAGCATAACGAAGATTTAAATGTTATGTCTGATCTGGCGATCGAGTTCGAGAAAGAAATGCATCCTAACTCAAAGTTCAAGTGAGTTTGCGTTACTAGCTGTGCGGCGAGCATTCTCAGACAGCCACGTGATTTATCGATTTGAGTGCAATTTGGTTACTCCATTAAGTCATTAGTTACGAACAGCTGGTGGTTCAGACTTGTCCGAAGAGCTTTAACCGCGATAGACTTTTCACACGCCCCAAGAAGACTTTTGCTTAGAATTTTTGAGTTTCTACTTTTGGCGCTAAAGCAGTCCAATCACCCCAACACCGGGTAATCCGTATACCCCTTCGCGCCACCGCCATAAAAAGTCATACGGTCGGGGGTGTTCATGTCGGCACATTCGCGCAGGGTGAAAGAAACTTGTTCGTTCATGGTGTTCAGGGTCAAATAAAGCCGATGGGCCGTTTGGCTTTGCGCGTTTTGTCTTCTGAAATGAGCTGTTTGATGGCGTCAAACACCTGTGAAAACTGCTCGTCATAGCGGGTTTCCATGGCTTCAATACGACGGGCCAGATCGCGGTTGGAGTCCATCAGGCGGCGCAACTGCACAAATGTGCGCATGATGGCGATGTTGACCTCGACCGCCCGCTGGGAGCGCAGTACGCTGGAGAGCATGGCTACGCCCTTGCCTTGTGAAGGCGTAGGGTGAAGCTCCAACGTTGCGTCGGGATGCGGTCACAATTTGTGACCGCATAGGGCTGTTTTCAGGGTGTGACGCCACGGATTGTGACCTCATGCCTTCCCATTCGTCTGGTGTGAGTTGAAACATGAAGTCTGCGGGAAACCGCTCGATGTTGCGCTTGACTGCACGGTTCAACGCACCGGTTTCCACGCCGTAGAGCATGGCCAAATCAGCATCCAGCAATACTTTTTAGCCACGGATCAAAAACACGAGTTTGGCCAGATTCTCTGGCTGGGGGACGATTTGTGTCATAGGCTCAATTATTTAGCAGCCAACTCACGCACCATCACCACGCGGTTGGCAAGGTGCATGCGGCCAGCTTGGAGGGGTTCAAATAGAGTGGTCATGTTTCAATCTTCATCTTATTAAAGGTTAAAAGGTAAAAATGCTACTAATTTAATAGCGCCTTAGGCAATAAACACGCCGGCTAGATGCTAATTTCAGGGGTAATAATCGTTTAACCAGAATTTAACCAGCTTTTAACAGCTCGGTACAAGCATATCAGCGTACCCATCCCCGATAATCTAAGCCTATGTCCGTGCCTCAAAATCCAGCTAATCCAGCCAATCTAGTCATCGAGTTCCCTGAAACTCTCCCCGTATCCGGCAAACGTGACGAGATCATGGCGGCGCTGCAGGCGCATCAGGTCATCATCGTGTGTGGTGAAACCGGCTCGGGCAAGACGACGCAGTTGCCCAAGATCGCCTTGGCCATGGGGCGCGGCAAGATCAATTACGCGCCCGGCCAGCACGCCAAACTCATCGGCCACACCCAGCCGCGCCGGATTGCCGCCAGTTCCGTCGCCAAGCGGATCGCTGAGGAGCTGAAAACGCCGCTCGGCGAGGTGGTGGGTTTCAAGGTGCGGTTTCAGGACCGGTTGAGCCGCGACGCGTCCGTCAAGCTCATGACAGACGGTATTTTGTTGGCCGAAACGCAGACCGACCCGCTGCTGAAAGCTTACGACACCATCATCATCGACGAGGCGCACGAGCGCAGCTTGAACATCGACTTCTTGCTTGGCTACCTGCGCCAGATTCTGCCGCGCCGGCCTGATTTGAAAATCATCGTGACCTCAGCGACGATTGACGCGCAGCGTTTTGCGGACCATTTTGCGTCCCGCCAAGGTCCTGCGCCCGTCATCATGGTCTCGGGGCGGATGTTTCCGGTCGAGCAGCGCTATCGCCCCTATGAAGAATCACGCGATTACGGCTTGAACAACGCGATTGCGGATGCGGTGGATGAACTCTGGATCAACCCGCACAACGGCGGCGATATTTTGGTCTTTTTACCCGGTGAGCGCGAAATCCGCGAGGCTGCCGACCACCTACGCGGCCACCTGAGCCACCAGCCCGTCATGCGCAATGCCGAAGTGCTGCCGCTGTTTGCGCGCCTGAGCCAGGCTGAACAGGACAGGATTTTTGATGGGCATACGGGGCGGCGCATCGTGCTGGCGACCAATGTCGCCGAAACCTCGCTCACCGTGCCGGGCATCCGCTACGTCATTGACGCAGGCACAGCGCGCATGAAGCGCTACAGCTTCAGGAGCAAGGTTGAGCAGCTGCTGGTCGAGCCGATCAGTCAGTCCTCCGCCAACCAGCGGGCAGGGCGCTGCGGGCGGGTCGCAGACGGTATCTGCATCCGGCTCTATGACCAAAAAGATTTTGACGGCCGACCGCGCTTCACCGAACCAGAAATTTTGCGAAGCTCCTTGGCCGGTGTGATTTTGCGGATGAAGTCGCTGCATTTGGGTGTGGTTGAAGACTTCCCTTTTCTCGAAGCACCGCAGGGCAGGGCGATTGCAGACGGCTACCAGTTGCTGAATGAACTCGGCGCGATGGACGATGCCAACGAGTTGACCGCCATGGGCACCGAACTCGCCAAACTGCCACTAGACCCGCGCGTGGGACGCATGATTGTGGAAGCCCGCGAACGCGGCGCACTGGACGAGGTGCTGGTGATTGCCAGCGCCCTGAGCGTGCAAGACGTGCGCGACCGCCCGATGGAGGCGCAGCAGGCAGCCGACCAAGCGCATGTGAAGTTTGACGACGAGAAGAGCGAGTTTGCTGGGTATTTGAAGCTGTGGAAGTGGTTGGAAACGTCAAAAGGCGGGGCTAATGTCGAGGGGCAAGCAACTCCGGTGCACAAACTGTCAAACCGCCAATACGAGCTGTTGCTACGCCAAAACTTCGTCAACATCCGCCGAGTGCGCGAGTGGCGCGACATCCACAGCCAGCTGGTCACCGTGGTGGCGGAGCACAAATGGCGTGTCAACACCAAACCGGCGAGCTACGAAGAGCTGCACATGTCGATGTTGGCCGGCTTGCTGGGTAACGTCGGCTGGAAGATAGAAACCGAAGCAGCAACGGGTGGCCGCGACGATAAGGGTGCGCGTGGCGAATACCTGGGCGCACGCGGTATCAAGTTCTTCGCCCACCCTGGCGCGCATCTGGCCAAAAAGCCGGGGCGCTGGATTGTCGCTGCCGAACTGGTCGAAACCACGCGATTATTTGGCCGAGGTTTGGCGAATATCGAGCCCCAGTGGCTGGAAAAAGTCGCCGGGCACCTGCTCAAAAAACAACTGCTTGACCCGCACTGGGAGAAAAAAGCCGCCGAAGTGGTGGCGCTGGAGCGGGCCACGCTGTACGGGCTGGTGATTTACAGCGGCCGCCGCGTCAACTTTGGTCGCGTGGACATGGTCGCTGCAAGGGAGATTTTCATCCGCGAGGCGCTGGTCGGTGGGCAGTGGGAGACAAAACTCCCATTTTTAGCCTCCAATGAAAAGCTGATAGCACAGGTCGAAGAGCTGGAGCACAAATCCCGCAGGCAGGACGTGTTGGTGGACGACGAGCTGATCTACGCCTTTTATGACCAACAACTGCCCGCCGACGTGTGCAGCGGCTACAGTTTTGAGAACTGGTATCGGGATGAGATCAAGCGGCAACCCAAGCTCTTGATGCTGACCCGCGACGAGCTGATGCGGCACGAGGCGGCCGGCATCACCACCCAGTCCTTCCCTAAAACCATCCGCCTGGGCGGCGTGGACTGTCTGACCACCTACCTGCACGAACCCGGCGACGCCAAAGACGGCATGACGGTGACCGTGCCGCTGTTTGTGCTGAACCAAGTGAACGACGAGCGCTGCGAGTGGCTAGTGCCTGGCATGTTGAAAGACAAAATCCAGGCGCTTCTGAAGTCCCTGCACCAGCGGCCGCGCTCGCGCCTCGTGCCGCTGCCCGAAAGCGCAGCGCGCATGGCGGCGGAGCTGAACGTACCCGAAGCTTACGGCGCGACGGGTCTGGTCGAAGCGCTGCTCAAAAAAGTCCGCGACGCCACGCAAGTGGACGTGCAACGGGCAGACTTCAAGCTGGACATGCTGAGCCCGCACCTGTTCATGAACTTCCGTGTGGTGGACGAGCATGGTCGCCAACTCGGCACCGGTCGTAACCTGGGTGCCCTGAAAGCCGAGCTGGGCGCGAAGGCGCGGGGGGCGTTTCAGGCGCTGGCGGGACTGAAATTGGCTCAAAATAATACAAATACCACCAACTCCGTTCGCCCTGAGCTTGTCGAAGGGCTTCGACAGGCTCAGCCCGAACGGGGAGGGCAAAATAAAGGCTCAAATCAGCCTTTAGCCGGCGTATATATTGCCTCATCAGCTATTAAAAATATAGTAAATTCAAAGTCTACGGAATCAGTAACATCTCCCGCAGGACAACGCTATACGGCATGGACTTTCGGCGAGCTGCCCGAGCTGATGGAAATCAACAAAGGCGGCCAGACTCTGATTGGCTTCCCCGCGCTGATTGACCTGCAAGATGCTGTCAGCATCGAAGTTTTTGACGAACCCGACGTTGCAACCGCCAAACACCAAGCCGGTCTGCGCCGCCTGTTTGCGCTGCACATCAAAGACTCGCTCAAGTATTTAGAGAAAAACATCCCCGATCTCACCAAAATGGCCGCGGCCTACATGCTGGTGGGACGCTCTGCAGACAACACCGGCGGCGGGACGATAGAGGAGCTGCGCGAGCAAATCATCGCTAAAGCGCTGGATCGCGCCTTTTTGCTTGACCCCATAGGCTCATTACCGACCAACGCCGCAGAATTCACCAAACGATTGGAAGAAGGCAGAGGGCGGTTGACCCTCATTTCCAGTGAAATTGCGAGATTGGTCGCCACGATTTTGCAGGAATACGCGACGGCGGCACGCAAACTCAAGGACACTAAAAACGCTCCCGAAGCCACCGCAGACGTCGCCGCCCAGCTGGCAAGGTTGATGCCCAAACGCTTCATCGCCGTGACCCCCTTCACCCAACTCCACCACTTCGCCCGCTACCTCAAAGCTATCACCGCTCGCCTGGACAAGTACAGAGCCGACCCTGCCCGCGACGCCACCAAGTTGGCCGAACTGCGCCTATCCGAGCAAAACTACTGGCGCTTGGTCGCAGAACGCAAAGGTGCGGTCGATGACCGGATGATGGAATTCCGCTGGTTGCTAGAAGAACTCCGCGTCAGCTTCTTCGCCCAAGAGCTCCGCACCCCGCAGCCGGTGAGCGTGAAGCGGTTGGATAAGCTGTGGGTGCAGATTAAGAGCTGATTTTGGCTACAGCCGGCGTATTTATTGTCTAAGATGCTATTAAAAATATAGTAAAAATAACTCAATTGGTATATGGTTTTTATTTCTCTTTTCGAATATTAAAAAATCAGATGTCGCATGAGTTACAACAGATATGCAGTTTTGCACCAAATCAGCGCAAACCCTAATAGATACTGAGTAGTTTAAAGCTATACTACAAGTTCATGATTAGTCTGGACTAGTTTTCATTAAGTAACTGAAAACGAGATCACTGAAATCATGACAGGCGAAGGATGATTAAGTCCTTCATTTCAACCGGTCATGCATTTTTTATAAGGAGACTCGCATGATGTTTAGTAGTATTGGGTCTAAAGCGATCCTAGGTCTAGGTCTTGGCACAGCAGTGGCGTTAGCCTCCACACAAGCTGCTGCTGCATCGGGGGCACTTCTCAAACCTGATGATTTCGTTGGTATTTCCTTCTGGCTCATCACCATGGCTTTAATGGCCTCCACCGTGTTTTTCTTTCTTGAACGAGACCGTGTCTCCGCCAAGTGGAAAACATCACTCACCGTCTCTGGCTTGGTTACTCTTGTAGCTGCAGTCCATTATTTGTACATGCGCGAGGTATGGGTAAATACGGGCACATCGCCAACTGTATTTCGCTACATTGATTGGCTCATCACGGTGCCGCTGTTGATGATTGAGTTTTACCTTATTTTGTCAGCAATTACCAAGGTTCCAGCCGGTGTGTTTTGGCGTTTGATGATTGGTACTTTCGTCATGCTGGTGGGTGGATATTTGGGTGAGGCAAGGTATGTTGCCGCATGGCCTGCATTTATCGTGGGTATGGCGGGTTGGGCGTATATTTTGTACGAAATTTTTGCAGGGCAGGCAAGCAAAATCAATGCACAAAGTGCGCCACCAGCAGTGCAGTCAGCCTTCAATACAATGCGTTGGATTGTGACCATCGGCTGGGCAATTTACCCTGTTGGTTACTTCTTTGGATATCTCACAGGCAGCGGCCCAGAAGCCAGTGCCAATGCGTTGAATTTGATCTACAACTTGGCTGATGTGCTCAACAAGATTGCTTTTGGTTTAATTATCTGGAGCGTTGCCGTCAGTGAGTCTGAGGCCAGTGCAAAACGATAAAGCTATAGGTCAAGCCAGGTACCCCGAGCAGTGGCTCAGCGAATTTGATAACTACGAAGATTTGCCCTCGCAGCTTGAGCAAACCATGCTCAAGTTGGTTGGTGCGAACATAGATATCGCTCGCCAAGCTACTGCCTCGGGTGCTGCAGTGGCCGCTGCGTACCATTTGGGTTCTGGCGGCCATAGAGTCAGGGGCCGTATGGCACTCAGCGCGGGTTTAGCGCTGGGGCTGGATAAGTCTGATGCTCTGTGTATTGCTGCTACCGCCGAGTTGCTGCACAACGCATCTTTGGTGCACGACGACCTGCAAGACCGTGACGCAGTGCGCCACGGTTTACCTGCTGTATGGGTTAGGTATGGGGTCAACATGGCAGTTTGCACCGGAGATTTAATGCTTACGGCGGCTTATGCAGGGTTGTGCGACATATCTAAGTTGCAAAAGCTACCTAGAATGCTGGCCGTCGTACATGAGCGAGTATCTGATGCGATAGGTGGTCAATGTGCTGATTTGGATAACGCGGTCAGTTCGGTGGATGATTTGGCGGCTTACAAGCGCGTTGCTGTGGCCAAGTCGGGTGCCTTGCTGAGCCTGCCGCTGGAGTTGGCATTGCTATCGAGTGGTCATGGTGTTTGGGTTGAGCATGCTCGCAATGCATGCCATGCATTCTCTGTTGGTTACCAGGTGGTGGACGATTTTGCAGATGTAGAGCGTGATGGACAGTCGGGTGCGCTAAACGTCGTTTTAGTTTTGCAGTCTGCCGGTTACGGTGCTGAGGCGCGTACTCGGGCTAAACAGTTTGGTCTTGAGCACTTGGATGGTGCTATTTCATTAGCACACGAACTTCCCCGTGAATCAGGGGCTTTACTGGTGGAGTTGTCACTCAAACTTCGTCTCTTACTTTTGGTTAACAACGATTGATGCACACAGTAGTTATAGGCGCAGGTTTTGGTGGTTTGGCGGCTGCTTTGCGTACTTCAGCCCGAGGGCATCAAGTCACTGTGCTGGACCGTCTGCCAGGCCCTGGTGGGCGCGGGCGAGAGTTTGTGCGCGAGAAGTATGGTCTTCAGTTTCGCTACGACGCTGGGCCTACGGTGCTGACTGCGCCCATTTTGTTTGAAGAGTTGTTTAATCTTTTTGGCGAGCGGCTGGCCGACCACGTTGAGTTGATGCCCGTGACCCCTTGGTACCAAATGCGCTTTGCCGATGGCACACAGTTAGACTATGGCGGTACCACTGAGCAGATTCAAACCGAGATTGCCAAGTTTTCTCAGGCCGATGCACAAGCCTACCCAGCGTTTTTGGCGCACTCGCAAAAGTTATTCGAAAAAGGCTACGAAGAGCTGGGCAGCCAGCCATTTTTAGGCTGGTCGTCGATGCTTAAGGCATTACCCGCGATGATGCGCCTACGTGCTGATCGTTCGGTGTACGACGTGACGGCGCGCTACTTTAGAGATGAGCGAGTGCGACGTGCTTTCAGCATCCAGCCACTTTTAGTGGGTGGAAACCCGTTTGACACTACGAGTATTTACAGCTTGATCCACTATTTAGAACGCAAATGGGGCGTGTGGTTTCCGCGCGGCGGCATGGCGCGGTTGGTGACAGCCTTGGTGGCGCTGGCACAGCGCCACGGTGTAGAGTTTGTGTGGAACGCCGACGTGCAAAGTATTAGCTGCAGCGACGGGCAGGCCACGGGCGTGCATTTAAAGGATGGCCGCATTTTTGAGGCCGATGCGATAATCAGTAACGCTGATGCTGGGCATACCATAGCCAAGCTGTTGCCACAAAGCTTGCAGCGGCCTCGTCAAGTTGATAGTAAACAATATTCCATGGGTTTGTTCGTATGGTACTTCAGCACCAAACGCATGTATGCGGACGTACCTCACCACACTATTTTGTTCGGCACCTCTTACCGCGAAGTACTGCACAAGATATTTGAAAGTAAGCAGTTGACAGATGATCTGAGCATCTACTTGCACCGCCCCAGCGCGACTGATGCGCAGTATGCCCCCCCTGGGTACGACAGCTTTTATGCGCTGGTTCCGGTGCCTAATTTGTCTGCGGGTATTGACTGGGCTACGCAAGCCGCTGCGTTCAAGGCACTGCTTCAGGCTGAGCTGGCGCGCAGATTGTTGCCCGGTTTGGCAGACTGCATCGTGGATGAGCATTGTGTCACGCCTCAATACTTCGCCAGCGAGCTGCTGTCTCCCCTTGGTTCGGGTTTCTCTATCACGCCCAAATTCACGCAGTCTGCTGGTTTTCGATTTCCCAACCGCTCGCCCGATTTACCGAATCTGTATTTTGTAGGCGCGGGTACACACCCTGGTGCGGGAGTGCCCGGTGTTGTGACCTCAGCCAAAGTCGTGGAGCGTTTGATGTTTGGCAGTGTGCAATGAGTCAAGCCCTGCCTCTACTCGCCAACATGACCCCGCAAAAGGGAGTTCTGACACCGCAACAGGTGATGGATCACCACGCAAAATCGTTTTCATGGGCGGCGCGGTTTTTGTCACCAGCTGCTCGGAAAGACGCGGCTTTACTGTATGCCTTTGCCCGGACGGCTGACGACTATGCCGATGAAGAGCGGCTTGGAACTGAATTAGAGCGTATGGAGTTTCTGGCTGCGATGCGTCTGCAGGCGCTAGTAGCTGTGTTACCAAGCCGCGCTTATGAAGCATCCCAAGAATCAGCATCAACCCCATTAGCCAGAGCCACCGGGCAGATGCTACGCTGCCACGGCGTACCTGATGCCGTTCTGGTGTGCTTTATGGATACCCTGCAGGCAGATGCTGGTCCGCGTGCTGTGGACAGCCAACAGGCGTTGCTGCGCTTTGCTTACGGCGTCGCTGGAACGGTGGGCCAGATGATGCGACCACTCTTGGGAGCGCCAGCTGCTGCTGACACATACGCCATTGCCTTAGGCATAGCCATGCAGCTCACCAATATAGCCCGCGACGTAGTTGAAGACGCACAGCGCGGGAGATGCTACATACCCGCAGAGTGGGGCGTATCCAGCCAGATATTAGCTGCACCAACAGATGCCACGCAGCGTGTGCAGGCCTTTGCAGCATTGCGCAAACTGTTGGCGCTGGCGGACGATTTTTATGCCTACGCGCAGTCGGGGATACAAGCAATTCCAGCACCGAACCGCCGAGCCATCCGCATAGCTGCAGCGCTGTACCAAGCCATAGGTCACAAAATTAGTCAAGGCGGACCTGACAGCTACTGGCTAGGCCGAACAACTTTGGGCGCGGCTGAAAAAACTTGGCTGATTGCGCGTACCTTACTCAACAACCCTGCCACCAAGCAACCTTCGCGTGATGTGTGGCGCAACGAGCTGTCCCACCTAGCAGATACACCCGGTTTCCCTGCTTAAAACGCGTATGCTTAGCAACTATGGAAAAGCAGCTAGACATTGTGATCGTGGGTGGTGGACTCAGTGGCTTAGCGCTAGCTGCTGAGCTGGCTGCTCCAGAGTTTGCAGCGCTGTCCATTTTGGTGTTGGAGAAACGGGTTAAATACTCGCGCGACCGTACTTGGAGCTACTGGGCGCCTAGTACGGGCGCACATCATAGCTATAGCCATTTAGAGCGTGCGCGCTGGAGTCAGTGGGCTGTTAGCCTGAATGAGAACTCTTGCCAGCATGCTTCGCAGCATCATGTCTATGCAACTTTAGATGCGGATGCGTTTTACACGACTGCTTTGAAGACTATCGCGTCTTCAAAGCATGTGGAGTTGCGTCTAAGCACGGGCGTTGCGTCGATAGCTGCACAAAGTACCAGCCAAGGCATCACCATCACCACTGAGCAGAACGACGCCATGCAAGCACGATGGGTATTTGACGCACGGCCACTCCGGCAAGTGGCTCAAAGCACGTTGGTACAGCAGTTTGCTGGATGGGAAGTGCATACCGAGGAGGATACTTTTGACACTGAAACGGTACAGCTAATGGCTTTCGAACCCCATGCCAAGGGATTGCATTTTTGGTACGTGCTACCTTACAGCGCACGCAATGCTTTGGTTGAGAGCACTTGGATATCGCCAGCCAGTTGGCAGCCTGATACAACTCTAGAGTTGCAGCAGTACTTAGCGCATCGATTAAAAGGTAAACCGTACAGTGTGGCGTACAAAGAGCAGGGCGTGTTATCACTGGACGCAGTAAGGCCATCTTCTACAAACCATGTCATACCGCTTGGCCGAGGTGGTGGCACATTAAGGCCTTCGACGGGCTATGCATTTCTAGATACCTTAGCGCATACCAATGGCGTGGCTGATTCCTTGCGCACAACTTTAAGCCAGGTTGGTGTCCAGAAGGCGCGGGCCAGCTGGCAGCCGCAAACCTTCACACGTTCCACTACCGATCATTGGATGGACGCAGTATTTTTGAATGCCCTAAGCCAAGATTGGCTGCGCGCTCCACAGTACTTTATGCAGATGTTTGAACGGGTGGGAGCGGACGGCGTCGTGGCTTTTTTATCGGGTAGTGCTGGTCTGGCTGAGCGCATCGCCATCATGAGGGCATTGCCTGTGGCGCCGTTTGCCAGCGCAGCGCTACGGCGGTTGGTGGCCTAGTGCGTATCTAGGACGTAAGCATGACTGATTTAACACGTCGCCCAGCACTGCTGCTAGCTGCCAGCGGATGCCTGCTGTTGGCTATGCTGGCCTTGCGTGCGCTAGAGGCGCAGTGGCCACCCTTGGCGTTGTGGGCTTTTGTGCTGTTTTCGCTCACTTTAGGTTTTGGGCATGGCGCACTGGACGCCGTGTTGCTGCTAGTTCAGTTTGAGCCACACAGCAAAGCGCTAGCGCTGAGCGCTGCGTATTTGCTATGTGTGCTGCTGGCAGGCTGGGCATTGTCATGGTCAGTGCCTTGGGCCTTGTTGCTGTTGGTGCTCATGTCTGCTTGGCACTTTGGTGAACTGCACAGCTACGCACTATGGGCTAGGCTGTGTGTAGGCGGTGCGAGTGTTATGTGGCCGATGCTGGTGGCACAGGGCGCTATGGCTGAATTGATGCAGAGCAGACTAGGTTTGGGTTTTAGCGAAGTGTGGCGTATTTGGCAGATGCTGGCAAATGGCTGGCTTATTTTGGTAGTGGTTTGCGCAGTGGGTTGGGTAGTATGGCGGTTTCTAAAACGCAAAAAATTCACTGCCAATGTGAGCGACCAAGGCCAAGAGTCTGCTAGTTACCACCACCACAATGCACTGTGGGCCGTGGTAGAAATACTGGCAATCTTGTGTGCTTACCTGTTGCTATCGCCTTTGCTGGCGTTTGCACTTTATTTCGGCGTCTACCACTGTCTTGCCCACGTAGCCCGTGTGCAGCGAGCAGTGATGTCGCGCCATGCTTTGAGTTTTGCACGGTACGCCTTGGCCTTTACGGCTAGCGTACTAGCTACTGCGGTCTTGTTAGTATTGTTGTGGTGGTTTTTGCCCAGTGCGCCGTGGTTAGGTCCAGGCAATGTCTTCGCAAGCCAAGGTCAAATATTGCAATGGCTGGTCGTAGCCCTAGCTGCAGTTACGCTGCCGCATTTGGTATTAGTGAGCTACAGTGCGCACTGGCTGGGGCGTTGAAGTGCAGTGGTTGTACTTATTAACTCTGCGCCCCGCAGCCTGTAAGCGTGAAGCGGTTGGATAAGCTGCGGGTGAAGATTAAGAGTTAGAATTGTCATTTTTTCAATGTAGCCGGCGTATTTATTGTCTAAGATGCTATTTAAATTATAGTAAATATACATGAAATCAATCCCCACCATCCTTCCCACATATGCTGCAATCTTCGCGATTTTCTTCGTTGTCCTCAGCATCCGCATCATCATTAAACGCAACAGCTTGAAAATAAGCTTAGGCGATGCGGGTAACAAAGACATGCAGCGGGCCATTCGAGTCCATGCTAATTTTGCGGAGTATGTGCCGCTTTGTTTATTGATGCTTTATTTGGTGGAGCAAAGCGGGGTGTATGCGTGGTTTATGCATGCACTGGGTACGGGTTTGCTGGTTGGGCGGCTGTCGCATGCGTATGGGGTGAGCCAGCAGCGGGAGAGTTTTGCTTTTCGGATAACGGGGATGACGCTGACATTCACCGTGTTGATCGCTAGTGCAGCGCATTTGTTGTGGGTGGCTGTTAAATGACATTCAAAGGCGGTTTTGAGAGTGATTAGCATTCGCACGATTGCCTTAACGGCAATCGCCATGCTGGCGTTTGCGGGGAATTCATTGCTTTGTCGGCTTGCGCTGAAAAACGCCAGTATCGACGCTGCTAGTTTTACAACGATTCGCTTGGTTTCTGGCGCGTTAATGCTTGGGTTGATTGTGAGCATTCGGCGCACCGCAAACGCGGGAGAAACTAGGGGTAAAGGAAATTGGCTCTCTGCATGTGCTCTGTTCGCCTACGCGGCTGGTTTTTCATTTGCTTATATGAGTTTAACGGCCGCGACTGGTGCATTATTGCTTTTTGGTGCTGTTCAAGCGACGATGATCGGCTATGGGATTTGGCAAGGTGAAAGTTTCCGCAGCCTGCAATTGGTTGGTCTATTTCTAGCGCTAGGCGGCATGGTGGGCTTGCTGTTGCCAGGCTTGTCTGCACCACCTTTGTGGGGTTCTATTTTGATGCTCGGGGCGGGTGTTGCTTGGGGCGTTTACTCGCTTCGTGGCAAAGGTGCGGTTGACCCCAGCGGTGTTACTGCGGGTAATTTCTTACGGACCGTACCCATTGCTTTGGTTTTGAGCCTGATTTTTATGAATCACAGCAACGTAGACAATACGGGCGTTGCCTACGCTGTTGTTTCTGGCGCAATCACATCTGGTATTGGTTACGCAATTTGGTACGCTGTTTTGCCAGCTTTGAAGGCCACGCAAGCGGCCACAGTGCAGCTCAGCGTGCCTGTGCTGGCCGGGATTGGCGGTATCGCGTTTCTGGGTGAAGTGTTGACGCTGCATTTATTGTTGGCTTCAGCTGCTATTTTGGGTGGCATTGCTTTGGTGATTTTGGAAAAGCAAAAATCTTGATATTTTAGATTTGAGTTTTTTTTCTAAGTATTTTGAGAAGTTGACAAGCCAAATCAGCATCGTTTACAGTGAGCCTATCTTCAAGATGGAGGCTGAGCATGGACAGACGGGATTTTATTGAATCTTGCAGCAAAAGTGCGGCATGTTTGGGCGCAGTTGCTTTGCCAAGCTCTATGGCATGGGCGGCAAATGCCAAGCCGCGTGACTATGCCAAAGCGGTGCTGTGCAACGCGCAGGGCGAGCCCATCAAAGCCAGCAGCTTGAAGGCGAACACCAACTACGTGTTTCACTACCCCTTTGAGGCGACGCCGGTGTTTTTATTGAATTTAGACAAAGCCGCGCTGCCAAAATCGCTCAACACCAAAAGCAACGATTCCTACGATTGGCCAGGCGGCGTCGGCGCAAACCGCAGCATCGTGGCGTTTTCAGCGATTTGTGCGCACCATTTGGTTTACCCCACGCCGCAGGTCAGCTTCATTAGTTTTCGTAAAACCAAATCCACCAAGGGTTTACAAGACAATTTGATTCATTGCTGCGCGGAACACAGCCAATACGACCCCGCGCAAGGCGCACAAGTTCTCAGTGGCCCGGCACCCCAGCCGCTGTGTGCGGTATTGTTGCAGCATGATGCCAAAGCCGACACGTTGACGGCTTACGCCACGCTTGGTGGTGAAATGTTTGATGAATTTTTCAAGAAATACGAAGCCAAGCTGAGTTTGGATGTTGGCGCAAAAGCCAAAAACAAAATCGTCGCTAAAGCCACTGTGCAAGAGCTTGATAAATATTGCCGCAATGCCGTGCAGTGTTGAGTTCGAACGATTTATCTTGCGCTGCATCTTGGCAAGGACGTGCGAGTGGCTGATGCCGTGATTTTTGAACTGATCAAAGACCTTGCGAAGCTGGCGCTCATCGTCGCTTGCCTTTTTTATGTTTTTGGTTCATATGTGCGGCACTACCAACCTGAGTGGTCTAAACCGCTAAAAAAACGCCGCTTGACCACGCTGCTGGTGCTCGTCCTCGCAGCATCCGCTGTCAAAGTGAGTGAAGATGTTTTGGGCGGCGAGTCTGGACCGATTGACAAGGCGATCTTGCTTTACATCCATAACCATGTTTCAGGCACTTTCACTGGGTTTTTCGAAACGGTTTCGTTCACAGGATCGGCAAAGTTTTTGTTTCCACTTGTAGCGTTGGTGACGGCGGGACTTTTGTGGGCTAAACACCAGTTCAATGCGCTGCTCGTTAGCGGTTCAGTGATTGTCGCAGCGGTAATGATTTACCTTGTAAAAATGGCGGTTGGTCGAGTTCGCCCCATGTTGTGGGAAACCGAGTTGTATTGGGGCTCCAGCTTCCCTAGCGGTCACACACTGGCCGTCGCGGCATGCGCCACTGCCATCACATTGGTGGTGAGCCGGCTATGGCCCAAACAGGGCATGCTCGCGCTGTCGTTGGCGATTGTTTGGACAATACTTGTCGCCGTGTCACGCCTTGTTCTCGGCGTGCATTGGCCGACAGACGTATTGGTGGCAGCATGCATTGGTGCATTTTTACCGCTGGTGATGAGTGTTTTTTTTGAGTTGCGAAGGAGTTAGTTACCCAGCTTATAGCCAGCGTATTTGTTGCCTAAGCTGCTATTTAATACATAGCAAAAAACGCTTTGCAAGCACTTGCAAAGCGCTTTTATTTTGAACCGATGTAGTTCTGTTGAAGTGGCTTAGCTGGACTTCTTGGCCACCATGCCGTATATGATCAGCAAAATGACAGCGCCAACGACGGATGCAATCCATCCTGCAGCGCTACCCGCTTTGTACCAACCGAGTGCTTGACCTGCGTAGGTGGCAAGGAATGAGCCCGCAACGCCTAGCACGGCAGTCATGATCCAGCCGAGTTTGTCTTCACCGGGTTTGACAGCACGGGCGATAAATCCGACGATCAAACCGATAAAGATGGTGTACAAAATTGACATCATAAGTAATCCTTTGAGGAAGTGTGGAACATGTTAAAAACTGACAAAACAGAATATAACGCCAAAAGACGACAATTCAAGTTCTACTGAATCAAACATCCAGACCTGCGGACTATTCCTCAAACCGATGCAGTTTCAATCTCTTGCGACAGCTCCATCCAGCGCGCTTCCAAAGCTTCAATCTCTTGCTGCACAGTTTTCAAGCGTTTGCCAGCTTGCGCCAAATCCGCTGGCTGCAGCGGTTTAGAGAGACGATTTTCTAAATCTTTGCCTTCGTGGTTCAATGCCGCGAGTTGGTCGTCAATGCCTTGGAGTTCACGTTTTAAAGGTGACAGCGATTTGGTTTTTTCGCCTTTTGGTAATTTTGGATTAGCTTTTGCAGCTTTGGCTGATGCTGCAGCTTCAACTTTGAGTGCTTGCTGTTCTTCTTTCACGGCTTCACGGGCGCGTTTGGCTTCGTCCAGCAGGTATTTTTGGTAGTCGTCCAAATCGCCATCAAACGGCTCCACGCCGCCGCGCGTGACCATCCAAAACTCATCGCACACAGCGCGCAGCAACGCACGGTCGTGGCTGACCAGCATGACAGTGCCTTCAAACTCGTTGAGCGCCATGGCCAGCGCTTCACGCGTCGCTAAATCCAAGTGGTTGGTTGGCTCGTCAAGCAGTAAAAGGTTAGGGCGCTGCCACACGATCATGCACAGCACCAAACGGGCTTTTTCACCACCGCTCATGCTGCCCACGGCCTGCTTGACCATGTCGCCGCTGAAATTGAAGGTGCCTAAGAAGCTGCGTAAGGATTGCTCGTTGGTTTGCTGGTTGCTTAGCTTCCCTGCTGCCTGCGTTTCACGGGCGAGGCGGATCATGTGCTCCAGCGGCGTGTCCTGCGGGCGCAGCACGTCCAGCTCTTGTTGGGCAAAATAGCCAATGTTCAAGCCCTTGCCTTCGGTGATTTCGCCTTTGACAGGGGTTAATGCGCGGGCAATGGTTTTCACCACGGTTGATTTACCTTGCCCGTTCGCACCCAAGATGCCGATACGTTGACCGGCCAATACAGACTTGTTGACACGCTGCACAATCACCGTCGGCGGCGTGCCTGCAGGAGCATCATCGGGCGCGGGATAGCCAAAGGAGCAATCGGTCATCGACAGCATCGGGTTGGGTAAATTCGCCGGTTCTTTGAACTCAAAGGTGAACTCTGC
>JANPLX010000109.1:0-4953 GCA_031422495.1 Polaromonas sp. | reverse complement strand
ATTTACTTGCGCATTACCTTCTCCGAAGGCGTGAGCGCTTCGATGTATGCTGGGCGAGAGAAGATGCGCTCGGCGTACTTAAGCAACGGTGCAGCGTTCTTTGACAATTCGATGCCATAGAAGTCCAAACGCCATAGCAGCGGCGCAAGTGCGACGTCAAGCATGGAAAAGTTATCCCCCATGATGAATTTATTCTTTAAAAACACGGGCGCCATCTGCGTGAGCTTGTCCCGAATATGATTACGGGCTTTTTCCAGCACCTTGTCGTTGCCTTTCAAAGCTCGGTTTTCAAGGATAGAGACGTTGGTGAACAACTCTTTTTCGAAATTGAGCAAGAACAGTCGCGCGCGCGCGCGATCCACAGGGTCACCGGGCATCAGCTGCGGATGCGGGAAGCGCTCGTCAATGTACTCGTTGATAATGTTGGATTCGTACAAAATCAAATCGCGCTCAACCAAAATAGGCACTTGGCCATATGGATTCATCAACAGAATATCTTCTGATTTATTGTACAAATCAACGTCACGGATTTCAAAATCCATGCCTTTTTCAAACAACACAAAACGGCTGCGGTGCGAATAGGGGCATGTCGTGCCCGAGTAAAGTACCATCATAATGAGGCTCCTAAAAGACGATTAAAAAACTACTTAACGTCTTTCCAATATGACGCATTCAAGCGCCATGCAACGACTGCAAACGCCAACAAAAACAACAACACCCACACGCCTACGCGTACGCGACTGGCTTGTGAAGGCTCACCCATCCACTGCATATAACCGACCAAATCACCAACCGCTTGGTCGTACTGTAAAGGCGTCATTGAGCCAGGTTTAACTTGCTCCCACTTGCCAGCAAATACCTGCGTTTTATGGCCCTTTTGGTCAACTTCATTGAAAACTGGTTTGCGCTCACCTTGCAATTCCCACAAGGCGTGCGGCATTGCCACGTTTGGCATAGCAAGGTTGTTCCATCCCGTTGCTTTGGTGTCATCGCGGTAATAAGAACGCAAATAAGTGTACAAATAATCTGCGCCTGACCCTTTGCTGCCATCTGCACGTGAACGCGCAATGACAGTCAAATCTGGTGGATTTGCGCCAAACCAATCTTTGGCTTGCTTCGGATCGATCGCAGCTTTCATGGTTTCGCCGACTTTGTCAGTCGTGAACAACAAGTTTTCTTTGATTTGCTTTTCAGTCAAACCAATGTCTTGCAAACGGTTGTAGCGCATGTAAGCGGCTGAGTGGCAATTCAAACAGTAATTCACAAATAACTTGGCACCGTTTTGCATAGACGCCATGTCGTTGATGTGGTTAGGCGCCCTGTCCCATTGAATACCTTCAGAAGCAGCTTGCGCACCCGTGACAAAACCCAAAGACAAGATCAGGCTAAGGAGTAGTTTTTTCATTTTTATAGTTCTCCTTCAATCAATGGGCAGCAAAAGTAACGCGATCAGGCACAGCTTTTGGCTCGCCCAATTTGCTCCACCAAGGCATTAACAAGAAGAAGCCGAAATAAAACAAAGTACCCAATTGCGACACGCGCTCGCCGATAGCCGATGGTGGTTGCACACCTAAATAACCCAAAACGAGGAAGTTGATGACAAAAATGCCGTACATGTACTTGTGCCAATCTGGACGGTATCGAATAGACTTAACCGCGCTGTTGTCCAGCCAAGGTAAGAAGAACAAAATAATGACCGCACCGCCCATGACGACCACGCCCCAGAACTTCGCATCAATTGCCAACATCATCGCGCTGATACCTATAGCAGCAACAATCGCCACACCTTTGAAAAGTGCAGGTAATTTTGATTTGATAGCAGTAAATACAGCGGCAGCTACAACGCAAGCGATCAAGACGTACATCATCTCTGATGTAATCGCACGCAGCATCGAATAATACGGCGTGAAGTACCACACTGGGGCAATGTGTGCTGGTGTCTTCAATGGGTCTGCGGGGATGAAGTTGTTGTACTCTAAAAAGTAACCACCAAACTCTGGCGCGAAGAAGATGATGGCGGTGAACACCATCAAGAACATGCTGACTGCAAAAATGTCGTGCACGGTGTAGTACGGGTGGAACGGAATACCATCCAGCGGGTGACCGGCTGCGTCTTTAGGCGCATTTGGCCCTTTAATTTCAACGCCATCTGGGTTGTTAGAGCCTACTTCATGCAAGGCAATGATGTGCGCAACTACCAAACCGAGTAATACCAACGGCACAGCAATAACATGGAAGCTGAAGAATCGGTTCAACGTCGCATCTCCCACCACGTAGTCACCACGAATCAGCAATGCCAAATCTGGACCGATGAACGGAATCGCAGCAAACAAATTAACGATCACTTGTGCGCCCCAATAGCTCATCTGACCCCAAGGGAGCAAATAACCCATGAACGCCTCGGCCATCAAGCACAAGAAAATCGCGCAACCGAAAATCCAAACCAATTCACGTGGTTTGCGGTAGCTGCCGTAGATCAAACCACGGAACATGTGCATGTAAACCACGACAAAGAACATCGATGCACCCGTGGAATGCATGTATCGCACCAACCAGCCCCAAGGCACGTCGCGCATGATGTATTCAACCGAGGCGAACGCCAAAGCGGCGTCAGGCTTGTAATGCATCACCAAAAAGATACCAGTGACAATTTGAATCACCAGCACCAAGAGGGCTAATGAGCCAAAAATGTACCAAAAGTTGAAGTTTTTCGGTGCGTAGTATTGCCCAACATGCTCATTCCAAAGCTTGGAAGCAGGGAAACGATTGTCCACCCAATTCAGCAATTTTTCGCCAGCAGGGGCGTTAGGAGAAATTTCTTTATAAACAGCCATTGTGATTACTCTTTAATACTCTCTGATTTAACGTCAAGCTTTTTTATCTTCGCCAATGATGAGGCGAGAATCGGACAAATACATGTGTGGGGGTATTTCTAGGTTGTCTGGAGCAGGTTTGTTTTTGTAAACGCGACCAGCCAAGTCAAACGTAGAGCCGTGGCAAGGGCACAAAAAGCCGCCTGTCCAATCGCTTGAAAGCGACGGCTGCGCGCCTGGCGTGAATTTATCTATCGGCGAGCAACCCAAATGTGAGCAAATACCCACAGCGACAAAAATTTCAGGCTTGATCGAGCGCGCTTCGTTTTTAGCGTATGCAGGTGTCAACTCATCGGGTTTGCGCTCAGACTTTGGGTCGGCAAGCTGACCGTCAATACCTTTAAGTGCCGCCAACTGCTCAGGTGTGCGTTTGACGATCCAAACTGGTTTACCGCGCCATTCCACGGTGATTTTTTCACCCGGTTTCATGGCGGAAATATCAACCTCAACCGCAGCGCCGGCGGCTTTGGCCCGCTCTGACGGTGAGAAACTGCTGACGAAGGGGACGGCGACAAAGCCTGCGCCCACTGCGCCTGCGCAACTGGAGGCTATCAGCCATGTTCTTTTACTGGTATCGACGCTTGCGCTCATAAGTGCATTCTTAAGTGAAAATTGTGTCAAATTAGGGTTAACTCCATATTGTAGCTGACCGCCAGAAGCAAATTCAACCTAAGGGCTGATATTCGGATGGTTTTGAGGCTGCTTAACGGTCGTCTGTGAGGTAGCTTTTGATCATACTCAGTCAAGTTTTGCACCAAATAGTAGCGGTTGACACACCAGTTAAGGGGGGCATAATCGCGCCGTTAGTTTATTTTTAACAACCTTAAGGAAACAAACCATGAGCATGATGTCTGAATTTAAAGCCTTTGCGGTTAAAGGCAATGTGATGGATCTGGCCGTTGGTGTGATTATTGGTGCCGCATTTGGCAAAATCGTAGACTCCCTCGTGGGCGACTTGATTATGCCTATCGTGGGCAAGATCTTCGGTGGCATGAATTTCACAGAGATGTACGTCATGCTCTCGCCCCCAGCTAAAGCCGTTGAAGGCGCCGCCAGCTACGGTTCTTTAAAGGCCGCCGGCGCTAACCTTTTCGCTTACGGTAACTTCTTAACGATCTTGGTCAACTTCCTAATCTTGGCCTTCATCATTTTCATGCTTGTTAAAGCCATCAACAACATGAAGAAAAACGAGCCAGCTCCTGCGCCCGCACCTACTCCTGAAGACGTCGTGTTGTTGCGCCAAATCCGCGACAGCTTGGCCAAATAAACTCGCTTTTTAGCCCTCTAAAAACCGCCTGCAGGGTAGCCTGTAGGCGGTTTTTTACATTTAAATTACATAGATATGCCTATTGTTGCTATAAATTTAATAGCTGCTTAGGCAATAATATACCGGCTAAAGTCGCTTTTATTTGTAAATTGGCTATTTTTAGTGTTTTTTGAGCTTTTTTTGAACTTTTTCAGCCTAAAGAACCAAGCTTTTCGCCATCTTGATCGCCGCAATCAAGCTGGCAGGGTCTGCTACGCCCTTTCCTGCAATGTCAAACGCCGTGCCGTGGTCAGGGCTAGTTCGAACCAACGGCAGTCCCAGCGTGACGTTCACGCCCTGCTCCACGCCTAGGTATTTCACGGGAATCAGCCCTTGGTCATGGTACATGGCAATGACGGCGTCAAATTCGCCAACCTGCTTTTCATCTAAGCCATCGTCTTTGTTGATTATTTTGTCTCTGGCACGCATAAAAATCGTATCTGGCGCGAAGGGGCCAACCACATCAATCCCCTCTTTTTGTGCGGTTGCAATAGCGGGAGAAATGATCTCAATCTCTTCACGCCCAAACAATCCGCCCTCGCCTGCATGCGGATTCAGTCCTGCGACACCAATTTTCATGCGTTGTGGCCGCCCATTCGGTGCTGAGTTTTGTTGTGTTTTGTCTACGGTTCTGTGCAAAAAATCACGGGTTGTGCGAATAGTTTGCAGCACGTTTTCGAAGGAAACAGCCTCAATCGCGTCCCTCAACGATAGATGAATGCTGACCAGTACAGTTTTCAGCTCCTCATTAGCCAACATCATCCGAACAGGTAC
>JANPLX010000108.1:0-16964 GCA_031422495.1 Polaromonas sp. | reverse complement strand
AAGGGCGCAAGCTCCATCGCCAGCATGGTGTTGGCGGCTTCTAAGGCGGCTTTGCTCAGGGTGTAGCTGAAAAAATCGGGGTTTTGGTTCCACAGTTTTTGGTCTAGCAAGTTCACCACCGCGCCCTGCGCCTCTGCCTCACCTGCGGTTTTACGCGCTGCAATATGTTCATGCAGCGCCTGCGACAGTACAATCGCCGCGCCCGTATTGGTGACCAAATGCTTGTGCATCGCGCTGTAGCTGAAGGTGGATGCCGCATCATGCTCAAATATCGCAGCGCTGTTGACCACCGCATCGACGTGGCCAAATTGATTGACAACACGCCCTAACAGAGATTGCACAGCCGCTTCATCACTCAAATCGCACTGAAACTTAGCGTGATGCGGTATATTTACCGAATTTACTTCCCTTTTAGAGGTATTTTCGGCTCTAGCCGGTGTATTTATTGCCAAAGCAGCTATAGTATTTATAGCATCTTGCTCGCTAGACCGATAATGTACCGCTACCTGCCAGCCGTGTTTCGCGAGTGTCAGCGCGATCTCGCGCCCCAGCCGCTTGGCAGCGCCGGTGACTAAAACCACAGGTTGATGAGATAGGGATGACATGCAGGACAATAGCGCTTGTTTTGGAAAATACACCCATTTTAACGATGCCCCCTGCCCCACCGTCTAAGGTCGCCCCTTCCGTCCTACAAAGCCACATTGAAACCGTCATTAAAAACAACGGTGGCTGGCTGCCGTTTGACCGCTTCATGGAACTGGCGCTGTACGCGCCCGGTTTGGGCTACTACGCGAATGATCTGCGTAAATTTGGGCTTTTCCCCACTAAAGATATTGAAGCAGGCAGCGATTTCGTCACCGCCCCCGAATTAACGCCTTTATTTGGACAAACCTTGGCAAAACAAGTCGCCCAAGCGCTACAACACACCCAAACCACCGAGATTTGGGAGTTTGGTGCAGGTTCGGGCGCGCTGGCACTGCAATTGCTAAGCAGCTTAGAGCAACTAGGCCAAACCGTGACCCGCTACACGATTGTTGATTTGTCCGGCTCGCTACGGCAACGCCAGCAAGAAACTTTGGCTGCGTTTGGCGACACAGTGCGTTGGGCGAACGAGCTGCCTGATGCCATACAAGGCGTGGTGGTGGGCAACGAGGTGCTGGATGCGATGCCGGTGAAGCTGCTGACGCGCGTCAAAAGTAACTGGTATGAACGCGGCGTGATCGTTAAAGCAGATGGCACTTTTGATTGGCAAGACCGTCCTACCGAGTTACGCCCTCCTCTAGACATTGAAGGCGAACACGACTATTTGACTGAAATTCACCACCAAGCCGAGGCGTTTATGCGGACCTTGGCGCATAAGTTGACCAGCAGTCAACAAGGTGGTGCGGCATTTTTCATCGACTACGGTTTCCCCGAAGCCGAGTATTTCCATCCGCAGCGCTACATGGGCACCGTGATGTGCCACCAAGGGCATCAGGCCGATGGCGACCCGCTGGATCAAGTCGGTCGCAAAGATATCACTGCCCACGTCAATTTCACCGGTATCGCCTTGGCAGCGCAAGATGAAGGTTTGAACGCGCTGGGCTACGCCGGCCAAGGGCGGTTTTTACTGAATTGCGGTTTGCATTTGGCGCTTGAAGATGCAGATTTGCCGAACCGAGCCAACGCGCTGAAACTCATCAATGAGCATGAAATGGGCGAATTGTTCAAAGTGATTGGCTTTTGCACTGGCGAGCCGTGGGATGCGCTGGGTTTCAGCGCGGGCGATCGGACGCATACTTTATGAGATTCCTACCATGATGCTGCGCTGGGTTTTCTTAGCCATCGTTGCTGTGCTGGTCGTCAGCTGGCTGTTTTCCAAACGCATTCCTTGGCTAGAAAAAATGGGTTTCACCAAATTTAAGAGCCATTGGTCCTTTCGGCTTTTTGGCCGTGAGCACCGCGTCCCAGTTACCTACATGGTTCTTTTGGCGACGGTGGCGTATTTCGGTGCAGCTTTCCTGTATAAATGGCTGCCATGACCGACCCACTTTCAAACGTTTTAACCGATATTACCGGCTTGAAAGCTTGCGTTGACCTGGGCGGCACCAAAGTGGCCGTGACTTTGGCCAACAGCGCTGGTTTGCACGCCAAACGGGTTGAGCCGACGTGCAAAAAAGGTAAAAACGACGCTTTGGCGCAGCAAATCATCCGCATGATGGGTGAAAGTTGCCTTGAGGCGGGCTTCAAGCTACAGGATATTGACGCGGTGGGCGTCTCCAGCTGCGGGCCGTTTGTGCTGCAAGATGGCATGGCAGAGCTAGCCGCACCGAATATCTGCGGTGGTATTGCTGGTGAAGCGCGGGGGTTGCCCAACGACTGGCAAAGCGCCCTCTTAGAAGCCCCGCTCAAAGCACTTTTTCCCATCGTACGGGTAGAAAACGACGGCATCGCCGCGCTAGAGGCCGAGCGCCGCTGGGGCGCTTTACAAAACAACGGCAAGCCGCTGGCCGACTGCGCCTATGTGACCTGGAGCACTGGCATAGGCACCGGCTTGTGTGTGGACGGCCACGTGCTGCGCGGCAAAAACGGCAACGCCGGCCATGCGGGGCACATGTTTGTCAGCACCAACTTAGATGCCTTGTGCGGCTGCGGCAATGTGGGCGATTTGGAAGCCTTGGTCGCGGGAAACGCCATCCCAAGGCGTTTTGCAGCTCAAGGCTATCTAGATTCTGCTACATTATTAATAGCTGCAAAGTCAAATAATACGACGGCTACAGCCATAATTGATGCTCTTTGCGAGGATATGGGGCGTGCTTTGTACAACTTGATCGTCACCCTCGATTTAGAACGCATCAGCCTAGGCGGCAGCGTGTTTTGGCACCACCGTGATTACCTGTTACCTAAACTAAAAGCTGTTATTCACGGCAAACTGCCTGCGCTGACGGCGGGGTGCGAACTCGTCCCTGCCGGTTTGGGCGACCAAGTGGGGGATTGGGGGGCGTTGGCGTTGGTGGCTTAGTAACAACTTGCTAAGCTGGGTTCGAGCGAAGCGCATACGTCATGCGGTTCAGCCACAGGTACTCAGCGCGTAAAATCGCTTCGCCTTTTTCGTCTTTAAAGGTATATCCCAGTAGTGCCACGGTCGTACCAGGTTTGATTTCGGGGACTTTCCAGGCTTCAACCCGGGTCAAAGGCGCGAGTTCGATTTCCCATACTTTATCGCTGCGCTTGGGGGTGACCGCTTTAGACAGCAGTGTTTTGCCTTCAACTGGGGCGATTTGCGCAGGCACAGCACGACTAGACAAATCTGCGGGCAATTTCAAGCCTGGGGAGATGTCTAACATCAATTCGACGTGGGGGTTTTGCCATTTCACGCTTTTTGCAACGCCTTCTAGATAAATCGGGCGGTCTTGGTCAAAGCTGCTCCAGCCGTGGTGGGCATGGGCAGCGCCACTGAAACCAAGCGAGATGGGCAATAGTGTGCCAGCGAGAAGGAAAGGACGACGATGCATGGTATTACTCCTAAATGTTTTCCTAGTTTGTTCCCTAAAAAGCAATCCAACGGCCACAGACGACCACAGCTATCCACAACAGCGTAGAAACCACCATTTGCAGCTTGGCCACGCCATCCAGCTTGTCCAAAGAGCCGCGCCCGTGAAACCACGCGGCATTGCAAGCCAGCGTGGTTAAAAGTAGCATTTTGATTGTGAATACACGGTTTGCCAATAGTTCCTCTGCTTGGGTTGCAAACATCAGTAAACCCGACGCTGCCGCCATACAAAACCCAAGCGCCACCAAACTGAGACTCAATTTAGCCAAGTCTTTCACCGGCAAACTGGCGCCTTTGCCAAATACGCGTAACTCCAAGAGGGTGAGGTTGCCAAGCAACAGACCAATACCCAAGATGTGAACAACGCTTAAGGCCGGGTAAGCCCATGCATGGGCTCTGAGTTCAGCTAACATGGTTCTCCCTTATTTTTATGCTAGATATCTATTTAGTCAGCGTATTTATTAACTAAACTGCTATTATATATATAGCTATTATTCATCTTTAACCCATCGAGTACGTGGCACTTTTGCATCAGTCTTTCTGCAACTTCGTAAATACACAGCGTCCCAACTGCGCCTGCACGACTAGAAGCGTTGATCGGTTAAGCATTTTTACCCTCAGAAAGCGTTCATTTCATCGCAATTTTGGCATA
This sequence comes from Polaromonas sp., assembly GCA_031422495.1. Lineage (GTDB taxonomy): Bacteria > Pseudomonadota > Gammaproteobacteria > Burkholderiales > Burkholderiaceae_C > Aalborgiella. The sequence continues at coordinate 12,780 of JANPLX010000108.1, read as the reverse complement.
TTTACAGAATTATGTCGTTTTTACCGTATGAATATACGTATAGCCAGCGTATTCATTGCCTCAGTAGCTATTAAATAAATAGCAAATTTGCAATAAAAGCTTGGTGCACAGTCGTTCAAATGGATAAATCAGCGCTGCGGTTAGAAAAAGCCTTCTAAAAATGAGGGAATTTAACCATTTGCTCTACAATCATGCAAAATAGCACGATCGTTCTTTTATTTGAACTAACTCGATTACCAAGTCATCACATGAACCAAATCACCAAACTGCCGATCCGACGCTCTGTTGCTGAAACAAGCACTGGCACGGATACCCGCGCGATGCTGAAGGGGCAGCAAACCAAGGCGGCCATTGTCGAGGCGGCTATGGGGCTGGCGACGCACCTTGGGCTGGAAGGCTTGAGCATTGGCGTGGTGGCTGAGGTGACGCAGATGAGCAAATCTGGCGTATTCGCGCACTTTGGCTCGCGCGAGGAGTTGCAGATTTCTGTCATTCGCGAGTATTTCAACCAGTTTGAGCAAGAAGTTTTTTACCCTGCGCTAGAGGCAAAACGTGGTTTGCCACGACTTCGCGTGTTGTTTGACAAATGGATGCGGCTGGTTGCGGGTGAGGTGCAGGCGGGCTGTATTTTCATCAGCGGCGCGGCGGAGTTTGACGACCGGCCTGGGCCGGTGCGTGATGCATTGGTTGGCTCGGTGAAAACTTGGCTGGCTGCTGTGCACCGCGCGGTGCTGCAAGCCAAAGAAATGGGGCATTTCCCAGCTGATTCGGACGAAAACCAAATTGCTTTTGAGCTGCACGGGCTGATTTTGGCACTGCATTACGAGGCACGGTTTTTGAAGAACGCGGGTTCGATTGAACGCGCGAATACGGGTTTCAACAACATTTTGACGCGATATGACATCAAGTTGTCATGAATTTAGATTAGGTTTTGCACAGATATGTAGTTTTTAACTATCAATTAACTAATTTTTCCCACTTATTTCAATTTTTCTCTTTTTCTGGAGTATTCAATATGGCAACTTACACCCCACCTTTGCGCGATATGCAGTTTGTGATGCACGAAGTGCTGAAGGTCACAGACGACCTCAAAACAATTCCACAGCATGCAGATATTGACGCGGACACCATCAATGCCGTGCTCGAAGAAGGCGGCAAATTTGCATCTGAGGTGATTTTTCCACTGAATATTAGCGGTGACACCGAAGGCTGCACGTATGACAAAGTCACGCGTAGCGTCAAAACTCCTACCGGCTTCAAAGCCGCGTACACCAAATACGTTGAAGGCGGCTGGGCTGCCCTGAGCTGCGACCCTGCTTACGGCGGACAAGGCTTGCCGCTGGTCATCAACCAGTGCTTTTACGAGATGATGAACTCCGCCAACCAAGCTTGGACCATGTACCCCGGCTTGACACACGGCGCCTATGCCTCATTGTCAACCCACGGCACGGACGAGCAAAAGAAAACCTATTTGCACAAAATGACCAGCGGCGAGTGGACAGGCACCATGTGCTTGACCGAGCCGCATTGCGGTACCGACCTAGGCCTAATGCGGACCAAAGCCGAGCCACAGGCTGACGGCAGCTACCGTATTACTGGTAACAAGATTTTTATCAGCGCGGGTGAGCATGACATCACCAGCAACATCATCCACCTCGTGCTGGCACGCTTGCCGGACGCGCCTCCGGGCATCAAAGGTGTAAGCTTGTTTGTTGTGCCGAAGTTCATGGTCAATGCGGATGGCACTTTGGGTGAGCGCAACGGCATTTATTGCGGTGGCTTGGAGCACAAAATGGGCATCCACGGTAATGCGACAGCGCAAATCGTGATCGACAACGCCTACGGCACCATGGTGGGCGCGCCCAACAAAGGCATGCAGGGCATGTTTGTGATGATGAACGCAGCGCGCTTAGGTGTGGGCAACCAATCACTTGGTCTCACTGAAGTAGCATACCAAAACGCGTTGGCTTACGCGAAAGACCGCATCCAAATGCGTTCACTATCAGGCCCGAAAGCCAAGGACAAACCGGCTGACCCCATCATCGTGCACCCAGACGTGCGCAAGATGCTGTTGACCGCTAAAGCCTACGCTGAAGGTGGCCGTGCTTTGTCGATTTATTGCGCCGTGTTGTTAGACAAAACGCATTCACATCCGGATGAAAAAGTTCGTAAAGACAGCGACGAAATGTTGTCTTTGTTGACGCCTATCGTCAAAGCCTTCATCACCGACAACGGCCACATTTCTACCAATGCTTGTATGCAAGTGTTTGGCGGCCATGGTTATGTCAAGGAATGGGGCATGGAGCAGTATGTGCGAGACAACCGCATCAACATGATTTACGAAGGTACAAACACGATTCAGTCGCTCGATTTGTTGGGCCGTAAAGTGCTGGGCAACAACGGTGCTACGTTGAAGAAATTTGGTAAGCTCGTGGCCGCCTTGGTGGAAGAAGAAGGCGTGAACGAGAAGATGGCAGAGTTCATCAACCCGATGGCGTTTTTGGGCGACAAAGTGACGAAAATCACGACTGAAATCGGCTTCAAAGGCTTCCAAAACCCAGACGAAGTGGGCGCTGCTGCAGTGGACTACTTGCGTGTGGTTGGCCACATGGTGTTTGGCTACTTCTGGGCACGCATGGCACAAGTGGCGTTACGCGAGATTGCAGCTGGAAACAATGATCCTTTTTATCTTGCCAAACTGCAAACGGCGCGTTTTTACTTTGCCAAGTTGTTCCCAGAGACAGCATCGCTGATGCTGACCGCGCGTACCGGTAGCAAAGTTCTCATAGACACAGACGCCGCTCTTGCTTAATATTTGAGTTTTTAACCTCAACGACACAAGGAAATATTTATGTTTACTCGTACTTTATTCGGTATTACTGCTTTAGCTATTAGCGGTGTTGTATTCGCTCAAATGTCGCCCGTTGGCACCTGGAGCACGATTGACGACAAAACCAAAGAAATCAAGTCTGAAATCGTCGTCACAGAATCAGGCGGCGTGCTGAGCGGTAAAGTCACTAAACTGCTGCGTAAAGATGCCGATCAAAAAGCGGTGTGTGACAAATGCACGGACGATCGCAAAGACAAAGCAGTGCTTGGTTTAGAGATCATTCGTGGTGCGAAGAAAGCCGAAGGCAAAGACGTGTGGGAAGAAGGCAAAATTTTAGACCCAGAAAATGGCAAAAACTACACCCTGCGTTTAACGCCAGTTGAAGGCGGCAAGAAGCTCGAAGTGCGCGGCTCAGTGTTTGGTATGGGCCGTACGCAAACTTGGGTGCGCGTTCAGTAAATTTATAGAAACTAGAAACGACTGCCTGACTTTTCAGGTAGTCAGCAAGAAAGCAAATCAACGTGTCTACATTTCAAGTTAAAAAAGTCGCTGTTTTAGGCGCAGGCGTGATGGGTGCGCAAATTGCTGCGCATTTGGTGAACTGCAAAGTTCCGGTCATTTTGTTTGATCTGCCTGCGAAAGACGGCCCCAAGAACGGTATCGTCACCAAAGCAGTTGAAGGCTTGAAGAAGCTCAAACCAGCGCCGCTGGGTGTACCTGAAGATGCAGCGCTGATCGTGCAAGCCAATTACGAAGAGCATATGGCTTTGTTGGGCGAATGCGATTTGGTGATTGAAGCGATTGCCGAGCGCATGGACTGGAAGCTGGACTTGTACACCAAGATTGCACCGCACTTGGCTGCGCATACTATTGTGGCGAGCAACACATCAGGTTTGTCCATCACCAAGCTCAGCGCCGCGTTGCCTGAAGCCATCAAACCTCGCTTTTGCGGTATTCATTTTTTCAACCCACCACGCTATATGTACTTGGTGGAATTGATCAACACACCGACAACGCAGCCACAGATTTTGGATGACCTAGAAACCTTTGTTACCAGCGGCTTGGGCAAGGGCGTGGTGCGTGCGCACGATACGCCTAACTTTATTGGTAACCGCATCGGCATTGCCGGTATGTTGGGCGTGATGAAACAAGTTGAAAACTTTGGCTTGACCTACGACGTGGTGGATGATCTGACGGGTAAAAAGCTGGGTCGTGCCAGCTCAGGAACGTTCCGCACAGCTGACGTGGTGGGTTTGGATACCATGACGCACGTGATCAAAACACTGCAAGACAATTTGAGCTTAGACGCTACGAAAGGCGTAGACCAATTTGATCCGTTTTACGGTAACTTTGCGACACCAGCCGTATTGGCTAAGTTGCTCGAACTTGGAAACTTAGGTCAAAAGACGAGTGCTGGATTCTACAAAAAAGTGGGGCGTGATATTTTGCGCTTCGACACTGCAGAGCAAGCCTATGTGCCAGGCGGCGGCAAAGCCAACGAGGTCGTTGGCCGTATGCTCAAAAAACCAGCGGCTGAGCGCTTACAACTGCTGCGTAACGCTGAAGGATCAGAGCCACGCTTTTTGTGGGCCATCATTCGTGACCAATTGCATTACGCTGCGGTGCATTTAAAAACGGTTGCAGAAACCGCCCGTGACATCGACCTAGCCATGCGCTGGGGCTTTGGCATGAAGCAAGGTCCGTTTGAGCTGTGGCAAGAAGCCGGTTGGTTAACCGTTGCCAACATGATCAAAGAAGACATTGACGCAGGTAAAGCTCTGTGCAATGAGCCACTACCTGAGTGGGTGTTCAAAGGCCCAGTTGCCGAAGCCGGTGGCGTACATACTGCTGCGGGCTCTTGGAGTGCCTCCAGTGGCAAATTCATCCCTCGCCGCAATTTGCCGGTGTACAAACGACAGCACTTTCCTGAAGATGTGGCAGGCTGCATCACTTCCAAGGCCGAAACTGCAGGCAAGACATTGCACGAAGACGATGCGATTCGCTTGTGGACTTTGGATGACGAGGTTGTCATTGCCAGTATCAAAACCAAAATGCATGCTATCAGCCCTGATGTGGCTGAGGGTTTGAGCTTAGCTGTCGATATGGCTGAAAAAGACTACAAAGGCTTGGTCATTTGGTCGCCCGACGAGATGTTCTCGGCCGGTGCTGACTTGCAAGCCATGTTGCCAGCTTTCATGATGTCGGGTGTGAGCGCGATCAACGAAGTCGAGCATGAACTACAAAAAGTCATGCTGAAACTCCGCTATGCCAGCGTGCCGACTGTGTCTGCAGTGCGCGGATTGGCATTAGGCGGTGGTTGTGAAATGGCTGTTTACAGTGCCAAACGTGTGGTGGCGATGGAGAGCTACATCGGCTTGGTCGAAGTAGGCGTGGGCTTGGTTCCCGGCGCTGGTGGTTTGGCCTATATTTCGCGCCGCGCCGCTGAAAATGCCGCTGCAAGTACCAACAAAGACATCGTGCCGTTTTTAACCGAAGGTTTCACGGCGGCTGCCATGGCGAAAGTGGGCACCAGTGCGATTGAGTCGCGCAAATTGGGCTACTTGCTAGACAGCGACGTGATCGTGCCGAACAAAGACGAGTTGCTATATATCGCCATCAACGAAGCCAAAGCCATGTTCAACAGCGGCTACCGTGCGCCTTTGAAACGCAGTTTTGCCGTGGCTGGTAGAAACGGCATCGCGACGATCAAAGGTTCTTTGGTCAACATGCGAGATGGCGGCTTCGTCAGCCAACATGATTTTGATATCGCCTCAAAAATCGCACATGTGGTGTGTGGTGGAGATATTGATGCGGGTACTTTGGTCACCGAAGAGTATTTAATGACTTTAGAGCGCCAAGCATTTTGTTCTTTGCTCACCCACGCCAAAACGCAAGAGCGCATCATGGGCATGATGAGCACTGGTAAACCAGTTCGCAACTAATGGCCTCTATTGCTCAGAACCGCCTGCAACGGCAACTTAGTCGATTAGCCAAAGTCCCGTCTTCCATACGGCCTTGGGCTCAGTCTGTCTTGCTGGGTCGAGCCGTACCTTACACAGGTACATCTAAGCTGCGCTACGAAGTCATGTCGCCAGAACAAGTCGTTATCACTGTGGCCAATCGTCGCAAAGTGCAAAACCATATTGAGGGCGTGCACGCTGTTGCCACCACCTTGGCAGCTGAGACGGCTACAGGCATGGTGATGGGCATGAACGTGCGGGACGACTGTGTGCCAGTTGTCAAAGACATGCGCGTGCAGTTCAAAAAACGTGGCATGGGTGCCATGCGCGCCGTGGCCACGCTTACCGCCGAACAGCGTGCTTTGATGCAAAGCACGGACAAAGGCGAGGTTACTGTGGCCGTTGTGGTAACCGACGAGTCAGGCAACCAGCCTGTCGAATGCGAATTTATTTGGGCTTGGATTCCATCCAAACGTCCTGCAAAAATTAATTAAAGGAATTTCACCATGGCCAAACAAGTTCAAGAAGCGTATATCGTCGCCGCGACACGCACACCCATCGGGCGTTCACACCGTGGATTTTTCCGCAACACACGCCCTGACGATCTGCTCGTCAAAGCCTTGCAAGCGGCACTTGCTCAAGTGCCGACGCTAGACCCGCAAGCGATTGAAGATTTGATATGCGGTTGTGCGATTCCAGAAGCCTCCCAAGGTTTGAATATCGCCCGTATTGGTGCGGTGTTAGCTGGTTTGCCTCACAGCGTTGGTGGTATCACCGTCAACCGTTTTTGCGCTTCTGGCATCAGTGCGGTACAAATGGCAGCTGACCGTATTCGCGTGGGCGAGGCAGATGTGATGATTGCTGCTGGCGTTGAAAGCATGAGCATGGTACCGATGATGGGCAACAACCCTTCGCTGTCACCTGCGATGTTTGATAACGATGAAAACATTGGCATCGCCTACGGCATGGGTTTAACCGCAGAGAAAGTAGCGAACCAATGGAAAATCAGCCGTGATGCGCAAGACGAGTTTGCTTACCAGTCGCACATGAAAGCGATTGCCGCAATGAAGGCGGGGGATTTCACGGCAGAAATTACACCAATCGAAGTGACCGAGCGTACGCCTAACCTTGAAACAGGCGAAGTAGCTACAAAGTCTCGCATCATCAGCCTAGACGAAGGTGCGCGGCCAGATACAACCGTTGAAGGCCTAGGTAAGTTAAAAGCAGTTTTTGCAGCGCGTGGTTCAGTCACTGCTGGCAACAGCTCCCAAACCTCTGATGGCGCTGGCGCACTGATTTTGGCAAGTGAAAGTGCTGTGAAAAGGTTTGGGTTGAAACCGCTCGCGCGTTTTGTGAGCTTTGCCAGCAAAGGCGTGCCGCCGCACATCATGGGCATTGGTCCAATTGAGGCCATTCCGGCGGCGCTGCGTTATGCGGGCTTGAAACAAGATGCTATTGACTGGTTCGAGCTGAATGAGGCATTTGCTGCGCAGTCCTTAGCCGTACTCAACACACTGAAGCTTGATCCGAGCAAGGTGAACCCGATGGGTGGTGCGATTGCTTTGGGTCACCCGCTTGGTGCAACTGGTGCCATCCGTTCAGCCACGGTGATACATGCGTTACACCGGAAACAGTTGAAATACGGTATGGTAACGATGTGTGTCGGCATGGGGCAAGGCGCAGCGGGGATTTTTGAACGGGTTTAAATTCAATCCATCACTAAAAGGGCTAGCAACACATGAGTACGACTCCCGTAGCCCTGATTATTGGTGCAGGTGATGCCACTGGTGGCGCCATCGCACGGCGCTTCGCACGCGATGGTTATGCTGCTTGTGTGACACGACGCAGTGCCGATAAACTGCAGTCACTCAAAGACACCATTGAAGCTGAAGGTGGCATCTGCCATGCTTTTGGCAGTGATGCGCGCAAAGAAGAAGAAGTTGTCGCACTTGTTGATCAAATTGAAACCAGCATAGGTCCTATTGAAGTCTTAGTGTTTAATATTGGTGCTAATGCGCCCAGTAGCGTGCTTGATGAAACAGCACGTAAGTATTTCAAGATTTGGGAGATGGCTTGTTTTGGTGGCTTCTTGAATGGCCGTGAAGTTGCTAAGCGCATGGTCACGCGCGCTTCAGTTGAACGAAAACAAAGTATTATTTTCACTGGTGCTACCGCCTCGTTGCGTGGCAGCGCTGGGTTTGCTGCGTTTTCAGGCGCGAAGATGGCATTGCGTGCTTTGGCGCAAAGCATGGCGCGCGAATTAGGGCCACGAGGCATTCACGTTGCGCATAGCATCATTGATGGTGCGATTGATACTGCTTTTATTCGCGACACTTTTCCTGAGCGATATGCTCTTAAAGAAGTAGACGGTATTGTTAACCCAAACCATATTGCCGATGCGTATTGGATGCTTCATCAGCAACCGCGTGACGCATGGACGCATGAGCTAGATTTGCGACCTTACATGGAAAAATTTTAATAGAAAACAATATGAAGTCTTTTGAATATTGGTTTGATTTTGGCAGTCCAGCGGCGTATCTGGCGTTTACACAATTACCAAAACTAGAGAGTGAAACAAACGCAAAAGCGGTATATCGCCCTATGCTTTTGGGTGGTGTTTTTCAAGCCACGGGTAACCAGTCACCTGCGAGCGTTCCTGCAAAGGGGGCGTATACATTTAAAGATTTTGATCGCTTTGCCAAGCGTTATGGCGTGCCTTTCAACAGCAACCCGTATTTCCCCATAAACACACTTTTATTGATGCGCGGTGCAGTGGGTATGCAACAGCAAGAGCCTGAGCGATTCTTAGCGTATTGCAAGACGGTATTTCAAGCAATTTGGGTTGATTCATTAAACATGAATGACCCAGCTACAGTTGGTGCTGTGTTGCATAAAGTTGGCTTTGATCCGCAATCTCTCATGATGCTAACCAATGAAGCAACAATCAAAGAGGCTTTGAAAGCAGCAACTACTGAAGCTGTGACGCGTGGTGTGTTTGGTGCACCTACTTTTTTTGTAGGGTCACATATGTTTTGGGGCCAAGACCGCTTAGATTTTGTAAAGGAAGCATTGCAATGAGTAGCATAGATAGCAACAGCGATATTTTGGTTCACGTCGAAGCTGGCGTGATGACCATTACGTTTAACCGTGTAGAAAAGAAAAATTCTATCTCTTCAGCCATGTATGCCACGATGGCAGATGCTTTGGCGCAAGCTGATGCAAACGCTATTGTTCGAGTGGTGGTATTCCAAGGGCATGAGACTATTTTCAGTGCTGGTAATGACATTGGTGACTTTTTGAATGGTCCAACTTCTACCAAAGACTCTTCTGTTTTCCGCTTTTTACGCAGCATAAGTGCATTTACAAAACCACTGATAGCCTCAGTCTGCGGACCTGCAGTTGGCATTGGAACTACTTTACTATTGCATTGTGACTTGGTGTACGCAGGAGACAACGCTGCGTTTTCCATGCCATTCGTCAATCTTGGTTTGTGCCCAGAAGCGGCTTCTAGTTTGCTTGTGCCACAAATGTTTGGCTATCACCGAGCTGCCGAGGCGTTGCTCCTAGGCGAGCCTTTCATGGCCGAAGCTGCACTCGAAGTTGGTTTGGTTAATCGAGTTTTGTCACCCATGGAAGCCAATAATTACGCGCAAACCATTGCTCGAAAATTAGCTGCAAAACCCATCAGCTCGTTGATTGAGACAAAGCGTTTGATGAAACAAGGCCAAATTGCCTTAGTTACTCAACAAATGGGTGAAGAAGCCGTCAGCTTTGGCCGTATGCTCAAAGAGCCTGCAGCCAAAGAAGCTTTTGGCGCTTTTATGGAAAAGCGCAAACCAAATTTCACTGCGGTGAATCAAGCCGCTTAAGTCGGTTGTGCAGTAGATCCGCGACTAGATTTAATTGGCGTTGGTTTGCCCAAAAATTTCAACATCAACCCTCCTGTTTGGTAACAAGCAGGCGCGGAAACTATCCATGTCTTTTGAGCTAGCACTGCCGCGAATCACGCCAATTTTTGAAATAACGGCACCTTTAGGCATTACGCAATCTGTTTTGACGGGCCTGAGGCCACCAAAACCAGATACCGACACTTGCGAGACGTTCAGGCCTTGAGCGGCCATATATGATTTAACAGAAGCAGCACTAGCCAAACTCAGATTATCGTTGTAGTTTGCATCACCTGTACCGTTTGTGATATCTGCATGACCACTGATAGTGATTTTTTCTATGTTGGTTAAAGTTTTTAGTTTTGCAGTCAAATTATTGAGCTGTGTGCGGCCTTCGGGCAGAATTTGATCTACTGATGATTTATTGTGTGCGAACAAAGCACCCGCAGCCAAAGTGATTTTTTCATACTTGACGGCGGGTGTTGCTTGTGCAGCGACAACTGGTGGGGGAGGCAAAACTACGACAGGTGGAGTAGGCACGACGACAACGACTGGCACTACAGCGGGCATCGCAGCTTCAATGGCGGCAACTGGTTTCGTTTCTTCTACCCGCTTAGCGGTCAAGCTCAAGCTATTTTCATCAAATTTATAACGCAAACGTGCGTGCCAACCACTCCAGCTTGTATTGGCACTGAATTGATCGACGTCTGCAAAACGACCTTTTGTGTAGCCTGCAGAAAACCATAAATTTTGGACTACTTTTGCTCCCAATTCAATGCCTAAACCGGTTACTTTTTGACCGTTATCGCGGCCATAACTGCCATAGAGACTTGCATCAAATCTATCGTTAATGTCCCAAATAACGCGACCACTGGCCAATCGTCCGCTGTAAATATTGTAGCTGCCGTCATTGATGACAACTTGTGAGCCATGCTTTGCAGCTAGCTGTCCGGCCCAAGTCCAATTCCGAGCCATACGATAGGTGCCGTGCAGGCTAAATATCCAGGTTTCTTCGTCTTTTAAATCTGCTGTGATAGAAGATCTGTTTATACGGTTTTCTAGTCGTAATAAGCCATTCCATCGACCTGTGGCCACATCACGATAGGCTAGTCCCACTTGTAGTTGATTTTGAAGTTGAATGCCTTTGATAAGATCTAGACCGCGACCTTCGGAACGTATATAAGCTTCACGGCCCAAGGCAGACCAGTTTTCTGACAGATTGCGCGTATATGCCAAAGTGCCTAACCACTGGTTTTGCACATCGGAAGTTCGATACTCTAGCTTGCCATTTACTTTGTTGTACGCATCATGCGCGTAGTCCACTCCTAAACTCAAAGCGGTAGCCTCTTGTTGAACACCTGTTGCTTGGAGAATTTGTTGACGCTCTAATGCCGTTGTAAAACTAAGGACTGGGTTGAACTGCCATAAGTTTCGAATTCCAGCAACAGCAGCAATGTCTCTGCTACCAGAGGGACCAGCAGACCTGAATTCGCCATAAACTTGTCCATCTGGTAAAAATGGCAGGGCGACCGCTGAAGACATGCCAATAATAGTGCTTGCATTTCGCGTGCCATCGTTAGCTAAGCCATACACGCCTGTTAGCGTATTAGTAATTTCATGACTAGCATACAGTCGTGTTTTTTCGGAAAACTTATATTCAGCGCCCACGGTGAAACGCTTTTTCTCTGAGTCCTCAAAAGCTTGCTCATACTCTGCATAAATACTTACTTGTTGTGAGGGTGTCGCTATCAGTTTGATGCGACCGCTTGTATATTCGTTCTGAATAACAGAAGGTATGTCACTCGGTGCAGATAATAAAGTGCTAGGAGTTGACAGTAAACCCGTGCCATTAAAACCCCAGCCTGGTATGGCATTATTATTCAATCCCGTCCCTACATTGCTCAATGCACCACCAGAACCATTAATCAGATATTCTTTGACCGAATTAACACCCAACTCCACTTTGAAAGTATCGTTTAATTTATAAGCAGCCGTAACGCCTGCTGAATCGCGGCTTGCACCGTCGGTAACTCCACCAGATTCATCTTTGGTTTTTAATACATTGGCGCTAAATTCTAACTCTGGCGTTGCCGAATAATTAATATTAGCACCTAGTTCGCTTCTACCCGCAATAACGCCAGCACTTGCATTTTGAAAGCCAGGGTCTGATTTGGTAGCATAAATCCTACCTTTAAGATTATCACCTTCATGGCGCAATTCTATGCGTGCGGCCTTACCTTCCGTCGCAACAAGTGGATTAGTATCTGTAATGACAGAGAAATTTTGGTTATAGGCATTGGTACCCTTACTTTGTGCGGCTTCGACCACAACATAGGTTTTATCGCCAAGCTTTACTTCAATATTCGCTCCAGCTATCTCATAAGGTGTTTGTTTGTCATTATCTTTAGCATAAGCAACACCGATAGCAATTTGATCTGTTAGCTTGACTTTAGCATCTATGCCTCCCACCCAATGCTTGTCACCTAAATCTTCATCAACTTCGTAAGATATTCGAATAAAAATGGGGTTGTTATTTTCGTCAACTGAGGGCACAGGTTCACGGAATAATATGCGCCCACTAAATGGTTCAAAATCATAATCAGAATATCTTGCCAGTCTAGTTTTGCTTACAATAATCGCAGGCTGCGCACGATTCCGAACCACCAATTCAACGGTTTCAGTATTTGCAATTGCATTCGGACGCTCCAATGCATATGGGCCACTGATTCCGCGTGCTGGCTGCTCGTCTACATACCCTTTATTAGCAGTCTGGGCGGCGTATATATTGGCTTGTATGCTATTATTTTCATAGTGAAATTTGCCTCCGGTTAATGCTCTAGAGTAACTGGCAAGTTTATTCGCCGGGTCAGAACTTGCAGTATTAAAATCACCGTAAAGTAAATAACTTTTATCTTTATCTACTCTTACATAAAGTCGACTTGCACTTTGTGCATCATAAAATTTAGATGAAGAATCGCCATAAATGGGGTAATAAGCATTCGGATCTATATCACGAAATAATTTTTGCGTCGTAATTTTGTCTGAATCTACCGCAGCTGTTAATAAGTACTCGCCTTTAATAGTTCCCTTTGCAAACATTGCA
>JANPLX010000107.1:0-31710 GCA_031422495.1 Polaromonas sp. | reverse complement strand
GCTCTTCCTTGCCGGCCTTGACCTTGTACAGCGGTGGCTGCGCAATGTAGATGTGCCCGCGCTCGACCAGCTCGGGCATCTGACGGTAGAAAAACGTGAGCAGCAAGGTGCGGATGTGCGCGCCGTCCACGTCGGCATCGGTCATGATGATGATGCGGTGGTAGCGCAGCTTGGCGACGTTGAAGTCGTCGTTGCCGGTGGTGCCACCGGCTTTGCCGATGCCGGTGCCCAGGGCGGTGATGAGCGTCAAAATCTCGTTGCTGGTGAGCAGCTTTTCGTAACGGGCTTTTTCGACGTTCAAAATCTTGCCGCGTAACGGCAGGATGGCCTGGAATTTGCGGTCACGGCCTTGCTTGGCGGAGCCGCCGGCGGAGTCACCCTCGACGATGTAGATTTCGCACATCGCCGGGTCTTTTTCCTGGCAATCGGCCAGTTTGCCGGGCAGACCCATACCGTCGAGCACGCCTTTTCTGCGGGTCATATCTCTTGCCTTACGGGCCGCTTCACGGGCGCGGGCGGCTTCGATGATTTTGCCGACGATGATTTTGGCATCGGCCGGACGCTCTTGCAGGTAGTCAAACAAGAGCTTGCTGACGATGTCTTCCACCGGGCCGCGCACTTCGGAGCTGACCAGTTTGTCTTTGGTCTGGCTGGAGAATTTCGGCTCGGGCACTTTGACGCTCAAGACGCAGCACAAGCCTTCGCGCATGTCGTCGCCGGTAACTTCGACCTTGGCTTTTTTGGCGATCTCGGAGTCGTCGATGTACTTGTTGATGACGCGGGTCATCGCGGCACGCAGACCGGTCAAATGGGTGCCACCGTCGCGTTGCGGGATGTTGTTGGTGAAGCAGAGCACCTGCTCGTTGTAGCCGCTGTTCCACTGCATCGCGACTTCGACGCCGATGTTGGTGTTTTGGTCGGACTGGCGGTCGCCCATGGCGTGGAAGATGTTGGGGTTCAACACCGTCTTGCCTTTGTTGATGAAGTTAACGAAGCCTTTGACGCCACCGGCGCCTGAGAAGTCGTCTTCCTTGCCAGTGCGCTCGTCTTTCAGGCGGATTTTGACGCCGTTGTTCAAAAAGCTGAGTTCGCGCAGGCGTTTGCTCAAAATTTCGTAATGGAAGTCGTTGTTGGTCTGGAAGATGCTGGTGTCGGGCAAAAAGTGCACCTCGGTGCCGCGTTTTTCGGTGTCGCCGATGATTTTCATCGGGGAAACTTCCACGCCCCCATTTGGACCATTCACGGTTTCAACGAGGCGGTTTTGCACAAAGCCACGGGAGAATTCCATGACGTGCACTTTGCCGTCGCGTCTTATGGTTAACCGCAACATCGTCGACAAGGCATTCACGCAGCTGACGCCCACGCCGTGCAGTCCACCGGAGACCTTGTAGCTGTTCTGATTGAACTTGCCGCCGGCGTGCAGCTCGGTCAGGGCGATTTCAGCGGCTGAGCGTTTCGGCTCGTGCTTGTCGTCCATCTTGACGCCGGTGGGGATGCCACGGCCGTTGTCGACCACGGAGACCGAGTTGTCGGTGTGGATGGTGACCAGAATGTCGTCGCAATGGCCGGCCAAGGACTCGTCGATGGAGTTGTCTACCACCTCAAACACCAGATGGTGCAGGCCGGTGCCGTCGGAGGTGTCGCCGATGTACATGCCGGGGCGCTTGCGCACGGCTTCTAGGCCTTCGAGGATTTGGATCGAGCCTTCGCCATAAGCCTCGGTCGCGCCGGCTTGGTTGGTGTCGATGGTGGGCTGGTAGTTGGCGCTATCGCCGCTGACATCGCCCAGGTTGACGCCTTCACCGATGGCGCGCTCTACAACGACTTCAGCGATCACCTCAGCCGGTGCCCCATTAGCATTTGTAGCAGCAGGGATAACAGGTTTAATTTCTTCGGTCATGGCAATTTTCTCTAACTTAAAACGTAAAACTTTTACTAAATCTCTTCAAGAACGGCAAATTTCTTAAACTTTAGAATGACCAAACCCCCTAATCGTAGGGGGTTTGTGATCGGCTAGCCGGCGTATTGTTTGCTTACATTGCTATACTATTTATAGTGAATGAAAGCCGTTAAATACGCATCGGCATCACCACGTACTTGAACGAGGTGTTGTCGGGAATCGTCAAAAGCGCTGAGCTGTTGCCGTCGGACAGCTCCAGTTTCACCATCTCTTGCGTCATGTTGCTGAGCGCGTCGATGAGGTAGGTGACGTTGAACCCGATTTCGATCTCGTCGCCGCTGTAGTCGATGTCTAGCTCGTCCACGGCTTCTTCCTGCTCGGCATTGTTACTTGCTACACGCAGGGTGCCCGGCTCGATGTTCAGGCGCACGCCTTTGAACTTGTCGCTGGTCAAAATGGCGGTGCGCTGTAGTGATGCCAAGAATGGCACGCGGCCTAGAACGATGGCGTTTTTGTGGTTTTTCGGGATGACGCGGTTGTAGTCGGGGAACTTGCCTTCAACCAGCTTGGTCACAAAGTCCATGCCTTCAAAGCTGAACTTGGCTTGGTTGGCGGCGAACTGGAACTCGATCGCGCCTTCTTTGTCGCTGAGCAGGCGTTGCATTTCGATAACGGTTTTGCGCGGCAGGATGACTTCTTGTTTCGGCACTTCGACATCCAAAGTCGCGGTGGCAAAAGCCAGACGATGGCCATCGGTGGCGACGATGCTGAGTTGCGTGCCTTCGGCGACGAACAAAATGCCGTTGAGGTAGTAGCGAATATCGTGCACCGCCATCGCAAAAGCGACTTGACCAAGCAAATCTTTCAGCACCTTTTGCGGCACGCTGAAGGCGGGCCCGAGGTTGGCGGATTCTTGTACGAGCGGGAAGTCTTCGGCGGGCAAAGTTTGCAGGGTGAACTTGCTTTTGCCGCCTTTCAAAATCAGCTTGGAGGCGCTGGATTCTAGGGACACTGTTTGATCGGCTGGCATGGTGCGCAAAATATCGATGACTTTGCGCGCGCCCACGGTGGTGGTGAAGTCGCCGCTGTCGCCGTCAAACTCAGCACTGGTGCGGATTTGGATTTCCAAGTCGCTGGTGGTGAGTTGGATTTTGTTGCCGGTTTTGCGGATCAAAACATTGGCCAAAATCGGCAAGGTGTGACGCCGTTCAACGATGCCAGCAACTGATTGCAGTGCCGTTAAAACAGTGTTTTGTGTTGCCTTGAGAACGATCATGTTTGCCTCTTTTAAATTCTTTTACATTTAACTAACTATTTTAACCTTTTACTACCTCTAAACCTGTCTTTTTAGTGTCACAAAACAGCTAGCCTTTGAGGGTTTGCTCTAGTACATGCAGTTGTTGGTTCAACTCACTCAAAAGCTGCCTCTCAGCCG
Organism: Polaromonas sp.; assembly: GCA_031422495.1. Taxonomy (GTDB): domain Bacteria; phylum Pseudomonadota; class Gammaproteobacteria; order Burkholderiales; family Burkholderiaceae_C; genus Aalborgiella. Next base: position 28,375 of record JANPLX010000107.1, on the reverse strand, counting down.
TCATTTTTCGCACTGCATGTAACACCGTGGTGTGGTCGCGGCCGCCAAACAATTCACCGATTTCAGGCAGGCTTTTTTGCGTCAATTCTTTGGCCAAGTACATCGCAATCTGGCGTGGCCGCGCAATGCTGGCGGGGCGCTTTTTGGAGTACATGTCGGCGATTTTGATTTTGTAATAGTCGGCGACGGTTTTTTGGATGTTTTCGACCGAAATCTGGCGGTTTTGGATGGATAGCAAGTCGCGCAGCGCTTCACGAGCCAGCGCAATCGAGATTTCTTTTTGGTTGAAGCGGGAATAAGCCAAGATTTTACGTAAAGCGCCCTCCAGCTCGCGCACGTTGGAGCGCACATTTTTGGCGACGAAAAAGGCGACTTCTTCTGGCATTTCTGTGCCTTCGGCTTTGGCTTTGTTGATCAAAATCGCGACCCGCATTTCCAGCTCGGGCGGCTCGATGGCGACGGTCAAACCGGAGTCAAAACGAGAGACCAGGCGCTCGTGGATGTCGGTCAAGCCTTTTGGGTAGGTGTCGCTGGTCATCACCAGATGCGATTTGCGCGCTAACAAGGCCTCAAATGCGTTGAAAAATTCTTCCTGCGTGCGCTCTTTGTTGGCGAAAAACTGCACATCGTCGATCAAGAGCAAATCCAGCGAGTGGTAGCGCTCTTTGAACTCGTCAAAGGTCTTGCGCTGGTAGGCTTTGACCACATCGGTGACGAACTGCTCGGCGTGGATGTAGAGCACCTTGGCGTTCGGGCGGTCTTGCAGCAGACGGTTGCCGATGGCGTGCATCAAATGCGTTTTGCCCAGACCCACACCACCGTAGATAAAGAGCGGGTTGTACAGCTGGCCAGGCGTGCCAGAGACGTGCAAGGCTGCCGCGCGTGCCATGCGGTTGGCCGTGCCTTCGATCAGCGCGTCAAAGGTGAGCGCGGTATTCAGGCGCGGCTTGTTGCCCATGATGCCATTGGCTGCACTGGCGCCGTTGTCGGCCACCATGTCGATGGGTTCTGTGACGCTGCCAAATTCGGCATTTTTCACATCCATCGTGGTTCTAGCTGGCGCTTCACGCTGCATCAAGGCCAACTCCAAAGCGATCGGCTGGCCATACATTTTTTCAAGCAAGACGCTGATGCGGCTGGCGTATTGCGCCCGCACCCAGTCGAGCTTGAAGCGGTTGGCGATGAAGATGGTGACTTTGGACAGGTCGTTGCTGCTTTGCACGACCAGCGGTTTGATCCAAGTGTTGAATTGCTGCTCAGGCAGCTCTTGCGCCAGCACGTCCATACAGGCTTGCCACAGGCTTTGGCTGAGGGCTTGGTCGTCGTCTATGTGAGTGGGGTTGCCAGCTGCGGGGGTGCTAGTTACTAGGGGAGAGTTGCTGGCCGGTGTCATGCGCTTATTATGCGGCGGTTTTATGTCATTTTTGGGGTATAGCTGTGGATATATTTTGGTATTTTGTTGTCTTTCAAGAACTTATCCCCTGTTTATCCACAAAGTTTGCATCAATTTTTCTATCTGTTTGCTGGCTTGTTGTAAAATAGAGCAGTCCTTTCTGAAAGATACACCATGTCTAGCCACTCAAACCACACGCCTGCAGCAACCACACCTACTGACGATCACCCGGTGGATGTTGTCGAAAGCATTGTTCACAAGATGCCGTATGTGTTGCCCATCGCTGGTGCCGTGTTGATGTTTTTGTTGGCTTTCATCGCCGTGTTCATGGCGTAAAATCTGCGGTTTTCGTGTAAAAACAAACCAAATTTGGCTTAAGCCAGCGTATTATATGTCTGTGTAGCTATTAAATATATAGCATTATTTTGGTGTGTGAGCCGTGGGGTCGTCTTGTCAGCATCAAACCAGCACGTCGCGCATCGGCATGATGTGGATGCTGTGCGGTGGCATGTGCACCCAAACCGTGGTGTTTTGAGCGTTTCCAACACCCACACCCAAGCTTCGCACCTGCGCGCTAGACAGCGTTAAGGTCAAGCGTACCGTCTCCAGTCTAAGCCATCCTAGCGGTGCCAAGGTGCAAATACTGGTTTCCCCGAGTGACAAAACTTCTAAAAACTGGCAGCGTAATGTGTTTGCGGGTAGACTTTGTTCACAGCTTCCTTCGTTTTCAGTCACTTTGCTGACATCTAAGTGCTCTGCAGCCAAGACCCAGCTGACTTGGGTGGCATTTTCTAGCTTGTTCTTGTCGATAACATTGAGTTTGCAGCCTTGCCAATCTAGCTGGCCATAGCCGGCTGGGTCGGTTGCCGTATTTTTATAAAACTGGCCAGAGAAGTGGTTTTGAATACCGACCAACTCGGCTACGCGGGCGTTGCGGGGGCGGCTAAAAATTTGCTCGGGCGTGCCGCTTTGCAGTGTGTCGCCAGCGTCCAAAATCACCACACGGTCGGCCAAGCGTCGCGCCTCAAACAAATCGTGCGTCACCAACACCATGGGCGTGGAGACGCTGCTGCGCAAATTGGCCAACTCGCGGTACAAGCTGGCGCGGCTGGGTGCGTCAACGGCGGAAAAGGGCTCGTCCAACAGCAGCACGGCGGGGTTGCGTGCCAGCGCTCGGGCCAAGGCGACACGCTGCTGTTGACCTCCTGAGAGTTCACTGGGCAAGCGGTGCTCTAAACCTGCCAGGCCTAGCCGTTTTACAGCGTCATTTATCGCTGTAGCCGAGGTATTATGTGCTGATATAGCTATATTTTCAATAGCAGATAAATGAGGAAACAAGGCATAATTTTGAAACACCAAACCGACGCGTCGTTGTTGCGGTGAGAGGTTGGTGTGATGTTTTGCTTCGGCAGAGCGCTCAAACCAAACCGCATCACCCACCGTGATTTGGCCGCGCAAGGTTGGCGTTTTAAGGAGTCCTGCAATTGCCCGCAGCACGCTGGTTTTGCCGCTACCCGAGGGGCCGACGAGCGCGACCAACTCGCCCGGGGCGCAGTCGAACTGCACATTCAGGTGCATGGGCGCAGCGTTGGTCAGCCGAACACTGAGCTTGTTCGTCATGTTTTCATGTGCTTGTTGTTTTTGCTAAATCGATCGGCTGCAAACACCAGCGCCAATGCCACGAGTGAAAAAACCACCAGTGCCAAGGACATGATGTGTGCGCCGTTGGCATCGAAGGCTTGCACGCGGTCGTAAATGGCGATGGACAGGGTTTTGGTTTCGCCCGAAATTGCACCTCCTACCATCAAGACCACGCCAAACTCGCCCAGTGTGTGCGCCATGGTCAACGCCACACCCGCCAGCAAACCTGGCCAAGCCAACGGCAGCTCAATTTTCCAAAACGTGCGCCAAGTGGATAGACCCGAGACCCAAGCCGCTTCACGCAGGTTGTGCGGGATGCTGGCAAATGCGCGCTGAATTGGTTGCACCATGAACGGCAAATTGACCAAAATACTGGCGAACAGCAAGCCTTCAAAGCTGAAAACGAGGTGCAGGTTGAGATTTTTGGCCAACCAAGCGCCCAGTGTCGAGTTTTGCCCGAACGCAGTGAGCAGGTAAAAGCCGATGACCGTGGGTGGTAACAGCAAAGGCAGCGTAACGAGTGCTTCAAGCAGAGGTTTGCCTCGCCAAGTCGTCGTCGCCAACCAGCGCGCCAAAGCAATGCCGAGGGGCAACAGCAGTAACGCGGTTAAAAAAGCGAGTAGTAAAGAGGTGCGTGCCGCTGGCCAATCCATCATTGGATGATAAGGGAGATTACCTTTCGACAGGCTCTGGGCGAACGGGGGTGTTTGCGCTGTTTTCGGTTTTGGCAGTCGTTGAAACGAGTGTGTTTTTCACAGCAATGATTTGCGCCAAGATCGACACCGCAATTTCAGCCGGTGTTTTGGCGTTGATGGCTAAACCGACGGGGCCGTGCAGGCGTTCAAGTTGCTGTGCCGTCATGTCGAAGTGCTCCATCATGCGTTCTTTGCGTGTGGCTTGGTTGCGCTTGGAGCCGAGTGCACCCACGTAGAACGCATCGGATTGCAGGGCCTCCATCAGCGCCATGTCGTCAAGCTTCGCGTCGTGGGTGAGGGCCACGATGGCGGTGTGCGCATCGGGCTGCAGCTCGTGCACCACGTCGTCGGGCATGCCTGAGACGCGGGTGGCGCCGACTTGCGCTGGATCGAAGGCGTATTCTTCACGCGGATCGCAAACCAGCACTTCAAAATCTAACAAAATCGCCATGCTGGCAACCGCTTGGCTGAGCTGGCCAGCACCTATCAACAACAACCGCCATTTCGGGCCGAACAGGGTGGTCAAGTTCAAGCCGTCAAAGACCATGGCTTGGTCACGTGTGGCGTCTGTTAAAGTCACCAAACCCGTCGATAAATTCAAGGTACGGGCGACGAGTTGGTGCGCTGTTGTTCGCGCTAAAACTTGCTCTATCCACGCCACATCGTGCAACGGCTCTTGCACCAAGCGCAGCGTGCCACCGCAGGGAAGGCCGAACCGGGCGGCTTCGTCTTTGGTCACGCCGTAAGCGATCATGGCGGGTTTTGCTATGTTATTAATAGTATCTTCGGCAATTAAAACGCTGGCTAGAGCCTGATTTATTGATGTCTCGATCTTGAAGTCCGTTTTCGTGCGCGCTATCAAATCGTCTTCAATACAACCGCCGGACACTGAGCCGCTGACCATGCCGTCATCTCGCACAGCGAGTAAAGCACCGGGCGGCCTGGGGGCACTGCCCCAAGTTTCCACGACGGTGACGAGCGTGACTTTGTGACCAGCGCGTCGCCACGCCAGCACATCGTTGAGAACCCGCAAGTCTAGGCTTTCCATGCTTTATTGTATGCTGCTGAAAAGACCTAGACTGTGACTGAGTTTGCTGGTTAAGCCGAGCGGATGGCAGCTGCCGTCATCGGCAGTTTGCGCACCCGCTTGCCCGTGGCTGCAAACACCGCATTGGCTATAGCAGGAGAAATCAATGCAGTTGCTGGCTCGCCAATACCGCCTGGCTTTTCTGTGCTTTTCACCAAAATGATGTCGATAGCTGGGGATTCGTTCATACGCACAACCGGGTAGTTGTTGTAGTTGGTTTCCAGAATACGACCGTCTTTCATGGTGATTTCCTGCATCAAACCCGCGCTCATGCCGAAGATGATGCTGGATTGCAGCTGTGCTTCGACCGTGTCTGGGTTGACCATTTGGCCCAAATCGGCAGCAACGGTCACTTTATGAACGACAACTTCGCCATTTTTCATGGAAATTTCGGCCACTTGTGCCATATAGGTGTCGTAACCGTCCATCAATGCGATGCCTAAGAAGCGTCCTGCAGCGCGCGGTTTGCCCCAGCCAGCTTTGTCAGCCGCAAGCTTGAGTACATTGGCAAAACGAGGGCGATTTTTCAACAAAGCCATGCGGTAGGCGTAGGGGTCTTTGCCGGCAGCAGCAGCCATTTCGTCCATGAAGCTTTCGTTGGCAAAAGCATTCATGTTGTGGCTCACAGCGCGCCAGTAGCCCACGCGCATGCCGCTGTCGTGGATCATCAAATCATGCTGTGCATTGGCAAATTCATAGCCAGGCACGGCGGCTTCGGCCATGAACGGGTCAAACGTGTCTTTCGGCAATCCAAATGCTCGCTGCGTCACCGACTGTGAACTGGCTTTGAAATGCATGGCGATAGGTGTACCAGCCGCGTCTAGACCAGCCGTGATTTGGTTCACACCCAATGGCCTGTAGTAGTCGTGCGTCATATCGTCTTCACGGCTCCACAACAGCTTGACGGGTTTACCCACGGCTTTGGAGATTTCAGCTGCTTGGATAATGAAGTCCAGCTCAATACGGCGACCAAAACCGCCTCCTAAAAAGGTGGTTTTCAGGTCGATATCTTCGGGCTTGATGCCCAAAGCTCCTGCTACCGCGCCTTGTGCGCCTTGCTGGAACTGGGTAGGGCCGATCAACAAGCATTTACCACCGACAAAGCTGGCGGTGAAGTTCATCGGCTCAAGCGCTGCATGCGCTTGCATCGGGCTGATGTACTCGGCGCTGACGGTTTTGACGGCGGTTTTCATAGCCGCGGCCATATCGCCGACCGGCTTGCCAATAGGAATTACTTTGCCAGAGGCAGCAGCAGCGCGTGTGCCCGCCAAAACGGTGTTGTGGTCAATCTTGGCGCCAGCGCCTTCGTCCCACACAACAGTCACCGCTTTGCGCGCTTTTTGCGCTTGCCAGTAACTGGTAGCGACGACAGCGACACCGTCAGAAATCTTCACAACGTCGATCACGCCAGGCATAGTTTTGGCTTTTGAGCCATCAAAGCTGACGACTTTGCCACCGATAACTGGGCATTGCTCTAAGCTGGCGTACACCATGCCTGGTAGTTTGACGTCGATACCAAACTCTGCTGTGCCGTTGGTTTTGGCGGGCGTGTCCAAACGTTTGACGCGCTTGCCGACGATGGTGAAGTCTTTCGGGTCTTTGATGGCCACTTTTTCTGGGACGGGCAGCTTGGATGCTGCAGCCGCCAAGCTACCGTAAGTGGCTTTTTTGCCACCAGCGCCCAAAACCATGCCTTTTTCAGCGCGTAGTGTTGAGCGGTCAACTTTCCACTCTGCAGCTGCAGCGCTGATCAGCATTTCGCGCACTTGAGCACCGCCGATACGCAACTTTTCCCAGCCGTCACGGACAGAAGTCGAACCGCCAGTGATTTGTGCGCCCAACAGCGCGTTGACGTAGACCGCCTGCGGCGGCGCAATGGCGACTTTGATTTTGCTGAGTTCGACATTCAACTCTTCAGCAATCAACATCGGCATCGAGGTGTAAACGCCCTGGCCCATTTCAGAGCGTGCGGTGATAAGTGTGATGGTGTTGTCGTCCGCAATATGCACCCACGCATTGGGGGTGTACAGTGTGCCCGCAGCCATGGCCTCGGTTTTCGTGCCTGGCAGGGCAAAACCCATGACCAAGCCGCCGGTTGCAAGCGCTGTTGTTTTGAGAAAGCTACGACGTGAGTCTGAGGTAACAGTGGTAGCGGGAGTGGAGGTGACTGTGTTTTGTGTTGTCATGATGGTGCTCCTTATGCGCGTAGGGTTGCTGCTGCGTCTTTGATCGCCGCACGGATACGCGGGTAGGTGCCGCAGCGGCAGATGTTGCCACTCATAGCGGTATCAATGTCGGCGTCGCTTGGGTTTTTGTTTTTAGACAGTAAGGCTGCTGCACTCATCAACTGGCCAGACTGGCAGTAACCGCATTGCGGGACGTCATGCTTGATCCAAGCTTTTTGCAAAGCGTGGTCGTTGTTTTTTGACAAGCCTTCAATAGTGCCGACTTTTTTGCCAGCAACGGCAGACAGCGGTGTTTGGCAGGCGCGGATGGGAGCTCCGTTGAGGTGTACGGTGCACGCGCCACAAAGAGCAGCGCCACAACCGAATTTGGTGCCGGTCATACCTAATTCATCACGAATGACCCATAAAAGTGGGGTATCTGGCTCAGCATTGGCACTGACGGCTTTGCCGTTGATTTGAAAAGAAACAGCCATAGTGGACTCTCCTGTTGCGGTTAGTTGTTCGAAGCAATGATTTAATTTGCTCGATCAGCATACAAACCCAAAAGTCGTTTGTAACAAGGGTTAGCCCTAGTTTTTTGATTTTTATACTGATTTTTTCTCAAAATGAAACAAGTTTGTCCGCCATTTGACAGCCTTGCACCGTCAGCTTAATTTATCCATACTACTTAGTACCCATACTTGCTGACAGGCCTCCCAAGAGCCATGTGCGTGTGTCATGGGGGTCAATCACAGCATCAATCTCCAAATGCTCGGCCATGCTGATGGCGCTGCCTTTGGCTATTTCGCGCGCTAAGAGCTGTTGGAATAGGGCCTCTCGCGCAGCTTCATCGGAGGTCGCATCTAGCTCTTTGCGGTAACCCAAGCGCACGGCGCCCTCTAAGCCCATCGCGCCAAACTCGCCGGTTGGCCAAGCAACGGTAAACATCGGACTGTGAAAACCACCTGCCGTCATCGCCATGGCACCCAAGCCATAGCCCTTGCGCAAAACGATGCTGAAGTACGGCACAGTAAGCTGCGATGCCGCTACAAACAAATCCCCGGCTGCGCGAACTTGACCGGTCGCCTCCGTCTGGGGCCCGACCATGAAACCAGGCGTGTCGACCAAGCTCACAAGCGGCAGCTGATGCATATTGCACAATCGCATGAAGCGAGCAGCTTTGCGGCAAGCATCGGCATCAATTGCGCCACCTAAATGCAGTGGGTTGTTCGCCAAAATGCCGACAGCTCGACCACCAATCCGTGCTAAAGCAGTGTGGATGCCAACGCCATAGCCAGTGCGCAAATATTGCACACTGTTCAGGTCGGCGATACCATCGACCGCGCTACGGCTGTCATATGCGCGCAACCGATTTTCGGGGACGACTTGGCGCAAAGCCATGGCATCGGGCGCAGTTGCTGCAATACCGCTTTTGAGTTGCCCTTGAAAGTACGACAAATATTGCTTGGCGGCGGCCACGGCATCAGCTTCGTCGTCCACCAAAATATCAATCACACCATTGGTGTGTTGCACGCTGCTTGGGCCAATCTGTTCGGGTTTAAAAACACCCAAGCCACCGCCTTCCACCATCGCCGGGCCACCCATACCGATGTTGCTATTGCTTGTAGCAATGATCACGTCGCAGCACCCCAAGAGCGCAGCATTACCCGCAAAACAGCGCCCGGTCGTGATGCCAACCATAGGGACATGGCCATGCAAGCGTGCAATGCTAGCGAAGGTGGTGACGTGCAAGCCGGCTACCACGGCCGCATCTGTATCTCCTGGCCGGCCGCCGCCGCCTTCGGCAAACAGCACCACGGGCAGTTTGTTTTGTAGGGCGATGCCGAGCAAGCGGTCGGTTTTCTGGTGGTTTCGCAAACCCTGTGTACCGGCTAACACGGTGGCGTCATAAGCCATGACAACGGCTTTGGCGCGTTCAGCATCGATTAAATCGCCATTGATGCTCGCGATGCCTGTGACCATGCCGTCGGCAGGCGTGCTGGTGATCAAGTCGTCGTGCGTTCGTCGCGCTCGTTGCGCGGCGATGGCTAAAGCGCCATATTCTAAAAAACTAGTGTTGCCAGATGCATCAACGTCACACAAATCAGCGATATTTTCTCGGGCGGTGCGCAAACCTAGCGCACGGCGTTTGCCCACAGCATCTGGTCGCTGAGCATCTTGCGTGAACGCATGCCTGCCGATAACGGCTTGTAAATCTGATCGGATATCAGTAGCGCTTAAATTTGAAGATAAATCAGGCTCTAGCCGGCGTATTACTTGGTTGTGTTGCTCTATAATCAATAGCAAATCGTTGGTATTGACGATGGCACCTGCATCAAAATAGCGCTGTGTCACCGTGCCATCTGCTGGTGCTCGCAGCTCGTGTTCCATTTTCATGGCTTCTAAAACAAGTAGCACATCGCCAGCTTGCACCACATCACCGACGCTGACTTGCCACTGTACCAGCTGTGCCTGCATGGGTGCGCGTGTTTGAAGCAAGCTCATGTTGTTATCGTTCCGGTTTGGGGTTTACAGCAAATGACCCAATTGAATCGATACCACGGTGCCGCGACCAGGGCGTGATTTCAACAGCAGTTCGTAGCCCAACAGATCTGACAGTTGCGTCACGATGGCCAGCCCGAGACCAAAGCCATCAGTGGTGCCGACGTTAGCCGTTCCTTTGTAAAACTCGCGAAACACCAAGCTTTGCTGCTCTAATGCGATGCCAACACCCGTGTCCCAGACCTCGATACGCACGCCCTGCGATGTGTTTCGGCAAGCCAACAAGATACCCCCTGTCGGTGTGTATTTGATGGCATTGGACAGCAAATTACCCAAAATGCGCTCGAGCAACAAAGGGTCGGTAAAGACTTCACCGTCGATCACGTGGGTACGCAAGCTGAGGCGCTTGGCCCAAGCAATCGGTTGGTATTGGACGAAAAGGTCGTCAATCAAGTCAGCGAGTTTGATGGATGATAAATTGGTGCTGATTTGCCCTTCCATCAGGCGGGACATGTCAAACATGGAGTCAAATAAGCTGATCACCGCTTTGGTGGATGCCGCAATCTTGGGCGCCAATTCAGTGGATGCTTCGGGCTCACTCATTAACCAGCCAGCGTATAAATCAAGTGCCAGTACTGGCTGGCGCATATCGTGCGCGGCACTGGCGAGCATGCGATTTTTGGTGGCGACGGCAGACAAGGCGGTTTCGCGCTGCTCAGTTAACGAGGCAATCAACTCGCGGTTGCGAAACTGCAGTGCTAAGGCGCGAATGTACGATTGGTTCATACGCTCGCCAACGCGCTGTAGCATGAATACAAATATCAGTACCATGCCTAAAAACCACAGCTGTGTGGTGTCTGGCTTGAGGTTCTGATCAAACGCTATATGGGCCAAAATTGACACCAACAGTCCAAAGCCGTAAGACACGATAAACCATTGCATCAAGCGGTGGTGACTGGATAAATTTGACACCGAAAACATGCCAAAAACGATCACAATAATCAGGCAAAAAATAGCAATGTTAGGCGACGCGGTATTGTTAAACAAATAGACGGACAAGCCCCAAATCAAGCCATTGAAAGGGGCCAGCTTAGCGTAGCGGATGAAATACTTGATGCGCTCTTGGAACTGATTGGCTTGGCTGTGGGTGGTGTAGCCGCGCAAAAACCACCATCGCAACAAACTCAGCAGGACGTTTGTGATAAACCAAGTGATAAGGATGGGCTTGGATGTTTGCTCATAAAGCAAAAAAAACATCAAAACCATGACGGCGAACATCAACCCCTGCGTTGCCACCACACTGATCATCACCTGCCGCATTGACTCTATTGTTAGCCAACTCGATTCTGTGATTACGGTTTTTGTTTTTGCAGCAGTTAATGGTCGCACCAAATTCATGGCCACCAGTGTACATACAAATGGGGCGAGATCAAGGCGCGGAAGCGCCTCAAGCTAGCAATTAAGACATGCTGTGTTTACTGCGCGACGTGGATGCCCATTTTGTTAGCCGGTGTGGTTTGTGCGCCCATTAAACTCGCAGCTGGCGTGGCAGGCGCTGACGATTTGGCGCCAAACTGCACATCGCCCGACAGCTGACCACCTTCTTCGATGACGACTTTGCCGTAGCGGATCTTGCCATTGACCTTGCCTTGCGAAAAAATGACCAGTTTGTCTCGAACAGTTAAATTGCCATCAAACTGACCGTGAATTTCAGCAATATCAATATCAGCCGAGCCTTTGAACGCGCCGTTGGCCATGATTTGGATGACACGAGAGTCCATGGTCGCCTCGACAGTGCCTTCAACGACCAAGGTGTCGCAATCGGTGATTTCAACGCCCTTGAGCTTGATGTTAGGGCCAACGATCAAGCGACTGCCTTCCGATGTATTGGTGGGCTGTGCTGGTGTTGCCGCCGCTGCATCTGACCTTAAGCCAGTTGCTGGCACGCTGCTGGCCGGCTCGGTGCGCACGGTTCCTGTTAAATTGCGGCCATTGCTGACGTTGTAAGCGGGTTGGACAGGAGCGGGTTCAGGCTCGCGTTTGCCGAAAAAGGGTGATGCTAGTGCCATGGTGATTTCCTTTGGGTAGTTATCGTAGATATAACAGTGGGTCGCCTACAAATTGAGACCCGCCCATCCTAAACAGCAACACGCGTCGATTGTCGAGCGCGATGTAAGCGAGGTAACAAAGCTGCGGCTTATGGCGAAATTGATAGCATGACGTTACTTGTTTTACACGCTCAGCCGAGATGTGGCAAATTCTCACAAAAAAGTGTAGCGTTCATGTTGCTATATATTTAATAGCAATATAGGTAATTAATACGCCGGCTACGGCCATTTTTTGCCGTTTTTCAAGGCTGTATTAAAATAGATGGATGAATTACCCCCAAGAATTTGATGTCATCGTCGTCGGCGGTGGCCACGCTGGCACCGAGGCCGCGTTGGCTAGCGCCCGCATGGGCTGCAAAACCCTGCTGCTTTCTCACAACATCGAGACGCTGGGGCAGATGAGCTGCAACCCCTCGATTGGCGGTATTGGCAAAGGCCATTTGGTCAAGGAAGTGGACGCCATGGGCGGCGCGATGGCCTTGGCCACAGACGAAGCCGGCATCCAGTTCCGCATCCTCAACAGCTCCAAAGGCCCTGCTGTGCGGGCGACGCGGGCGCAGGCGGACCGCGTGTTGTACAAGGCGGCGATTCGCTACAAGCTGGAGAACCAACCGAATCTGTGGCTGTTCCAGCAAGCCGTGGACGACCTGATGGTGGAGGGTGACAGAGTCGTCGGCGCAGTCACGCAAGTCGGTGTGCGCTTTCGCAGCAAGACTGTGGTGCTGACGGCGGGGACGTTTTTGGACGGCAAAATCCACGTGGGGCTGAACAACTACGCGGCGGGCAGGGCAGGCGACCCACCAGCCGTGTCACTGAGCGCCCGACTGAAAGAGTTGAAACTCCCGCAAGGCCGCCTGAAAACCGGCACACCGCCGCGTCTGGATGGTCGCACGATTGACTTCAGCAAATGCCTGCGCCAACCCGGTGACGGTATGGAAGGAGCAGACAACCCGGTGATGCCGGTGTTCAGCTTCTTGGGTAAACAGTCAATGCACCCGCAGCAAATGCCGTGCTGGATCACCCACACCAACGAGCGCACCCACGAGATCATCCGCTCTGGTTTTGACCGCAGTCCCATGTTCACTGGCAAGATCGAGGGCGTGGGACCGCGCTACTGCCCCAGTGTGGAAGACAAAATCAACCGCTTTGCCGACAAGGAAAGCCACCAGATTTTCCTGGAACCCGAAGGCCTAACGACCAACGAGTACTACCCCAACGGCATCAGCACCAGCCTGCCGTTTGATATTCAGTACGAGCTGGTCCGCTCTATGGTGGGTTTAGAAAACGCCCACATCCTGCGCCCTGGCTATGCGATTGAGTATGATTATTTTGACCCACGTGCCCTGAAAACCAGTTTTGAGACCCGCGCCATTGGCGGCTTGTTCTTTGCTGGGCAGATCAACGGCACCACCGGCTACGAAGAGGCTGCGGCGCAGGGCATGTTTGCCGGTATCAACGCTGCTTTGCAGTGTCGTAGTTTGGGGTTTGGAGATGCGTCCTTGAGCGCTGCAGGTGGCTCAACCTACAGCGGCGACGCTTGGCTGCCACGCCGTGACGAAGCCTATCTGGGCGTGTTGGTGGATGACTTGATCAGCAAGGGTGTGACCGAGCCGTACCGCATGTTCACCAGCCGTGCCGAGTTTCGCCTGCAGCTGCGCGAGGACAATGCCGATATGCGTTTGACCGAAGTAGGGCGTCAGCTTGGCTTGGTGGACGACGAGCGCTGGGATGCTTTTAGCCGTAAGCGCGATGCTGTTTCACGTGAAACACAACGCTTGAAAGCGCTTTGGGCGAGCCCGAAAAACGTTTCTGCAGCGGAGGCGGAACGTGTTTTTGGCAAAGCTTTGGAGCATGAGTACAACTTGCTTGAACTTCTACGTCGCCCCGATGTGAACTACGCTGCGCTGATGAGTTTGGAGTCTGGCAAGTTTACTGATGCCGAAACGCCAACATCGGACGACATTACGGTCGTCGAGCAAATCGAAATCGTCGCCAAATACGCCGGCTATATTGACCGCCAGCATGCAGAAGTTGAAAAAGCCCTGCATTTTGAGCAATTCAAACTACCGCCAGATATGGATTACGCCATGGTGACCGCACTGAGCATTGAGGCAAGGCAGACCCTGAACAAGCACAAGCCCGAGACGCTGGGCCTGGCTTCGCGCATTTCTGGCGTCACGCCAGCAACGGTTTCTTTGTTGTTGGTGTATCTGAAAAAGAATGGCTACAAGGGATTTGCAGACAAAAAACGTCTCGATGCAGCAGATCTGCCGATTGAGGCAGTGGTCGAATGACGGGTGGATCGCATGAAGCAACACTTAGACAGGGTGTTGCTGCTCTCGGCCTGAGCCTCAGTGACGGTCAAATCACCCAGCTTTTAGGTTACCACGCGCTCATCCAAAAATGGAATAAGGTCTACAACCTGACAGCCATACGCGACCCAGCCGAGATGTTGACCCACCACTTGCTGGACAGCTTGGCGGTTATTGCGCCGCTGCGTATCCGTTTGGCGGGGTTGGCTTATGAACAAGATGGCGCCACTGATACCGCATCTCAGCAATATTTGTATCGTTTACTCGATGTTGGTTCTGGTGCGGGCTTGCCTGGCGTGGTGATTGCGATTTGTTGCCCAGACATTCACATCACCTGTGTGGATGCTGTCGCTAAAAAAATGGCGTTTGTGCAACAGGTGGCGACAGAGCTAAAGTTGCCAAACTTGCAAGCACTGCATGCCCGTGTGGAAACGCTGACTCAAAAATACGACATCATTACCTCGCGGGCGTTTGCTACATTGCTGGATTTTGTGACTGGTTCGCAAGCGGCTTTAGCGCCTAAAACAGGCATTTGGCTGGCCATGAAAGCCAAAGGCACAGCTACCGAAGTGGCGGATTTGCCACCAAGCGTCGATGTGTTTCACGTGGAACAACTCATTGTTCCCGGTTTGGATGCTGAGCGCTGCATTGTTTGGATGCGGCAAACCTAATCTTGCTCAATCTCGCGTAAACTCAGTGCTTCACTGGTTTTTACGTTTTCTTAGCTCAGATTCTGCTTGCACATGTTTGGCATCACCAATTACAGCGCCTTTGTCATCGCCTTTATCTTGCTCTTGCTGCTGCCTGGGCCGGGTAATTTGGCGTTGATTACCTCGGCAGGCAAGGGCGGCTTGGCGGGTGGCGTTGCCTCGGTGTTTGGTTTGTTGGTGGGCGATCAAGTGTTGATGTGGCTAACCGTTGCCGGTGTTGCTGCTTTGTTGCAGGCTAACCCGATTGTTTTCCATGCCTTGCAATGGCTGGGTGCTGCGTATTTAGCGTGGTTGGGCTTCAAAATGTTGACCGCCAAAGCAGGGGACAAGCCACTGTTGAACATCACAGCAGGGCATTATTTTCGGCAAACCTTGGTCATTACCCTGTTCAACCCCAAAGCCATCATGTTTTATGTCGCTTTTTTGCCGCAATTCATCGATCCCGTCAAACACCAAGGTATGCTGACTTTCAGTGTGATGGCTATGACGATCGCGGTTCTTGGTTTCATCTACTGCATCACAGTGGTACTGATCACCCACTATATGGCTGAGCGTATTCGCGCTAACCCACGGGTAACGGACGTTTTGCAAAAAATTGCAGGTGTATTCTTGATAGGTTTTGGCGTGAAGCTCGCCTTAGGCAAATAACAGGTTAAATAAAAATAAATATGGCAAAGATTTTCTGCGTGGCGAATCAAAAAGGTGGTGTCGGCAAAACCACCACCACCGTCAACTTGGCGGCTGGTTTGGCGAAAATTGGCCAGCGGGTGCTGATGATTGACTTAGACCCACAAGGCAATGCCACCATGGGCTCGGGTGTCGACAAGCGCCAACTGGAGCTCACGATTTATGACGTATTGCTAGAGAATGCCTCTATTACTGAAGCGCGCGTCAAAAGCGACAAGTTGGTCGCCGCCGGCTGTAGTTACGATATTTTGGGTGCTAACCGTGATTTGGCGGGTGCTGAGGTGGAGTTGGTCGACGTTGAGCGGCGCGAGAAGCGCATCAAAGCTGCGGTGGCCGCTGTGGCGCATGAGTATGACTTCGTGCTGATTGATTGCCCACCCAGCCTGTCCATGCTCACCTTGAACGGTTTGTGCTGCGCTAATGGTGTGATTGTACCGATGCAGTGCGAGTATTTTGCGCTGGAGGGACTCACAGATTTGGTCAACACCATCAAGCAAGTGCATGCCAATTTGAACCCAGATTTGCAAATCATCGGCCTCTTACGCGTCATGTTTGACCCACGCATCACGCTGCAGCAGCAGGTGAGCGAGCAGCTTAAAAACCACTTTGGCAACAAAGTTTTCAATACTGTGATTCCTCGCAATGTGCGCTTGGCCGAAGCACCCAGCTACGGTTTGCCTGGCGTGGTGTTTGACCCATCCGCGCGCGGCAGCCAAGCTTTTGTAGAGTTTGCCGCAGAGATGGTCGAACGCATCAAAACGATGTAAATAGCAATGTACATACATAAAAACAAGGCGAATTCGGCTCTAGTCGGCGTATTTATTGCCTAAGTAGCTATAAAATACATAGCAATATAGATAAATGTCTGAAATTAATCCGCATATTTTCACGCTGCCAGGCTGGCAGGGCAGCACGGCCTTGCATTGGCAAAGCCGTTGGGAAGCGGTGTTTGGCGACGAGCGGGTGGAGCAGCACGACTGGCACCAGCCGTTGCGTGGCGACTGGATCACGCGGCTCGAAGACGTGGTACAAAACCATATCGCCAAGCGCCATAAAGAAGGTCAAGACCCAAGCATTGTTTTCGCAGCACACAGCTTGGGTTGCCACTTGGTCGCGGCATGGGCAAGTCTGTCGCCCAATGTTGGCAAAGTCGCCGGCGCGCTGCTGGTGGCACCACCCAGTCAAGAAGCCATCAGCTACGCACCCCAAATGCACAGCTGGGACAGACCTGAGTTGAACAAACTGCCGTTTAAAACCACCTTGGTAGCATCCTCGCGCGACCCGTTTTGCAAGTTACCTGCGGCCGAGGAGTTGGCCGCGCAGTGGGGCTCAGAACTGGTTCATGCTGGCCCGATTGGCCATATCAACGCTGAATCTGGCTTAGGCGATTGGCCTGCAGGTCGCGATTTGCTGAATAAGCTGACGAATTTAAAAATAACGATCAGCGAATAACAACACCGATCAAAAGTACTATAACGGAATATAAGCGGAATATAAACATGGTTACCAAACGACCCAAAGGCCTAGGCCGTGGCTTAGAAGCACTCTTAGGCCCTACTTTTGACGAAAATGCAGCAACCAATGCTGCAAAAAGCGCTGCGGCCAACCCTGGCACGCCGTCGACCCTGATGCTGACCGACATGGTCGCCGGCCAATACCAGCCCCGCACCCGCATGGACGAAGGTGCTTTGTACGAGTTAGCCGAGTCGATCAAGGCCCAAGGCATCATGCAACCGATCTTGGTGCGTCGCTTAACGAGTGGGGTAAACGACGGCAAGTACGAAATTATCGCTGGTGAGCGCCGCTTCCGCGCGGCTAAATTGGCGGGTTTGGACAATGTCCCAGTCCTCGTGCGTGAGGTGGCCGACGAAGCCGCCGCCGCCATGTCGTTGATTGAAAACATCCAGCGCGAAGACCTGAACCCACTCGAAGAAGCGCAGGGTTTGCAGCGTTTGGTGAAAGAATTTGCCCTCACCCACGAGCAAGCCGCACAAGCCGTGGGTCGCTCCCGCGCCGCTGCTAGCAATTTGATGCGCCTCTTGAACTTGGCCGAACCCGTGCAGACCATGCTGATGGCCGGTGACTTGGATATGGGGCATGCCCGTGCTTTGTTGGCGCTAGACCGCGCCACCCAAATCACCGCCGCCAACCAAATCAGCGCCAAAAAAATGTCGGTACGCGACGCTGAAAGCCTAGTCAAAAAGCTCAGCGCTGAGTTCAACTTGGTGGCGACCAAACCGAAAAAAGAGAAATCACGCGACCTGAAACGTGTCGAAGAAGAGCTGTCAGACCTGCTGACTGCGCAAGTCGAAATCCGCGTCAAAAAACGCGTGAAACGCCACGGCAAGTTTGAGGAAATGGGCGAGTTGAGCGTTCAATTTGGTTCGATGGAAGAGTTGAATGGGCTGATTGAGCGTTTACGGGGCGAGAAATAGGCTGAATGGGCAATCAAATCGCTATAAAATTAATAGCTTTTTAGGCAATAAATACGCCGGCTAGAAGCGTATTTATGCGAAATTTGATGATTTATGGCGCCACAGCTGCTTGTGCAAGTCCGCTCAGCGCTTTCGTCAGGCCTTCAACAGCGGGGCAGCTAGCCGCACCATGTCGTTTGGCTAAGTAAGCGGGGTCGTTGTAGCTGAGCATGACTTGACCGGCTGCGTCAGTCCAAACCAGTGCTTTGAGCGGTAAATCAATGCCAGCCGTCTGCGCGCATTCCATCAAAGGCGTGCCGCCTTGCGGGTTGCCGAAAATCAAAAGCTCGGTTGAGCGCAGGGTTTTGCCAACCTTTGCAGCGCCAGCGGCGTGGTCAATGCGGGCGAAAACGTTGAGTCCGCGCTCTTTGACCAAGGCTTCCAAGCGGTTCATGGTGTCAGCCGCGCTGCGCGGGCTGGCGACGCTGATCATGCCATCGGCTTGCGCGTGTACCAATGTCGTGGCACTTAAGGAGAGCAAAATGGCGGATATTGACATGCCGAAAAACTTAAGAAATGCTGGAAATGCGGGGTAAGTCATCAGTAGCTCCTAGGCGGTTGGGGTCAAAAAATGAATCGGATTGCAAATGATTGGTCGACCAAACCAAGCGAATGTTACTCAGAAACAGCAAACACCACGTCTAAGTTGTAACTGAAGTAAAGCGCCATGACAGGGCCAGCGTCAGCGATTCGTCTTTTTTAAGCATCTGCAAACCAGCTTGCCCGGGTAGATGAAAGGCGTCGATGGGGTGGCTGACGGGTTCTAGGCAGAAGTGATCGCCCGTAGCTTTGCGGAAAAGCACAAGGTAGTTTGGTGGCGTGGAGTAAGCGCTAACTTTCGCTGTGCCTATTGATTTTAGTTGTGTTTGATTTAATGTTAGCTGTAACATTTGATCTGGCCATGTCACACGGGCGATGCCGTCCCAGCCCGTAAAGCAGTTATCAATCAAGGAGCCTGCTGCGGAAATACCTGCTTTCAAATCCCAGCTTGGCGAAAATGTGGAGGTATGTTCTTTGGGCAAACAATCAGGGTGGCTGAGCCAAACGCCTATTACCTGTGCGTGGACGGTGGTTAGCTCGTTGCGCGGCAGCCATGGGTGTTGGCCTAGGCCGTAAGGTAAGGGCGTGTTGCCCAAATGGGTGACGGTCAAGGTTTGGTCCATGCCACCATCGACCAGTTTGAAAGTTTGCAGGGCGCGGTAGTGGTACGGGTTGCCGTTGAACTGGTTTGACTCCAAAGTCATCTCCAGTGAAACAGCATCATGCTGTTGATATTGCCAGTGCTGTTGCCATGCATCGCCATGGATGGGGTAGGGCAGATCGGTGTTGGTTGCGATGGTGTGAAACTTGCCATCAACCGAAAACCCACCGTGGCTGATGCGGTTTGACCAAGGCGCTAGCGGGTACGAGGCAAATCCAATCTGCAAAGGGTCGGCGTGAAAAATACAGTCCCAAGGACGAAACAGGTCAAACGGTGCAAAACCGGTTCGTTCTAGCGCCCAAGTCGCTACTGAACCGCCCATGCTAGGCGTCAAGCCCAGGCGCTGTGATCCTGAAAGACTGCGCTGCTCCAACCAAACAACGGGGTGCTTTTGGTTCAGCGACGCTGCCATCAAGACTCTTTATAGAATCTTTTACAAGCTTACCAGCTAAAAATCTTCCCTGGGTTCATGATGTTGTCAGGGTCCAGCGCATGTTTGATGGTGCGCATCATGTCGACAGCACCCAAACCGGTTTCGGTTTTCAAGAAGTCCATTTTGTGCAGACCCACACCGTGTTCGCCCGTGCAGGTGCCTTCTAAGCGCAGTGCGCGGGCGACGAGTTTGTCGTTCAAGCCTTCAGCTGTTTCGCGTTCTTCGGGTTTAATCGGGTCAATCAAGTAGCCAAAGTGGAAGTTGCCGTCACCTACGTGGCCGACCAAAAAGTAGGGGATGCCACTGGCGTCTGCCTCAGCGACAGATTCCAGCAGGCAGTCGGCTAGTTTGGAGATCGGCACACAGGTGTCGGTCGAAATCACTCGGCAGCCGGGCTTGGACTGCACGCCGGCAAAATAAGCGTTGTGCCGTGCCGTCCACAGCTTGGTGCGGGCTTCGGGCGTGGTCGCCCAGTCAAACGATCTGCCACCGTGCTCAGAGGCAAGCTCTTGCACCAGTTCGGCCTGTTCTTTCACACTGGCTGGCGAGCCGTGGAATTCCATCAACAACATCGGTGCTTCTTCTAATGTGAGCTTGGAGTAGGTGTTGACCATGCGTATTGAATTGATGTCAATCAGCTCGACCCGCGCGATGGGGATACCCATTTGGATGATTTGAATGGTCGTGCGTACGGCAGCTTCGATGCTGGGGAAAGAGCAAACAGCGGCTGAAATCGCTTCTGGCAAGGGGTAGAGCTTGAGGGTGATTTCAGTCATCACGCCCAGCGTGCCCTCCGACCCGACCATCAAGCGCGTTAAGTCATAACCAGCGGAAGATTTCTTGGCGCGGGTGCCGGTGCGAATCACCTCGCCACGGGCGGTGACGACTTCTAGCGCCAGCACATTCTCACGCATGGTGCCGTAGCGCACCGCATTGGTGCCACTGGCTCGGGTGGCGCTCATGCCACCAATCGAGGCGTCAGCACCCGGGTCAATCGGGAAAAACAAGCCTTCAGATTTGACGGCCTCATTGACGGCTTTGCGTGTCACGCCGGGTTGCACAGTCACGGTCAAATCTTCAGCGTTGACGCGCAGGACTCGGTTCATGCGGCTCACGTCGATGCTGATACCACCTTGAACGGCGAGCAAATGCCCCTCTAGAGATGAACCAACACCGAAGGGGATCACCGGTGTTTTGTATTGGGCAGCTAGTTTGACGGCGGCGGCGACATCTGCTGTACTTTCAGCAAAAACCACCGCGCTAGGGGGTGGAACTGAAAAAGAAGACTCATCTTTGCCATGGTGTTCGCGTACCGCCAGCGCTGTGGAGCAGCGGTCGCCAAACGTGGACTTGAGCGCATCAATCAAAGCAGCCGGAGTAGCCCGTTGGTTAACTGCAGGCAATACGTGGGTGGAAAGTGTAGGAGCATTCATAGACTGCCTTTATGACAAGATGGCCAAGGTAATACGCGAGACGCAAGTCATCTCGCCCGCATCGTTGCTCATGTCGATTTGCCAAACTTGGGTGGTTCTACCGACGTGAATTGGGTAAGTGATACCCGTAACCCAACCGCTTTTTGCGCCTTTGAGGTGGTTGGCATTGATGTCCAAACCAACTGCTCGGTGACCCACTGGGCAGGCGTACATGGCACCACAAGAACCCAGCGTTTCAGCCAACACCACGGACACGCCACCATGCAGCAAACCATAAGGCTGCTGGGTGCGTTTGTCGACCGGCGCACGTGCACGAATAAAATCGTCACCCACCTCGAGAAACCCTATGCCTAAATGGTCAACGGCAGTGTTGATGTGAGCATCCGTCAAGATTTTGATTGAAACTTCTTTTTTCCAAATATTCATAAGTGTCTAAGTCAGGTGATAGGGCGAATTCAATGGCAACAGTATAAGCACTTGCGAATAATCAAACCCACAAAAACACGTAGGGTTATAAGGGAAACCACTTTGAGCCAAAATCTCAAATTGTGGCATATTCAAATGCTAAACTTTTTAAACTTTGAATCTAGGAGTGTTAGTTATGAAACAAGCGATGAAATTTAAATTGGCCTTGGTGGCCTCGGCCGTCCTGCTGGCAAGCTCAGCGATGGCGACTACCTTGCGCTGGACCAGTGCCAGCGATATTCCTACCTTGGATATTCACTCGCAAAACAATGCACTGGGCAACGGCGTCCATGCGGCGATTTATGAGTCATTGATGTATTACAACAGCCGCACCTTTAAAGTAGAGCCGCAATTGGCAACGGCTTGGAAACTGATTAACCCAACGCAATTACGCGTCACTTTGCGCAATGGCGTGAAGTTCAGTGATGGCAGCGTGTTGGATGTCGAAGATGCCATTTTCTCCATCAACCGTGCTATGGCTAAAACATCAAACTTCGCCGTATTCACGCAGGGTATCGATAAGGTAGTTAAGGTAGATGCAAACAACCTTGACATCATGCTCAAAGGCCCCAATCCAGTCATCGTGAACCAATTGACCGAGCTGCGCATCATGAGCAAAGCTTGGGCTGAGAAGAACAAGTCTACCGAGCCGAAAGACATCAAAACCAAAGACGAGAGTTTTGCACACAGAAACGCGATGGGCACGGGGCCGTTTGTGGTCGATAGCTGGCAGCCCGACCAAAAATTGGTGCTCAAGCGTAACCCCAATTGGTGGGGCAAGCTGGAGGGTAACTTGACTGAAATTGTTTATACCCCCGTGAAGCAAGAGGCGACCCGTGTTGCCGCCATTTTGTCTGGCGAGGTTGATATGGTGTTAGACCCCAACTTGCAAGACTTAGGGCGCATTCGTAATACGCCAAATCTGAAGGTGTTGGACGGCGCAGAAAACCGCACCATCTTTTTCGGCATGGACCAGTTCCGCGATGAGTTGCCAGGCTCCAACGTCAAAGGTAAAAACCCATTAAAAGATGTGCGCGTGCGTAAAGCGCTGTACCAAGCCATTGATATCAACACCATCAACCGCGTGACCATGCGTGGACTGAGCCAGCCGACAGGTACGATGATTTCGCCGCAAGTCAATGGTTGGACCAAAAAAGCAGACGCGCGTTACGCGTTTGACATGAATGCAGCCAAGAAATTATTAGATGAAGCCGGCTACAAAGACGGTTTTGAGGTCGATTTTGCGTGCCCCAATAACCGCTATATCAACGACGAAGAAATTTGCCAAGCCGTCACCGCCATGTGGGCAAAAATTGGCGTGAAGGCTAAGTTGCGCACCTTGCCTTTGGTCACTTACTTCCCTATGATTCAGCGCTTCGAGGCCAGCATCTACATGCTGGGCTGGGGTGTGCCAACGTTTGATGCGTTGTACAGTTTGCAATCCTTGGTGCGCAGCGTAGGCGCAGGTGGTGATGGCAATTACAACGTCGGACGTTACTCTAATCCGCAAATGGATGCCTTGGTCGAACGCATCAAAAAGGAAACTGATTTGGTGAACAGGAACGAATTGATTGAAAAGGCTTTGCTGTTGTCTCATCAAGACGTGTCGCACTTGCCGCTGCACAACCAAACCATTCCGTGGGCAATGAAGAAAAACGTGGAGATGGTGCACCGTGCCGATAACCGTATCGATTGGCGCTTGGTGAAAATCAACTAATCAATCGCACCCAGGTAGCGTATATATAGAAGTCAAAAAAAAGCCCACAGCGATGTGGGCTTTTAAAAACCTAGAAACAAGTTACTAGGTCAACCGAGGAGACGGTAAATCGAAACTCTTAACGGCTGTAAGCTGTTTCGCCGTGTGAAGTGATGTCTAAGCCTTCGCGCTCTTCTTCTTCAGGAACGCGTAAACCAACCAACATATCCACCAGTTTGTAGGCAATGAAAGCAACCAAGCCAGACCAGACCAGTGTCGTCAACACGCCTTGAAGTTGAATCCACACTTGACCCGCTATCGAGTAGTCTGGGTTAACCTTGTTAGCAACGTAATCATAAATGCCGGTGCCGCCCAGCGAAGGAGCCGCAAACACACCAGTCAACAACGCACCCAAGATACCACCAACACCGTGTACGCCGAACACATCAAGCGAGTCATCAGCGCCTAGCATTTTCTTAAGGCCATTCACACCCCAGAGGCACAAGAAACCTGCGAGTAAACCAATCACAATCGCACCCATCGGGCCCACAAAACCGCAAGCTGGCGTGATAGCAACCAGGCCTGAGACCGCGCCAGATGCCGCGCCCAACATTGAGGCCTTGCCTTTAGCCAATGCTTCACCAGTGATCCAAGCCAAAGTCGCTGCAGCCGCAGCCACCAAGGTATTGACGAATGCCAAAGCAGCAACGCCATTGGCTTCTAAGTTGGAGCCTGCATTGAAACCAAACCAACCCACCCAGAGCATTGCTGCGCCGACCATGGTCAAAGTCAAGCTGTGAGGCGTCATAGACTCTTTGCCGTAACCCACACGTTTGCCAATGACATAAGCACCGACCAAGCCAGCCATCGCTGCGTTGATGTGAACGACCGTACCGCCCGCGAAATCTAGTGCGCCTTTTGCCCACAACCAACCGGCAGCAGCGGTGACTTTTTCAAGTGAAGCAGCATCAGTAATGGCATCTGGGCCGTCAAAGTACCAAACCATGTGCGCCATTGGCAAATAGCTGAAGGTAAACCACAGCACGCAGAACATCAACACAGCCGAGAACTTAGCACGTTCAGCGAACGAGCCAACGATCAAACCGCAGGTAATGGCTGCAAAAGTAGCTTGGAAAGCAACGAAGATCAACTCAGGAATGACCACGCCTTTGCTGAAGGTTGCAGCGACAGAGTCAGGCGTGATGCCTTTGAGGAAGAGCTTGTCAAACGAGCCAAAGAACGGGTTGCCAGCAGTGAATGCGATGGTGTAGCCGTAGATGACCCACAGCACAAAGATCAGCGCTGTGACCACGAACACTTGCATCAGCACGGACAGCATATTTTTGCTGCGCACCAAGCCGCCGTAAAACAGTGCCAAGCCAGGAATGGTCATCAACAGCACGAGCACCGTTGATATCGTCATCCAAGCGGTGTCGCCTTTGTTCGGCACGGGTGCTGGTGCAGCCGCTGGTGCGGCGGGAGCAGCTGCCGCCGCTACTGGCGTCGCTGCTGCTGCCGTTGCATCTGCTGGTTTTGCAGCATCAGCGGGCTTGGTCGCGTCAACAGCTACGGTCGCAGCGACGGGTGCTGCAGCAGCTGCCGCAGGCGCAGCTTGAGCCATGGCAAAGTTGCTGGCCAACCATAGGCCAAGGCCTAGGCTGATAGGGAGGAGGTATTTTTTCATGTGAAGTCTCTTTTCTTGTGTTGACTTGCTTTTAAAGTGCTTCTTTGCCAGTTTCACCCGTACGAATACGAACGACTTGCTCAAGGTTGTAGACAAAAATCTTACCGTCACCGATTTTTCCGGTACGGGCAGCGGTTTCGATGGCTTCAATCACCTGGTCAACCAATTCGGTCGTGACAGCAGCTTCGATTTTTACTTTTGGTAAAAAATCAACCACGTACTCTGCGCCACGGTACAGCTCGGTATGGCCCTTTTGGCGACCAAAACCTTTAACTTCAGTCACAGTGATGCCTTGCACCCCAATGGCAGACAGGGCTTCACGCACCTCGTCTAACTTGAAGGGTTTGATGATGGCGGTTACTAATTTCATAAGGTCTCCTAGACAAATATCAGTAAAAAATTTCAGGCTTTTCTTATCTACTTAACTACTTAGAAGGCGTACTTCACGCCAAGCGTCACGCCATTCTTACCTGTGTTTTTGCCAGCTGGTGTGATGTAGCTGCCGTCTTTAGCGTCAGTGCCGAGCACGGTAGCGGTGACAGACAAGCCTTTGCCGAAATCTTTGGTCACTGCAACAGAGAAATCAGTGTATGAAAAATCGCCGTTGCCTGAGCCCGCAATCCTTTGGCGGCCAATGTGCGGAACGATGGTAAAACCATTGCCCACATCAAACGTCGCGCTCAGATCCAAATAACCACTGTTTTTGCTGTTTGCAAATCCAAAGGTGTTGGTCAAAGCATGTGAGTACTTCAAAGTTGCTGGGCCCATGGTCGCAGCACCGTAAATTTCTGTCGTGTTCGGTGAAACTGACAAAGCAGCGCTAGGGTATTGGTATGTCAACACACCCACGTCATAGCTAACTGGGCCAGCAGCGCCTTTGTAGCCACCGTAAATATCAACTTCAACCTTACCGTCACCGCCAGCGTCTTTGACCCACTGAATGCTTGACGCCCAGACGCCCACATACGCGCCGCTTGCGTGAGAAAAGTCGACGCCACCCGATACGGCTGGCTTCAGGCGAGACTGAGAAATACCACGATAGCGGTAGTCAGTCACCGCGCCAATGTTGTAGCTCAAGCTGCTTTCAGGTGCAGCAGCAGCAGGCGCTGCCGCTGGAGCAGCAGTTTGCGCAAAAGAAGACGCACCAGCCGTGGCCAACAAAGCGGCCAAAACGGTTGATGCGGCGGTTAATTTAAATGAATGTGACATTGAAAACTCCTGGGTTGTTTAAAAGAAAGTGAACGTAAGCCATAAAGCACAAAGCGTGCCTAAATTTATATATCTATTCCAGCGTTACAGGCATAAAGCGTTGTTTTTTGATTTAAAACCACCAAAAATGGTATTAATAAACTTGCTGATGGTCTCTAAAAATACTAAACTAAAGCTGTATAAAATAACAGTTGTGCATTTATACATGCAAAATTAAGTGATTTTCATGAGAAGCAAGGTGCATGCACCAAATTAGGGAGAAATACTATGGCTGGTTTCGCAATGGTGCAAAGTCGCGCTGTTTTGGGTTTGGATGCACCTTCGGTCACCGTCGAGGTGCATTTGGCCAACGGTTTGCCGAGTTTCACGCTCGTAGGCTTGGCTGAAACTGAGGTGAAAGAAGCGCGGGAACGCGTTCGCTCTGCCTTGCAAAACTCAGGCTTAGACTTTCCCACTAATAAAAGGATCACAGTCAATTTAGCCCCAGCAGACTTGCCAAAAGTGTGAATGAAAACACTATTTGAAAATAAAATGAATTAGCAAAGAATAAAAATAAATATTTGAGAATTTAAATTTAACAAAATGTTAAATTCTCACTCAAAGCTCATTCAAATCAATAGCTTAAGTACATCGTCGCGCACCATTTTGGATCAGCTAACATATTGATCCATGCAAATCACCGAAAAAGTAAACCGCAGGCTTAATCTTCCTTCAGGATTTTGGCAGTTATTTAGCTTTGGTGGGCTAACCGAAGAGGCTATTGTGAAATCTGCAATCTGGATTTCTGCTTATTTTCGGCGGGTCAGCGTTAATAAGGCAGGAAACATCATTGAATGGCACGACGAAGTCGTTTCTGATGTTCTACCAGTTGCTGAACTTGTGATGATTGAGGTTGGTAGTGTGTTCGATGCAGACACTGCCCGCGTACATGAGCCACAGATACTTTGTGATCGTATTGAAAAGCGATTTGTAGAAGTAGCTTTTACAGATGAAAATTGTCATTTTTTAAGACGGCACATGCGCTGCGAAAGTGGGAATTTCCTTTTTAAAAACCCTCGCTTTATTGCCGAAGAACTATCAAACGCCTATCTTCTATCGGCTCAGACAACGGACGGTGCAAGCTTGTTGATTCCTTGCGTAACAGTTCTCCAAACCTTTTGGGGGCGTTCTAGCAACTTAATGCATATGTTGCTAGACAGTAGGTTTTTAGATTTTGATCGTTACGTGCTTAATCCTAAATTGAGTTGTTTAAACTCTGAATCAGGAGAAGCCTTTGTTTGGTTGCGGCAATGGCAATTAAATGTTGATGTTGGGTTTTTAGCAACAATAGCATTTGACCCATACGCAATCCAAAGAGGTAAAGATATAGGATTGACATTACACGCAAGTATCAATGAGCATAGGGGCAGCTTTAGCCGTTGTGTTGCAGCTTTACCGCCTCACTCTGACAAGATGACCCTTGAAGTGCAAGGGTTGCCTCTAAAAACTGAGTATGGGGAATATTTTTATATACAGAATATTATTAAATCTTCTTACGTACCACCGTTTAGCAAAGTAACGTTTGATCGAGATAACAACGCGCATCGTGGAATTAATGATCAAGAGGATAAAGAGAGAGAGTCTATAGATCGAGAACGTGCGCCAAGCATTCCTAGGAAAGAAGGTAAAAGCACATTCGAATTTGTGTCCGAACCACCTGGTTCGTTCGTGACGGATGAACCCATTCCATTAGGACGATTTGATCCAACCTTCCCTGGAATAGCTGAGTTAGAAATTATTCAATTAGAAAAATTAGAAACTGAATTCGAAAGCACCCAAGAAGAAGACGATAAAGCTGCCAATTTGCGCTGGGCAGAACTTCTTTCGCTTTTACCCAGTTCTGCAAAGTCTTCGCAGGACATAGTCAAGACTGAACTAACTTCGGCACAATTTAATAAAAACGTCACACCCGATACAAATACACGTAGTATTGGGAGCTATCTAGATTTGCTAGTCGAGGCAATAGATCAACTACAGGATGAAAACAAATACGCTAAAAATAGCTCAGCACCTTTCCGAACAGAGAAAGGCTTAGAGTTCTCATACAAGCATCGATTTCCTTGGAGAGCATCGCCAGTTAGAGGCGGCAATTTAGCATTCTCATTGCCAGAAGAGATCAATGATGAGTCATTTGCTTGGTTGTTTTCTGATCCCGATCAAACCACCCGAAAGCGTGCAATTTGTCTCGAATTTACGTTCTTTTTACGTGGGAAAACTGAAGCAGCCTATCTCTTAGATATCGAGGGACGATACGAGAAAAAGAGGCTGAATACTGAAACAGAAAACAAAGTTAAATCAACTAAAATTTTTTATATTTGGAGACGTAGGCGTACGAATCGGTATGAAGAAGATCAAGGTTCGACTATCGGCGATCATGAATTTCGGTCTATCATTAGCTTGATAGCTTTGCATGGAAAGAAAGCTATTGAGGTGGAACCGCA
>JANPLX010000106.1:0-1671 GCA_031422495.1 Polaromonas sp. | reverse complement strand
AGATCGAATTCAAAAATTCGTGTGATTCGAGACAACTACGCTTTCAATTTCTCTGCCCAAAACAACTACGCCGTCACCTTTGCAAAGGGCGAGGTTATTGGATTGATCAACGATGACATCGAGGTGGCATCAGTCGATTGGCTCACTGAAATGGTCAGCCATGCACTGCGCCCGGGCGTTGGTGCTGTCGGCGCGCGGCTGTGGTACCCCAATCATACTTTGCAGCACGCGGGCATGGTGTTGGTGGGTGGCGTGGCTAGGCACGTGCATAAGCATTTGCCTGAAGGTGAGCTTGGATTCAATGGCAGAGCTGTGTCGGTGCAAAACTTTACAGCCGTCACGGGTGCTTGCTTGGTGGTCAAAAAAGCCTTGTTTGAGCAAGTGGGCGGCCTCAACGACCAAGAATTAGCCGTGGGTTTCAACGATGTCGATTTTTGTCTCAAGCTGGTAGAAGCCGGCTACCGCAATGTGTGGACACCGAATGCCGAGTTGATTCACCATGAATCAGCAACGCGCGGACAAGATAATTCGCCAGCTAAGCAACGTCGCGCTGAAAAAGAGTTGCGCTATATGCGCAAGCGATGGGGAGATAAGCTGCATATCGACCCCGCTTACAGCCCGAATTTAAGTGATGGGCATGACGATATGAGTCTGGCTTGGCCGCCGAGAAATCGCTAAATACCCATCAACAGGTCAGGCCAACGCCGCTTTGATGTCTTTTTCTAAGCTGGCTGGCGTATCTTGCGGGCCAAAGCGTTTGATGACTTGCCCATCTTTGCCGACTAAAAACTTGGTGAAATTCCATTTAATGGCTTTGCTACCGAGTAAGCCGGGTGCTTCTGCGCAAAGCCAGGTAAAAAGCGGCGTGGCGTTAGCACCATTCACATCAATTTTGGCCATCATCGGAAAGGTAACGCCAAAGTTGAGCTGACAAAAACTAGCGATTTCGTCGTTACTGCCCGCATCCTGTGCGCCAAACTGGTTACAAGGAAAACCTAGCACGACCAAGCCTTGCTTGCCATACTGTTTGTGCAGTTCTTCCAAGCCCCCAAACTGTGGGGTGAAGCCGCAAGCGCTGGCCGTGTTGACGATGAGCAAAGCTTTGCCCTTGTACTGACTAAGCTTGACGGACTTTCCATTCATACCAAGCGCTTCAAAGTCGTAAATCGTTTGTGTCATGGGGATTTCTGCAGATTTAAATAGCCTATTAGAAAGCTGAGAGTGTCAGTTGTCAAATGCGGCCAAAGTGGCCGCCAAAATGATCAAACCGCCACCAATGAGTGTGCGCGTATCCAACACCGCAGCACCCAATGCTACAGCGCTGAGGCTGCCAAAAACGATTTCGGTCAACATCACCACCGATGTGGTGCTAGACCGCAGGCGCGCTGCGCCATACTGCAAAGCAACATTGCTACACAAAAACGCCAGCGACAAACCAGCTGCCAACCAAGCCCAGCTGCTCGATACAGCAGGCATGGCATTCACCCACCCTTGGGTCATACCAGCCAAGCCAGCAATGAGTGCCAGTAACGCACCGCCACTGAACATGGCAAACATGCGTGCTTCGCTGGGCGTGTTTCCCAGCCGTTTGAGTAACACATTGGTTAAGGCAAAACTAAAGCCACCGCCTAAAGACAAAGCGTCCGCAAAGCTAAATGACAGTGATTTGGT
>JANPLX010000105.1:0-52188 GCA_031422495.1 Polaromonas sp. | reverse complement strand
TTTTGAACAAAAAAGCAGCGAATCCAAAGGAATACAAAGTCATGCCGCCGAAGAGCAGGGCAGTGCACAAAATAGCTAGTGAGTGGAGCATAAGGGGTCTCTGAGCTAGCCAACCATCCCGACGCCCTGCTCGTGTTCTGGAGCAAGCGCCTGAGCTGGCAGCTACGTGTGCGTGCAACCATGACAGTTCATACGACTGGCCCACTGGTCGATGCAGCGTGGGAGCGCGTTCGTCAGACTGCGGCTGCGGGTGACTACCTGTCTCCAGCCGCGCCAGGAAGTACTTTGTCGGCTGCCCCCTCAAGCAAAGACGGAACACAACCAACGAACCCGTCAAACCCAACCAGCCAACACCACTTGGCGATCATAGAAGCCCAAATTCAAGAAATCGACTGGCTAGAACTAGCCCGCAGCGGACATCGCCGTGCGCGGCTGCGCGCAGACACGTGGGATTGGCTGACGCCTTAGTCTCCGCCTTAAATGTCGCCTTAACTGTCGTACCGAATCACCCGTAGGTTAAAGGGGTAAATAGTACCTATTTTTGCTATCACGAGCAGTTCAATTACGATCATTAGTCAGTATTTATTTAAAGACATCTTATGCTCAACTCACTAGCTATTTTGTGTACTGCCCTGCTCTTCGGCGGCATGACTTTGTATTCCTTTGGATTCGCTGCTTTTTTGTTCAAAACGCTGCCTGCTGCGACAGCAGGTGCGACGCTGCGCCAAGCTTTTCCGTGGTTTTATGCGTTCGTGATCGTTACATCTAGCCTAGCAGCCTTATTTTGGTGGCCCAGCAACACAATAGCTGCCTCTTGGTTAGGTGCAATCGCGCTGACAACCGTGCCTGTGCGCCAATTGCTGATGCCAGCCATCAACGCAGCCACTGACACGGGCCAACGCCAGCGTTTCAAATGGCTGCATGGCGCGTCTGTACTCGTCACACTAGTGCACATCACCGCCGCGGGCTGGCTGTTGGCCACCATGGTCTGACCAAGCGCCAAAGGCTTTATTCATGCCTCTCAGAAGCTCGCCACGAAACATCCAAAAGCTGGAAGACCTGAACCAACTGGCGCAGCTGGTTGTCGACAAACGAATGGGGCAACGCGCATCCGCAAAAAAAGCGCGCCGTAATCGCCACTATGAAAAACAGTTTATTCGCAACGCACTGGCACACTTACCAACTGATAGTGGGCAGAATGCGTTAAATGAAGATCAATAAGCGGGTCAACTTGCGTTGTAAAAATGCAGTATTTGACGCAATACAGCACTAAAATGATGCAATTAGTTATATTTTTAGTACTATTTAACCAGTAGCCTGCGTATTTATTGCCTAAGCTGCTATTTTATTAATAGCATATATCAAAAGTCCAGTTTCGCGTTTTGCTATTAACTTAGTAGCGCTATAGGCAATAAATACGCCGGCTATAACGAATTTAAGCTATAAAATATAGCTATTACTTGTTCGCGGCTCGTTTTTTTAATGTGTAACATGCTTTTAAACTCAAAGACCATTGAACCAGATTGGTGTTAAGGAGACTTTTTCTACTTGAACATGTTCAGTTACCACACCCAAATTGTATTGTTTAAGTAACTCGCATAGTTCATCACCATCTATAAGTTCTACAGGTGGAGCACCATCACGTGTTGCTTCCTTCAACGCATCGCGTGTAAATCCGCCAGTGGTTATGAACAAGCCCTTATCAGCTCTGCCAACCATCGCTCCTCTGAAATCGCGAATTGCCCCTGAACCAACTTGACCTTCATATCGCTTGCATTGAAAGATGACATGAAAACTAAGCAAGGCACCTAACTTCATAATGCCTTTCCCATCTATTCCGCCATCTCCCGATTTTCCGGTAACTTCAACTTGGACAAAACCAGCTTCTCTAAGCAAACGCTGACATAGTCTCTCGAAAGCACTAGGTTCTATCTTTCGCAAAATACTTAAGAGATTGATTTGCCAAACTGGTTCTACAATTTCACTTTGCAAAATTGGCTCTGCACCAGTATTCAAAGTGACCTCTTCTTCTTTTCGCTGCACAGCTCTAGTAATTGCTTGTGGATTCAACGTTTCCGTCTCTCTACCTGCACTAGTTAAAGCCCAAACTCCACGTGATGAGTTCTCTAAATAACCCGCACCTTTCAAATATGTTCGAGCCCATGCCAATCTGTAGGCAACTTCAGTTCGTTCACCATGCTCTTGATCATGAGGTTGCAGCGCTTCTTCCTCAGTGAGACGCCCACTAGCTATTAATTTATCCGTTACTCGAGAATCGATTTCAGCGATAGTTCCAGAACCATCCATTTCCCTCAACGTGCTCAACACGTCGCCAAACATAGCTGAATGTGAAGGTATTGCCATATCTCACTCCCACTCAATCGTCGCCGGTGGCTTCGAACTCACGTCATACGTCACCCGATTGATCCCTCGGACTTCAT
Source organism: Polaromonas sp. (assembly GCA_031422495.1). Taxonomy (GTDB): domain Bacteria; phylum Pseudomonadota; class Gammaproteobacteria; order Burkholderiales; family Burkholderiaceae_C; genus Aalborgiella. The sequence goes on along the minus strand of JANPLX010000105.1, from coordinate 49,747 downwards.
TGATAATCCGGCTGGAGACTTTTTTGAGCAAGGCGTAGGGCAATTCGGCCCAGTCTGCGGTCATGAAGTCGCTGGTTTGGACTGCGCGCAGGGCGACGACGTAGTCGTAGGTGCGGCCATCGCCCATCACACCGACGGATTTCACGGGTAGGAATACGGTGAAGGCCTGGCTGGTGGCGTCGTACCAGGTCTTTTTGGGGTGACGCAGGTTGACAGGCTCGTCTGCTGCTGGAACGTAGGGGAAGTTGCGCAGTTCTTCGATAAAGATGGCGTCGGCGCGGCGCAGCAAATCGGCGTATTCTTTTTTGACTTCGCCCAAGATGCGAACGCCCAAGCCCGGGCCGGGGAATGGGTGTCGGTAGACCATGTCTGCGGGCAAACCCAGCGCCACGCCCAGCTCCCGCACTTCGTCTTTGAAGAGTTCGCGCAGCGGCTCCAAGAGCTTCAAACCCAGCTGCTCAGGCAAGCCGCCCACGTTGTGGTGGCTCTTGATGACGACGGCTTTTTTGTTTTTGGCACCGCCGGATTCGATCACGTCTGGGTAAATGGTGCCTTGGGCGAGCCATTTTGCTCCTTTAACGCTAGCACCCGAGGCAGTTAATTTGCCGGCTTCAGCCTTAAAAACTTCTACAAACTCGCGTCCGATGATTTTGCGTTTGGCTTCTGGGTCGCTGACCCCTGCGAGGTGGCCGAGGAACTGCGCGCTGCAATCTGCCCGCACCACTTTGGCGTGTAGCTTGCCGACAAACATGTCCATGACCATGTCGCCTTCGTTCAAGCGCAGCAGGCCATGATCGACAAAAACGCAGGTCAACTGGTCGCCAATGGCGCGGTGGATCAGCGCAGCGGCGACGGATGAATCAACCCCGCCGGACAAACCGAGGATCACCTCTTCGTCGCCCACCTGCTCACGAATATGCGCGACAGCTTCGGTGATGTAGTCGCCCATGATCCAGTCGGCCTTGGTACCGCAGATTTGCAGTACAAAGCGTTCCAAAATCTGCTGGCCTTTGATGGTGTGCGTCACCTCGGGGTGGAACTGCACGGCGTAGAACTTGCGCGCTTCGTCAGCCATACCTGCAATCGGGCAGGCATCGTTGGAGGCCATCAACTTGAAGCCGGGTGGCATCTCAATGACCTTGTCGCCATGGCTCATCCACACGTCCAAAATACCGTAGCCGTCTGCCGTGGTGTGGTCGGCAATGCCGTCAAACAAGGCGGTGTGGCCACGGGCGCGAATCTGGGCAGAGCCAAACTCGCGGGTTTTGCCTGCTTCGACCTTGCCGCCCAGCTGCTGGGCCATGGTTTGCATGCCGTAGCAAATGCCCAAAACCGGTACGCCCAGCTCAAACACGGCTTGCGGTGCTTTGTCAGTCTCGTCCTCATACACACTGGCGTGGCTGCCTGACAGGATGACGCCTTTGAGATTGCCATCCGCCGCGTAGGCTTTGACCCAATCGTCGCTCACGTCGCAAGGAAGCACCTCGCAAAACACATGCGCCTCACGCACGCGGCGGGCGATGAGCTGGGTGACTTGGGAGCCGAAATCGAGGATGAGGATTTTTTGGTGGGTCATAGGTTTAGATTTTATAACTGGTCGTAGGCTTCAATTTCAACCAGCAAGTCGGAGCGACAAATATCTGCATGCAAGTAAGTGAAGTTAAGTAGTGCGTATTGTTTCAGGATGGTTTGGATGGTGAAGATATCGGCAGGGTTTCGTACATATACTTGTCCGTGCAGATGATTTAATGTCCATAACTCGCTGCCAGCCAAACGATTGGCTTCTTGCAACACGGCCTGCATATTGATAATGGTTTCTTTGGTTTGCAGCGCAATATCGCCAATGTGCAGCGTTTTGTGCCCCACAATACTCGCGGTGCCGCTGATGAAAAGCATGTCTTTGCCACCCGCCTGCTGAAACCAGCCTGCTCTTGAAAAAATAGGTGGGTTGACGCCGTAGTCCTTGGGGTAGTTATAGGCACTAACTTGGCGTGGGTTTTCAATGGGCGTGCAAGGCTTTGTGGCCGACAAAAAAGCGATTTTGCAAACGCCACGGTAGCTACCCAAGGCACAAGCGGCTGGCGCGCCGTCTTTGACCAAATAATTGGCCTCAAACAAAGCCTCTCGCCGGCCGGAGTTAAACAAGCGGTAACGCTCTTCACCGTTTTCTAGCGCGTTGATATGCGGCATGTAATTCCACAGCCTGAGCAAATGGGGTTTGCCCATGTCTTTACAGCAGGCAAGCAAGGCTTGGTAGGCTCGATGGCTTGCCGTTTGGATATCTAGCTGTTCGTCGATTTCCAAAACACCGAATAAATATTCAGCTGTATGTGCGACTTTAAATGTGCCGTTTTCAAAAGGTATGACAAGCTGCGTGACAGGCAGATTCGTTATGAGTTGCGTGATGCCACATACCGACTCAGATGTATCTGCAACCAAAAGATCCATATCCACAGACAATGTGGGACGACTCAAGGCGTGATTGGCTACATTGACCCCAATATCGCCCAAGCCGTACTCGCCCATAGCTAAGCAATCTAGCGCTTGAGGAGTTACGCTATGCCACCAAATCGTCATCAAACAAGACTCATCAAGTACAAAGCCTTATTCCGCACGGTAATTCGGCGCTTCTTTCGTGATCTGCACATCGTGCACATGGCTTTCGCGGATGCCGGCGGTGGTGATTTCTACGAACTCTGCCTTGTTTTGCATGTCGTCAATCGTCGCGCAGCCGCAGTAACCCATGCTGGCGCGAACGCCGCCGGCCATTTGGTAGACGATGCTGACCATAGAGCCTTTGTAGGGCACGCGGCCTTCGATGCCTTCGGGGACGAGTTTGTCGGCGTTCGGGTTGCCGGTGGTGGATTCTTGAAAATAACGATCGGCACTGCCTTGCTGCATCGCGCCAATGCTGCCCATGCCACGGTAGCTTTTGTAGCTGCGACCTTGGAACAGTACGATTTCTCCCGGCGCTTCTTCGGTGCCTGCAAACATGCCGCCCATCATGACGGTAGACGCGCCAGCAGCCAGTGCTTTGGCAATATCGCCCGAGTAACGAATGCCACCGTCACCAATCAACGGAACGCCAGTGCCGCGCAAAGCTGTCGCTACGCTGTCAATTGCCATGATTTGCGGCACGCCCACGCCAGCCACGATGCGGGTGGTGCAAATGCTGCCAGGGCCAATACCGACTTTAACAGCGTCTGCCCCCGCTTCCACCAGTGCCAAAGCGGCCGCGCCAGTGGCGATGTTGCCGCCAATGACGTCGATGTGCGGGTAATTTTGTTTGACCCAGCGCACCCGCTCGATCACGCCATGACTGTGGCCGTGGGCGGTGTCAACCACGATGGCGTCGACGCCGGCTTTGACCAAGGCTTCAACGCGTTCTTCTGTGCCCTCGCCCACGCCCACCGCAGCGCCCACGCGCAAGCGGCCATGGTCGTCACGGGCGGCGTTGGGGAAGCTGGTTTGCTTGGTGATGTCTTTGACGGTGATGATGCCTTTAAGCACGAAGTCACGGTTCACCACCAGCAATCGTTCTAGCTTGTGTTTGTTCAGCAACGCGCGGGCTTCTGCGGGTGTGGTGCTGTCGGATTCTTGCACGGTGATGAGTTTGTCACGCGGCGTCATGATTTGGCTCACGGGCACGTCGTAACGGGTCTCAAAGCGCAGGTCACGGCTGGTGACGATACCGACCACTTTGCCACCGTCACACACTGGAAAGCCTGAAATGCCCAATTGGTCAGACAAATCAAGCACTTGGCGCACGGTATGGGTGGGTGTGATGACAACGGGATCGCGCAAAACACCAGATTCATAGCGCTTGACCTTGGAAACCTGCGCAGCCTGCTCTTTGGCGGTCAAATTCTTGTGGACGATGCCAATGCCGCCCTCTTGCGCGATGGCAATGGCCAATCGGGCTTCCGTAACGGTGTCCATCGCGGCAGAAACAAGCGGCAGATTGAGCCGAATATTGCGGGAGAACTGGGTAGCGAGGGTGACGTCCTTGGGCAGGACCTGAGAGTAAGCTGGTACCAACAACACATCGTCGAAGGTCAGCGCTTTGCCTAAAAGACGCATTTGGGAAGCTCCAAAGCCATGTATTGTACAAGGGTTCACCCGTACTTCTCAGCTCGTTCGTTGTTGGAAAGTATCAGCACGCGCGCGCCACTCGCAAAACCATCAGGTTCAGGCTAAACTTCAGCCTATGAAATCAACACGAACCTTTTTACCTTGCATTGTTGCTAGTTTCACTATGCTTTTTAGCGTTTCTGCCCTGGCGCAATACACATGGCTAGACGCCTCTGGTCGCAAAGTCTTCAGCGACCAGCCACCGCCGCCAAATATTGCCCCAAAACGCATTTTGCAGCAACCCGGCAAAGCACCGGCTGCCGTGCCTGTCATAGCAGCGGAAGAAGCATCGACTTCCGATGGCGAGGGCAAACCCAAAGCTGCAGAAAATACCGTCAAAACTGCGCCAGCACCCAAAATAGCGAGTAAAGACAAAGACTTAGAAGCTGCCAAAAAGAAGTCAGATGACGAAGAAGTTGCCAAGAAAAAAGCAGAAGATGATGTACGAAACGTCGCCAAAGCTGACAACTGCCAGCGCGCCAAACGAGCCAAAATGCAGTTTGAAACGGGACGCCCAATCAGTACCGTGAACGCTAAAGGTGAACGCATCATCATGGACGAGGCGGCTCGTATGGTGGAAACCAAACGCCTTGAAGGCATTATGGGTGCAGATTGCAAATAATTGACCTGTTTAGAGGTTAATTTTCCTCTAGCCGGCGTATTTATTGTCTCTTATGCTATTAAAATTATAGCATATTATGATATGCAAAACTAGTAACCGGCTTTTCCACCCGTTCGCGTCTTTGCAAATAAGCCTGTCGTTCTTGCGCCCTGCTTTTGAAACCGCTCACGCCGTGCGACTTTGGGATCTACTTTCAAAGATCGGTACAACTCAAGTCGATCTTGATCTTTGAGGACATGATTTAACGTCGTTTTCTTTCCCCAAATACCGAACTGGTAATCAGGATTGGTGGTGAATTCGGTCAAATTAGCAAGTTTCAAGGCATCTTGTACCGTGCTTTTCAAAGGCAAAACCAGCTCTTTTTCGACCACTTCACGCGGCGCAGCTGAATAGGCCAGGGTTATGGAAATTGTCTTTGAATTCAATGAGTTACTAGAACTTGGCAGTATTGAATCAACCATAAACCTGATCCGCCCGTTTGACAAAAGCATCCACCATGCTTGCTGCAATTTTGTCGAAAACCGGGCCCACCAAGGCAGCTAAAACTGGGTTATCAAAGCCGTATTTCAATCGCAACTCGGTCTTGCAGGCGCGCTGAGTGATGTCACCCACGGGCGTGAAGTCCCACGTACCTTCAAGTTTGGAAAACGGACCGTCGATCAGCTTCATGCCCACTTGCCTGCTCAAATTCTGCTTTAAAAGATGCACATTTTGCGTTGTAAACGTCTGCTTCACGGCTCCCATGGCGATGCCTATCTCGGCTTGCATGCCAGTGGTTGTTGTAGCCAGCACTTTGGCATGGTCGCACCAAGGCAAAAACTGCGGATATTGGTCCACATCGGTGACCAAATTGAACATTTCTTCTGCGCTATACCAAATGAGGACGGACTTGTGGACAGATTTCATGGAAAATGGGATTAGAACAACTCGAATTATCGCAAGTATTTACAGTCAAAGTAGTCATGGCCAAAACTTCCTCTCCCGTTTCACCCCCTACTAAGCCAAAACCACAAGCTGGCAAGGCAAAAGACGCTAAACCAGTTCAGACCCGCATTGCCGACAACAAAAAAGCCGCTTACAACTATTTTTTTGAAGAGCGGTTTGAGTGCGGCATGGTTCTAGAAGGCTGGGAAGTAAAGTCCTTGCGCGAAGGTAAGGTGCAGCTAACCGATGGCTATGTGGTAATTCGCAACAGTGAGTTGTTCCTCATTGGCTGCCAAATCAACCCGATGCACACGGCGTCAACCCACGTCAACCCTGACAATGTTCGCACCAAAAAACTGCTGCTGCACCGTGAGCAGATCGACAAACTCATCGTCAAAGCCGAGCAAAAAGGATACACACTGGTACCCTTGAATCTGCATTGGAAAGGCGGCAAAGTGAAGTGCGAAATTGCGCTAGCCAAAGGCAAAGCCGAGCACGACAAGCGCGACACCATCAAAGACCGTGAAGGTAAGCGCGAGGTGGAGCGTGCGATGAAGACGCGTAACAAGTAATGTATTGTGCTATATTTTTAATAGCTATATAGGCAATAAATACCCCGGCTATAGCTATATTTACCTGCCTTTTGAGCAAATAATCAATTCGAATTAACTCGCCACAGCATCCACATCGCCGCGATATTCCAACTTGCCGCGAATGCGCGCACGTGGGTGTACGTCAACCATGGCGTCGTAAGCAGCGTCGCCAATCACTGTGGCTGAGCCGGTGATTTCAAGCGATTTGCGGGCAACGATGCTGCCTTTGACTTTGCCTTCGATGAACACATAGTCAGCCTCAATCGAGGTGTTTTCCACAACACCCGTTGCACCAATATGCACAGCGCCACCTTGGTCGAAAACGATGTTACCCATAAGCTTGCCATCAACCTTGATGCCCAGGTCTTTGCCGCTTTGGAAGTTGCCTTCAAAGACTGCTCCCTCGCCTATCAAGCTGGTAATGGCTTTGAGGCGTTCGGCGGGTACGAGGCGGGCGATGGTGTTGTCAGAGCTCATGGTTTTGTCCTTTTAAGTATTGTAATTTAAGGTTTGGTTATTTCGGGCTAGGTTTAATCGTCAAATTGCGGTCTAGATACAAATCAGGTGTGGCTTCATCGGTAAGGGGGATCAGGGTTGCGTTGTCGGATCGCCTAAGCGAAGTGCCAATTTGGATGGCTGTTGCGTTTTTAAAAGGCCCTACTTGCTCTTGCACCCAAGTTTGCGCACGGCCGTAAGCAGTTGCGTGTCCAAAATAGGCATAAGCAGCAAAGGCAACAGTGCCCGTTAAAACTGTTGCTAAACCGATCAAGGGCAGAAAAATACGCCACATAAACCATGCAAACCAGCGCCAAATCAAACGCCTGCGCGCGACGGATTTACCTCGGCGTGTGGAGGTATTCATCGCTACGACGCGCAGCTCTTCACTGGTAAAAACAGGACTAGACACGAGAGAGAAGTTAAGAGAGATTAAAAGAGATTGAAAAATTACTTGTCAGTGGATCCAGCAGCTGGCTTGGCCACGCGCTCAAGCGTCGCATTCAAATCCGCACCATTCACCTGCAGCTGGCCATAACGAATATGACCCGTCACGACAGACTTGGCGTGCAGCTCCACACTGCCGCCGCTGGCGTCAATCGTGCCGCTGGATGCGCCCATGACAGATACTTTACGCGAAAAAATATCGCCTTTCACTGAGCCAGTTTCGGTGATCACGATTTGTGATGTCGCACCGGCTTGCTCTTTCAAATTGCCGACTAATTGCCCCGCAATCGTGCACGTGCCTTGCAGCGCAGCGTTTCCGGTGAAAGTAACGCCTTCTTCAATCATGCACAGCTTACCCGCTTTGGATGAAGTTGGCACCACGTCGTCTTTGCTTACATTGGTGGCTGCATTGCTGGCTTCAACTTGCGTCAACACCGGCGTCTTCAGTACATCGGGCATGGCTTGGCCTAGCGCGGTTTGAGCGGGTTGGCCGTATTTATGAGATGAATTTGATTGATTTGGGTGATTTGGTTGGTGGATCATGACAATTTTCTCAAGTTATTTGGCTACCAATACAGGCAGTCAATTTAAGCAGATTGGTCTAACTCAGGTAAGGATTGTATATTTTTGATGGTTCTAAATGGGCCTTGCAGGTCTGCACCTTCATAAAGTCGCAGCCGCTGCGCTGTAATCGTACCTGTCGTTGAGGCGGTACTGGCAATGTACGCTGTGCCCATGCATTCAATCACCGTGTTGTTGGCACTGGCACCGACTGCGCCAATACGACCAAAGACATACAAATCGCCCACGACGCGGAAGTGTCCTGTAACTTGTGCGCCATGCCACACCACCATGCGCCCCAGCACTTGGCCAGCACCTGCCAAATCGCCCTGCACCAGCACACCCCCTGAAAACGACACATCGCCTTGCATGCTTGATTCTGGTGCGATGCGGTTGACAATGTTCATGCCCAAAGGGTCGATAACCAAGTTATCTTGCTGCGGTGCGGGTGACTGTGACTGTAACGAATCAGGCATGGTTCTTATTATTTTGAAACTAAAAAATGGAAATTAAAAAACACTTTTTAAAACCGAAGCATCTGCTGCAACCAAGGCTGCGTGAAGTATATGTAACTCAAAGCCGCGCACAGACCAAAGCCGAACAAAAAAGCCCAAACAGACGCATTTTTTGACCGTGTATGCGCAAAACTACCCGCTGCAAACGGCAAACCCAGCGTTTTGGGCGATTGTTTGACCTGCTGTTTGAGAAGCAGACGAGCTGGCTCAGACAACCAAGTCGCCGCCGTCATGGCTTGGACGGTGATGGTTGGGTCAGCACTCAATTTACGTGCTGTGAATGCCCTGCCAAGGGTGACTTCAGACGGCAAACCGACAATCGTTGACGTGAAATACTCATTATCACGAGCGATGTTTTGCGCTGCTGAATCGTCCAATTGGGTTGCCATAGCTTGAAGTTTAAGACAAATGCCGCAGCGGATGGGCGTTTTCGGGCCAAGGACTGTCGAAAAACGGCGCAACCATGTCGTTTGTCACATCTTCAAGGCGAGTAGGGTTCCAGCGCGGCGCATGGTCTTTATCAACGGCCAGGGCACGAATGCCTTCTACCGTTTCACTGGCGTTGCCAAACCGGCCCAAATGCGCCGTATAAAAACAATGCCGAATCATGCCGCGCTCCATTTGCAGGTTTTGCGCTAAATTGAGTTTCCGGCCACGACGGATTTGCTCTAAAACGACGTGAAGCATCAATGGCGATCTGCTGCGTAATGTCTTCACCGTTTGCTGCGCCCATGGGTCGTTTGCGGCATCTAAGGCGTACACAATCTCTGATACGCTGGAAAACTTAAAATAAGCATTAATATCAGCTATAGCCGGCGTATTTATTGCCTGAGAAGCTATATTATTGATAGTATTTTTATCTATTTTTGTATCAGTAATTAAGTTCGCAGCAAGCGAATCCCATGTTGAGATTAATGTTGACGAGCTGACTTTGACATCGGCCAGACCGTAGGCAACGGCTTCATCTGCGCCAATCTGCACGCCAGTCAACGCTAAATACTCACCTACAAAGCCAGGGCAGCGGCTTAAAAAATAACCGCCGCCTACGTCCGGAAACAAGCCAATTCCCGTCTCCGGCATCGCCATTTTTGTGCGCTCAGTGACAAAACGGTGGCTCGCACCCTGCGTGATGCCCATACCACCACCAAATATGATGCCGTCCATGAAAGCAATATAGGGCTTGCCGTAATTCGCAATCAGGTGATTCAGCGCATATTCTTCGGTGAAAAAGTCTTCCAAAGCTGGGTTGCCGGTTTGGATGGCTTGGTGGAAGAAGCGAATATCGCCGCCTGCGCTGAAATTACCAAAAGGCACTTCTGAACCATCGGCTGCTGGTTTGCTCATGCCGCGAATAGCGACTTGCTTAACAGTAGCGTCTTCTTTCCAAGCCAGCAATTGCGCCATCAGCGTCCGAATCATGGGCAAACTGAGCGCATTCAGCGCTTTGGGGCGGTTTAAGCTGATGTAGCCGGTGTGTCCTTTGATGTCACATTGCACTTCTAGCATTTTTACGTCGGTTGTCACTTCAATTGTCACTTTAATTCCTCAAAATCAATAAACCCACGTTCTACATCTGCCAAAGTCAGCTTTGCTTTGACTTTTTTGCCAATATGCGGCGCGGCGCCCGGGCCTGACAAACGGCCATCAACCGGTGGGTGGAAAATCCGCACCCACACGCCTTTGCTGGAAGCGCTGGTCACAATGCCGTCGAAAATATCGCCAATACGCGTTTGCAGCACCAATGCCGCTTCAGACTTGCGCACTTGGCGCTCAACCTTGTTCGCATCGCTGCCTTGGTCGTTGCAATGTGTGGCGAGTGCATCTAGTTCGGCGTCTGAATACGGCGCTGGCGCACCGACAATCGCTGCTTTGAGCATGCGCTGCGTGATCAAGTCGGCAAAACGACGATTTGGTGCGGTGGAGTGTGAGTATTCGCGTACAGCCAAACCAAAATGGCCCACTGGCGCGGCACCAGCAAGCTGCAGCGCGTATTCACCCGCACCCATAAGCTTGACGACGACCAAGGACAAATCTGGAAATCGAATCGGATCAGCCTCGCGTTGTTTGCGCAAAAATGTTTCTAAAGCTTTAGAGTCAGGATCAACGGGTAAAGCAACGCCCAAATCTTTGGCGACTTCCACAATCTGCAGCCATCGCTCTGGCGAGCGCACCACACGGCACAATGCTGAGTAGCCTTTAGAAGCTAAAAACCGCGCAGTCACGCCATTGGTCGCAAGCATCAGCTCTTCTATCAACTGGCGGGCGCGGTTGGGTTGCTGCTGCTCAACATCGACCACACGCTCCCCCGAGAACACAGTACGTGATTGAATGCTACGAAAGTCAAGCGCACCATTCTCAAAGCGGCGTTTGCGCAGTTTTTGCGACACAGCATCTTGCGTGCGGATTTGCGCATCCATGCCGACAACTGCACGTATGCCAGCAGGAATATCACCTTTCCCTGCCAGCCAATCGGCCACATCGTCATACGCTAATTTGGTTTGGTTGCGTACTTTGGCACGGTAAATCGTTGAACTTGTGAGCTTGGTTTCTGAATCAAACGTCAACTCAGTCACCATCGATAAGCGGTCAGCATGTGCGTTGAGCGAGGTTAGATCGGTGGATAACAGCTCGGGCAACATCGGAAAAATGCGCGCCGCGGTGTAGACCGAGGTGGTATTTTTCTGCGCATGATCATCTATCGGTGAGGCTTTTTTGACCAAAGTATCAACGTCAGCAATCGCTACTAAAACTTTGATGGCACCGTTTTGTAGAATTTCGCAAACAGTCAATTGATCTAAATCGCGCGATTCTTCGTTGTCTATAGAGCACCAAAGTAACTGACGCAGATCTCGAATGTCGCTAGCAACTTCTTCGCTGGGTTTCTCTAAACCGGCTAATTGATCTATTGCATTAGTTGAAAACTCAGCAGCCAAACCACGGTCAACCATGGCTTTGGCGGCGATGCGGGCTAAATCGGCACGACCATATTGTTTGTTCATAGGCTAATCATAGCGCGGTGCGCAAATCAATCTTTGCTCGCTCTCGCATACCCAGCCATTCATTAAATGCCAAAGCGCCGAGCACCAAGCTACCGCCTATCAGCACTGGACTGCCGGGTTTTTCATTTGCACCCAGCCAAGCCAATCCAATGCCAAAAATGATTTCAAGCAGTGCCAATAAAGACACTTCTGGCGCTTTGAGGTATCGCGCGCAAACGACAGCTAAAGTGCACGGGATGGCGAGTTGAACAAGACCCAGCATTGCCAGTAAAGCAATATCCTGCCCCGTGGCTTGAAACGGCATGGACAACGGGAAGGTCACCAAGCTTGAAATAAAAGCGCCTACCATCACAGCGGGTACCAAATCAACATCATGCCCCTGCGCTTGTGAATGCTGCACCAGCGTCCAATTCACTGCACCTGCAATAGGCACGCCTAACGCTACAAACATGCCAGTGAGTTGCTTCATATCGCTGAGGTTGATTTGTGCTGCGTACATGTAAGCAATCCCAGCACCAGCAACGACGATTGCAACCAAAGTGCGAGCCGGTAGTTTGTGTCCAATGAATATCCTCGCGAACAAGGCTGTCAACATAGGGCCTAGCGACAAGGTGATTAAAACGTTAGCCACACTGGTCATGGTCAACGCAGTCATAAAAGCGGTGAACATCACGCTCCAGCACACACCTGAAATCCACAAATACAAACCACCTTGCTTTAATTTTGATATCAATGCTTTTCCTTGAATCAGGGGCAAGATGATCAACAACGATATCAAGGTAAAAAAGCTGCGCCAAAAAGTCACCTCAAAACTCTGCGCTTGTTCTAAATGACGTGTCACCACACCAGCGATGGACCACATCATGGTGCAGGCGATCATTAGCAATACGGCTTGGCGGTGGGTTAACTTCATAAACTTATAGCAGCGTTGATTTTTCAATAAAAAAAGGCGGAATGCAAATTTGCACGCCGCCTTGTTTGATTTTACTAGGGTAGTTTAGAAGCGACCAGCGCGCTTGCGTTCGCTTTCGGTCAAATAACGCTTACGCAGACGAATCGATTTTGGCGTGATTTCAACCATTTCGTCGTCCTCAATAAACTCTACTCCATACTCCAAGGTACAGTCAATCGGCGGTGTGATCTTGATCGCATCTTCTTTGCCAGAAACACGAAAGTTGGTCAACTGCTTAGTACGCGTAGCGTTAACCACCAAGTCGTTATCGCGGCTGTGGATACCAATGATCATTCCTTCGTAAACAGGGTCATTCGCACGCACAAACATACGCCCACGGTCATCCAGTTTACCCAAAGCGTAAGTGAAAATCTCACCCGCATCCATAGAAATCAGCACACCGTTTTTACGACCACCGATATCGCCTTTGTGCGGTTCGTAGCTGTCGAAAATATTAGAAATCAAACCAGAGCCACGCGTCAAGTTCAAGAATTCGTTGGTAAAACCAATCAAACCACGCGCAGGAATGCGGTATTCCAAACGAACACGACCGCGTCCGTCCGGCTCCATGTTCACCAAGTCTCCTTTGCGCTCACCCAAAGCTTGCATCACGCCACCTTGGTGCTGCTCTTCGATGTCTGCAGTAACCAACTCAATAGGTTCGTGCTTCTCACCGTTGACTTCCTTCATCACCACGCGTGGCTTAGTTACAGCCAGCTCATAGCCTTCACGACGCATGTTTTCCAGCAAAATAGTCAAGTGCAGCTCACCGCGACCCATTACTTCAAAGATACCTTCTTCGTCAGTTTCTTTGACGCGCAGCGCCACGTTGTGTTGCAATTCTTTTTGCAAACGATCCCAAATTTGACGGCTGGTAACGTATTTACCTTCACGGCCAGCCAATGGGCTGGTGTTCACGCAAAAGTTCATGGTCAAAGTTGGCTCATCCACCTTCAACATCGGCAGTGGTGCTGGAGTAACTGGGTCAGTGATCGTGACACCAATACCGATATCGGTCAAGCCATTGATCAACACAATTTCACCAGGACCTGCTTCAGTGGCTTGCACACGCTCTAAGCCTTGGAAAGTCAAAACTTGGTTGACACGGCCTTTGACGGGTTTTCCATCTGGGCCTTCCATCACAACCACATCCATCATGGGTCTAACAGTACCTTGGCTGATGCGACCGACGCCGATACGACCAACAAATGTTGAGAAATCAAGCGCAGAAATTTGTAATTGAAGCGGTGCTGCTGGGTCACCCTTTTGTGCAGGGACGTGGCTCAAAATGGTGTTGAACAGGGCAGACATATCTGGGCCCCACTGCTCACCTTGTGCGCCCTCTTCCATAGATGACCAGCCGTTGATGCCCGAAGCATAAACCACCGGAAAATCTAACTGCTCATCCGTTGCGCCGAGCTTGTCGAACAAATCAAATGCGGCGTTGACCACGAAGTCAGGACGTGCGCCTGGCTTGTCAACTTTGTTCACAACCAGAATTGGCTTCAAGCCGAGCGCCAAAGCTTTCTTGGTCACAAAACGGGTTTGAGGCATAGGGCCTTCTTGTGCGTCGATCAACAACACAACGCCGTCAACCATCGACAAAGCACGCTCCACTTCACCGCCAAAGTCCGCATGGCCTGGGGTGTCAACGATGTTGATGTGCGTACCTTCCCATGTCACGGCGCAGTTTTTGGCCAAAATCGTGATGCCACGTTCTTTTTCGATGGCGTTGTTGTCCATCACAGTGTCAACGACTTTTTCGTGTTCGGCAAATGTGCCAGACTGGCGCAATAATTGGTCAACCATGGTTGTTTTACCGTGGTCAACGTGGGCAATGATCGCGATATTGCGAATTTGTTTATGTGACATGTTCTTACTTCCTAACTTCCTATTTATCTAAATCAATACTTCAATATTTCAAAACTTACTTAAAATTTGTTCAATATCCTGTGGGCTAAGCAACCTACTCGGCACAAGCTCATCTTCAATCACATGAGCGGTACCCAGTAAAACTTCAGGGTCATCATCACATTTAGCACCAAAAACTGCCACAGGCCCACCTTCTTTGCCTACCTGCCAGTCACCACGCCTGCGTACACCATTCAAAAACCGTGCCTTATTTTCACTATCCAAAGTGACTCGTGCGTGTCCCTCTAAAAGCGACTCAACGGGTAGCAAACAAGCCAATCTTTCATCCTCAGACATTGCTTCCAGCGCTTCTAAAGTCACGCACTGACTCACATCAAAACCACCAGTCCCAATACGACGCAAACTGCTGAGGTGCGCACCGCAACCTAACTTCTCTCCAATATCCTCGCCCAAGGTTCGTATGTACGTTCCTTTGCTACATTTCACTATAATTTTTATAGCTAAATCATCATATAATACGCCGGCTAGCTCATAAATCTTTATATTTCTAGCAATTCTTTCAACTTCAATACCAGCTCTTGCATATTCGTACAAGGCTTTCCCATCCTTTTTCAAAGCGCTGTGCATGGGCGGAATTTGCGCAATATCACCTCGAAATTGCTGCAAAACAGATTGCAACATCTCGTTCGTCACATACACCTCGCGCCGCTCAATCACATCACCTTCCGCATCGCCCGTTGTCGTTTTAACGCCCAACGCAGCTACGGCTTCGTACCTCTTATCAGCATCCAAATGCAGCTGACTAAACTTTGTCGCTGCGCCGAAACACAGCGGCAGCAAACCAGTTGCAAGCGGGTCTAAAGTCCCCGTATGTCCCGCCTTCTCGGCTCTCAGGAGCCACTTCACTTTTTGCAATGCATCATTGCTGCTCAAACCTTTTGGTTTATCGAGCAACAAGACACCATGAACTGGTCTTCTTTTTATCCGCTCACGCACATCAATCCAGCCACATCAATCTTCTTTGACTTGCGTTGCAACCGCTTTAGCGATCAACGCATTCATATCAGCGGCTTTTTCGGTCGTTCTGTCAAACAAAAAATGCAGCGTCGGCACGGTGTGGATGTGCAAACGCTTGAACAAACCATTTCTCAGAAATCCGGCCGCTTGGTTCAATGCAATTTCACATTGGTTTTTATCACCTATGAGCACACTGAAAAAAATCTTTGCATGCGCGTAGTCTGGAGTGACTTCGACAGCTTGAATCGTCACCATACCAACGCGTGGGTCTTTCAACTCGCGTGCGATCAACTCCGTCAGATCGCGTTGGATCTGATCTGCAACTTTGAAGCTGCGATTAGGAGTTTTAGATTTTTTAACGGCCATGTTGAATCAATGTAGTTTTTACAACGTTTTTAAGTCAACTCACGTGCCACTTCGCGGATTTCAAAGAACTCCAAGAAGTCGCCTTCTTGAATATCGTTGTAACCTTTGATGTTCAAGCCGCAATCGAAGCCTTCGCGCACTTCTTTCGCATCGTCTTTGAAGCGCTTGAGAGATTCGAGTTCGCCGGTAAAGATGACCACGTTGTTGCGCAACAAACGCAATTTCGCGACACGTTTGACCAAGCCAGAGGTAACCATACAACCCGCAATCGCTCCCACTTTGCTGGCACGGAACACTTGACGAATCTCGGCAGTACCGATAACTTCTTCAACTTTATCAGGCGTCAACATGCCAGACAATGCGGCCTTCAGGTCATCCACTGCGGCATAAATAATGTCATAGTAGCGAATATCAACGCCGTTGTTTTCAGCAGTTTTACGAGCGCCAGCATCAGCACGGGTGTTAAAGCCAATGATCACAGCTTTAGAAGCAATGGCCAAGTTGACATCAGACTCGCTGATACCACCCACACCACTGTAAACGATTTGAATCTTAACTTCGTCGGTAGAAAGCTTGAGCACGGACTGCGCCAAAGCTTCTTGTGAGCCTTGGACATCGGCTTTGATAATGATTGGCAAAAGTTTGACTTCGCCAGCCGTCATGTCGGTGAACATGTTCTCCAACTTCGAAGCTTGCTGTTTTGCCAACTTGGTGTGGCGGAACTTACCAGCACGGTAAGTTGCAATTTCACGGGCGCGCTTTTCATCCGCCATCACCATGAATTCGTCACCCGCTTGCGGTACTTCTGTCAAACCTTGAATTTCTACCGGAATCGATGGGCCAGCCGTTTTGATGGCTTTGCCGTTTTCATCCAACATGGCGCGAACGCGGCCATACGTTGAACCAGCCAACACAACGTCGCCAGTTTTCAAGGTTCCAGATTGCACCAAAATGGTAGAAACAGGACCCTTACCCTTGTCCAAACGCGCTTCAATAACCAAGCCCTTAGCCATGGCATTGACTGGGGCACGCAATTCTAAAACTTCAGCCTGTAAGAGCACCTGTTCTAAAAGTGCATCAACGCCTTCGCCGGTACGTGCAGACACGCCAATGAACGGTGATTCACCACCAAACTCTTCGGGAATAACTTCTTCAGTAACCAGCTCACCTTTGACGCGGTCCATGTTTGCATCTGGCTTGTCTATCTTATTGATAGCTACCACGATAGGTACACCTGCAGCTTTAGCGTGTTTGATGGCTTCACGTGTTTGAGGCATGACGCCGTCATCGGCGGCAACGACCAAAATCACAATATCAGTTGCTGTTGCACCACGTGCACGCATGGCAGTAAACGCTTCGTGACCTGGAGTATCGAGGAAAGAAATCATGCCGCGTGGTGTTTCCACATGGTAGGCACCAATGTGCTGTGTGATGCCGCCGGCTTCACTAGAAGCCACTTTCGCGCGGCGAATGTAATCCAACAACGATGTTTTACCGTGGTCAACGTGACCCATCACGGTAACAACTGGAGCACGAGGCAACGATTCAGAGACTTGAGACGATACCTCAGCATCGGTAAACGCTTCTACGTCGTCCAACGCAGCAACGATAGCTTTGTGTCCCAATTCTTCCACCAAGATCATGGCAGTGTCTTGGTCAAGCGGTTGGTTGATGGTCACCATCTGGCCAAGCTTCATCAATTGCTTGATTACTTCAGAGGCTTTAACAGCCATCTTGTGCGCTAACTCAGCAACAGTAATCGTTTCAGGGACGTGAACTTCTAAGACACGCACCTCGGTCGCCACTTCTGGCATATCGTCACGACGGTCGTTGCCACGGTCGCCACGTTTACCACGCGCACCGCCAGGACCACCGCGCCAATTCGAACCGCGTCCTGCGCCCGCACTCGTGTCACCACGTGTCGGCAAACCTTTTTTCTTGGCAGGATCACCCGCCCAGCTGCTAGAGAGCTTGGCAGATTTGACTTCTTTGCCAGCACCAGCAGGCGCTGCAGCAGCACCTGGCGCGCCAGGCTTAGCGCCAGCTTTTACAACGGTACTACCAGTTGCAGGTTTGTGCAACGTGCCTTTGATGGCGGCTTTTACTGGCTCTGGTTTTTTAACAACAACTGGCGCTTTGGCAGGTGCGGACATCATCATACGGATGGCGGCAGCTTCTGCTTCAGCTTTACGACGGCGATCTCCCAAATCTAGCGCACGGGCAGATTCAGCGGCAACCACCGCTTTGGCATCAGACACCACTTTCGCGGCAGCAGCTACTTTAGCTTCTTCTGTAGCTACCGCTTTTGCTTTTACGAGTGCTGTGGCTTGCTCTAAATCTGCCGCTTTTGCAATGGCATCAGCGGCTGCTTTTTCGGCTTTCAAGTCAACAACAGGCGCAATTTTATTGCCAACGCGTTTAGTCACTTTGACAGGAGATGGCGTTTCAACGGCCGATGCAGCAGACGCGCTCGCCTCAAGGGAAGCTGCATTTGCAATATCAACTTCTTTTTGCTCTTGTTCTTCACGTAATCGGCGCTGCTCATTCAACTGCGCTTCTTCATCACGAATGGCAGCAGCTTCACTTTGAGCCTCTTGCTCACGGCGCTGAAGTTCAGATTGCTCAAACAGTGCTTTGGCTTCTTCCGAAGCAGACAATGAGGTCGCTGCCTCTTCTGCCTGTGCTTCAGCGGTTTCATCGCGCTGAATGAAAGTACGCTTTTTACGCACTTCGACTTGAATCGTGCGCGCTTTGCCAGAAGCATCTGCCTGCTTGATTTCAGTCGTAGATTTTTTGACTAAAGTAATCTTTTTACGCTCACCAGTGACCGTGCCGTGGCTGGTCTGCAGGAAAGCCAATAATTTTTGCTTGTCAGCATCGCTCAACGCGTCAGTCGCGGCAGTTTTTGCCACGCCTGCGCTGCTAAGTTGCTCTAAAAGAGTAGAGGTTGATTTTTTGAGTTCAGCTGCAAAATCGGCAACGGTCGTGGTGGACATAGTCTGTGTAATCTTTCATAACCGTTACGCTTGAGGAGCTGATTGAGTAGCGTCGTCATCGGTAAACCAATGTTCGCGCGCTTTCATGATCAACGTTTTGGCTTCGGCGTCCGACTGACCAGTAATTTCAATGAGCTCATCGACTGCCAAATCGGCCAAATCATCAAGAGTGTGAACGCCGCCAACAGCTAGTTTGTTGATCAATTCAGGCGTCAAACCTTCTAAATCACGCAAATCTTGCGATGCTTCTTCGACGTTTTCTTCTTTGGCGATTTCCATCGTCAACAAGGCATCTTTAGCGCGGGTACGCAGCTCGTTGACCGTGTCTTCGTCAAAGCTTTCAATCTCCAACATCTCTTGTAAAGGCACATAAGCTACTTCTTCGAGACTGGTAAAACCTTCCGCGATCAAGATGTCAGCGATATCTTCGTCTACATCGAGTTTTTCCATGAACAACTTGCGACTGGTATCTGTCTCGCTGGCGTTCTTTTGTGCAGATTCAGCCGCATCCAAAATGTTGATTTTCCAACCTGTCAGGTCAGAAGCCAAGCGCACGTTTTGTCCGCCACGGCCGATAGCAATCGCCAAGTTTTCTTCGTCAACGACTACATCCATCGCGTGACGCTCTTCGTCAACAACAATCGAAGTCACGTTGGCAGGCGCCAAAGCACCAATCACAAACTGAGCTGGGTCTTCGCTCCACAACACAATGTCAACACGCTCGCCACCAAGTTCATTGGTCACGGCGTTCACGCGCGTACCACGCACGCCAACGCAGGTGCCGATAGGATCAACGCGTTTGTCATGCGACAGGACCGCGATTTTCGCGCGTGAGCCAGGGTCACGTGAGCAAGATTTGATCTCAAGCAAGCCTTGCTCGATTTCAGGAACTTCGTTGCGGAACAACTCCACCATGTATTGCGGCGCATTGCGCGACAAAATGATCGGTGCGCCACGCAAGGTGCTGTCGACTTCCATGATTAGGGCACGAACGCGGTCGCCAGCGCGGAAATTCTCTTTTGGAATCATGTCTGTACGGCGCAAACGACCTTCGACACGACCGCTTTCAATGATCAAATCGCCTTTATCCATGCGTTTAACCGTGCCAACCAAAATTTTCTCGCCTCGTGACATGAAGTCAGCCAAAATCATTTCACGTTCGGCTTCGCGGATTTTTTGCAAAATAACTTGCTTTGCTGCCATGGCACCGATACGACCGATAGGAACTGAAGGCACTGCTTCTTCGATGTACTCATCGACTTCAATATCTGGAATTTGCTCTTGCGCTTCAAAGTGCAAAATTTCTTGGTCTGGCAATTGCAAACCAGCCTCGTTAGGCACGACATGCCAGCGACGGAATGTTTCGTAGTTTCCGGTATCTGGGTCCATCGCGACGCGGATATCCACATCGCCTGGAAACAGCTTTTTAGTGGCTTGCGCCAAAGCCGCTTCAACAGCGCCAAAAACAACATCTAACTCAACGCTTTTTTCGCGTGAGATGGCTTCAACCAACATCAACATTTCGCGATTCATGCCTACTCTCCTATATTTTCTAACGCATCGGATGTATCGCTACGTCCTTTGAAATTAACAATGGGTGCCAAACGTGCATCCCTCAACTCTTCCAACCTAAAACCCAAAGCCTGCACAGGTACGGGTGGGCGTTTTTTACTGATGCGAGCACCAGGTTTTGCAACCGGTGCTTCACTCCAAACAATCTGCCAAACAGCAGCATCCGCTTCTTTTGCAGAAGCATCACTATGCTCTGCACGCTCCAAAGTGCCACGAAACTTTTTGCGCGTCGCGTTTACCGCACCAGCAGCCGCCAAACCAATTGGCGCTTTCAAGGTGATATCAATTTCCTCACCCAAAAACCGTTCAAAATCTTTTTCGTGACGCAGTGGTCGATCAATGCCCGGCGAGGACACCTCAAGCCGCTTGTATTCCGCGCCATCCACCTCAAGCGCAAACTGCAATTGCCGCGTAACTTTTTCGCAGTCCTCGACATTGATCATCTTTTCGTCAGCTTTTGCCGTACCAGCAACCCAAGGAAAATCTAACGTCACACGCAGCAAACCACCTGCAGAGCGTTCAATCTCTACGAGGTCATAACCGAAACCGGTCACAATTTGTTCAATCACTTGCTGCGCTGCCAACGACAATTCCATTATAAAACAACGTAAAAATCTATCTATTCAATTGTGTTCAGACAAAAAAAACGGGCGTATAAAATCGCCCGTTTGTTGCTGCACTGATGTGCTGCACTTTTCGTCTCGTGAACTATTCAATTCACTGGTTTAGAATGTTGTGAGCTGCACTCAAGCAACTAGGCAAAACCCTAAGTATCGGATTATAGACTTAAATTGTTGATTTGTCACACTTTTCGAAGCGTTTTACCCCTTAAAACAGATAATTCAAGCAATTAAGGACTATTGAATGCCTGCTTTATGCTTTTCAAACACCCGCATTGACCAGTAAACTCGTATAAGCTTGCTGCGGCGAAGACATAATTTGCTGGACAGCGCCTGATTCCAGAATCTCCCCGTCCCGCATCACCAGCACATGGTGCGCCATCGCGCGAATCACGTCTACGTCGTGTGTAATCAGCAAATAACTCAATCCACGCTCACGCTGTAAGCGCTGCAATAGCTGCAAAACCTGCTTTTGAATAGTGACATCCAGCGCACTGGTCGGCTCATCCAGCACCAAGAGCTGCGGCTCAACAATCAAAGCACGCGCTATCGCCAAACGCTGGCGCTGCCCACCTGAAAACTCATGCGGGTAGCGATTCAGCAAACCCGCAAATTGAGCCTCATTCAAGCCAACTTCTGCCAATGCCGTCAATACCCTAGCTTGGCGCTGCTCTTCGTTCAATTCAGGTGCATGCACCAGCAGCCCCTCACCCACCAGTTCGCCTACCGTCATACGAGGAGAAAGTGACGAAAACGGGTCTTGAAAAACCACTTGCACATGTTTGCGAAGCACTTTGTCTTGCTGCTTGCCTTGCCCCCAATTCTGTGCAGATACTTTCAAATCGCCCAAAAAAGGCAACAAACCAAGCGCTGCCAGTGCCAAAGTTGATTTGCCCGAGCCAGATTCGCCAATCACACCCAGTGTTTGACCCGGTGGAATGTCAAAACTAGCGCCCTTCACAGCGACAAACTCACCCTTTTTAAACCATCCTTTGAAACCGGGGATGTGCGTGGGGTAAATCACGCGCAAGTTTGACGCCTGCATGGCTAAATTTTCAGAGGTCTCATTGCCTAGCCCAACTTCAACCACATCGCGAACAGGTTTGCTGTCCATCAACTTGCGGGTATAGGCATGTTGCGGGTTGCTAAAAACAGCATCCACAGCGCCCTGCTCCACAATGTGGCCGTTTTCCATGACGATGATGCGGTCGGCAAACTTGCGCACCAAGTTCAGGTCATGTGTGATGAGCAAAACCGCCATGCCGTTTTGCTTTTGCAGGTCAACCAGCAACTCCAAAATTTGCAGCCGCAGGCTCACATCCAGTGCGGTTGTGGGTTCGTCTGCTAGCAATAGCTTGGGTTGACACGCCAGTGCCATGGCAATCATGGCACGCTGGCGCTGACCGCCACTGAGCTGGTGCGGGTAGGATTTCGCGCAGCGTTCAGGGTCAGCAATACCTGTAGATGCTATTAACTTTATAGCTGTTGAGTCAATAAATACACCGGCTACATCGGTATTTAAG
Organism: Polaromonas sp.; assembly: GCA_031422495.1. Lineage (GTDB taxonomy): Bacteria > Pseudomonadota > Gammaproteobacteria > Burkholderiales > Burkholderiaceae_C > Aalborgiella. Next base: position 27,542 of record JANPLX010000105.1, on the reverse strand, counting down.
GGTTTTTTTAGCTCTAAAACCTCAGTTATTTGATCGCCCACCGTAAACAGCGGGTTCAGCGCGGTCATCGGCTCTTGAAAGATCATGGCGATATCTTTTCCGCGAATGCCACGCAGTTGTTGCTCAGGTATTTTTAGCAAATCAAACGACTTGCCCTCCGATTCCTCTGAAGGGAAAACTACGCTACCACTAAGCTCGGCATTCATCACCAATCGCAACAAACTCAAAGCGGTAACGGTTTTGCCAGAGCCTGATTCACCCACCAAAGCGATGCGTTCACCCGCTTTTATGGAGAAGTTGATGCCGTGAACGACGGGTTTACCACTGAACGATACGGTTAAATCTTTAACTTCTAACAGGTTCGAAGGGCTCATTTATCAGCCTTTCGTGGATCAAGCGCGTCTCTGAGGGCATCCCCCATGAACGTCAACAGCAGCAGCGTCACCACCAACACTCCAAACGTAGATAACGAAATCCACCATGCATCGATGTTGTTTTTGCCCTGCGCCAGCAATTCGCCCAAAGAGGGTGTGCCGGGCGGAACACCCAAACCCAGGAAATCGAGCGAAGTCAACGCCAAAATCGCCCCGCTCATGCGAAACGGTAGAAAGGTAACGACGGGCGTCATGCTGTTGGGCAACACATGCCTCGTGATGATGTCCCAATTGCTAACGCCCAAAGCCCGCGCAGAGCGCACATAATCCATTTGCCTATTGCGCAAAAACTCTGCCCGCACGTAGTCAGACAAGCCCATCCAGCCAAATAAACTAAGCAAAATCAACAGCAAAGCCAAACTTGGCGAAAACACGGCGCTGAAGATGATGAGTAAATACAACTCAGGCATGGCGCCCCAAATTTCGATAAAGCGCTGGAAAGCCAAGTCCATCTTGCCACCGTAAAAACCCTGAATCGCCCCTGTGATGATGCCCAAAACCACGCCAATCACCGTCAGAGCCAGCGCAAACAGCACACTGACGCGGAAACCGTAAATTAGCTGCGCCAGCAAATCACGCCCCTTGTCATCAGTGCCAACCCAGTTATCACGGGATGGTGCTGACGGATTGGGTGATTTAGCGAAGTAATTCAGCGTTTTTGATCCATAGCGGTTGATCGGATAGATCGACCAATTGCCATCTTTAGACAATTTTTCTTGAATAAAGGGATCGAGATAATCCGTCGGCGTTTCAAAATCACCTCCAAAGAGTTTCTCGGGGTAATCCTTAACCAGTGGGAAATAGTAGGCATCCTTGTAATGAACGACCAAAGGCTTGTCGTTCGAAATCACCTCAGCAAACAAGCTAAACAGAACCAACACGCAAAACGCAATCAAGCTGTAAAACCCAAGCCGATTGCGCCTGAACCGCTGCCAAGCGCGGCGCCCGGGGGATGGGGAGATAACTTGTTCAGTCAAATTTGACACGCGGATCCACCCAAACATAGCAAAGATCGGAAATCAGCTTAGTGACCAAGCCAATCAGCGTAAACAAATACAGCGTGCCCAGTACGACCGGATAATCACGCCGAATCACGCTTTCATAGCTCAGCAAACCCAGCCCATCCAGCGAAAACAACGTCTCAATCAACAGCGAGCCGGTGAAAAACGCGCCTACAAACGCGGCAGGAAAACCGGTGACGATAGGAATCAAGGCATTGCGAAAAACATGTTTGTATAAAACCTGCCGCTCAGACAAGCCTTTGGCGCGGGCGGTGGTGACGTATTGTTTGCGAATTTCTTCGAGGAAAGCGTTTTTGGTCAACATCGTTGTAACGGCAAAACTGCCTAAAACCATCGCTGTGACCGGTAAAACGATGTGCCACAAATAATCGGTGATCTTCGCGCCCCAACTCAGTGTTTCCCAATTGGCAGATGTCAGCCCACGCAGAGGAAACCACTGCAACTGGCCGCCGAATATCACCAGCAAGGCTACTCCAAGGACGAAACCCGGAATGGCGTAGCCAAACAAAACGATCAGTGTTGTGAAGAAATCAAACTTCGAGCCTGCCCGCACCGCTTTAGCGACGCCTAATGGAATTGAAATGGCGTAGCTAATAAAGAATGTCCATAACCCAAGGCTGATAGAAACAGGTAGCTTTTCTTTTATAAGTTTCCACACATCTTTGTTTTGAAAAAAACTTTTACCCAAATCAAAAGTTGCATACTGCTTAAGCATTTGTACAAAACGTTCAGGCGCGGGCTTGTCAAAACCGTACATCGCTTTGATTTCAGCGATCTGTTTGGGATCTAGTGCTCGCCTACCTGCTTGACCTCCAGAAGTGTTCTCATCCTTGGCAGTAAGCTGTGACAACAGCTGTTCTGCTGGCCCGCCTGGAACAAATTGAATCACTGCGAAATTAAGTAACAAGACGCCTAACAAGGTAGGAATCATCAATAAAAAGCGGCGTGAAATATATGAAAACATGGTCTTTTATTTACAACATTTCTGCTTTTACTTTTTATCTGACCACCACATGGTCAGCATCCAAGACCCTGCCAACATATGCGGCGGTAGTTTTTCTGGATGCTTCAAATGATTTTTGTGGGCAATAAAAAACTGCTTGCCGTAATACATGGGCACACCTAAACGCAGACTCAACAAATACCGGTCTAATAACTTGGCACCCGCAGCAATAGCTTTTCGATCGGGACTATTAACTATTTCCTCGATCAGTTCATCGACCACTTTATCTTGCAACCCAGACATGTTTTGGCTACCTTTTTCACTGGCAGCTTTGGAGCCAAAATCATCGTACAACTCGTTTCCAGGACTACCAGAGCCACCCATCATGTTGACAGCCATGTCAAAATCAAAATCATCTAATCGTTTCTTTACCAAACTAGCGTCACTGAGGCGGACTTTTAGCTCGATACCTAATTTCGCTAAATTTCTTGCATAAGGTGAATAGACAACCTCAGAGCTGCGGTCTGCTATATCGACCTGAATAACAAAAGCTTGGCCAGCAGCGTCTCTAAGCGCACCTTTCTGATAATTCCATCCAGCTGATTTCAATAAATTTTGCGCTTTGATCAAATTTTGGCGCAATTTTTCTGGCTTTGCATCTGTACTGGCTGGTTGTACCCGTCCGCTTCCGATTTGAGCTAGTAACGCATCTTTATTTTTCAATTTTTCAATGATGCGCTGCTCGTCATTACTGATTTCGGCAGTGGACATCAAATCATCAGTATTCTGAAAAAAACTCTGTGTTCTGGCTCGTCTGTTGTAAAACAAGCGTTGATTCAACCAATCAAAATCGAAAGCCAACTCTAAGGCTTCTCGCACAGCTATAGATTGAAACTTTTCTCGCCTTAAATTAACTACCAAGGCCTGCATACCTGTACCGCGTTTGTGATTAATTTCGCTCTTAACCAACTCACCAGAGTCAAACCGCTTACCTTTGTATTTTCTGACCCACGATGTGATAGAACCTTCCTCCAAAGCATCTAATTCACCCGCTTTGAGTGCTTCTTCTTCGCCGAGTTTGTCTCGAAAATACTGATAACTTACTGTATCGTAGTTAAACATACCTCGACGCACAGGCAAGTTTGCAGCCCAATAATCTGTTCTACGCTTGTAAGTGATTGATTTTCCATAATCGACTTTGTCAATCATGTAGGGGCCGCTGCTGATAGGCACTTCAGTAACCATTTGATCGAAGGATTTGGCTTTACTACTGCTTACCCATTCTTTTGAAAAAATAGGCAACTGTCCTATCACCATATGCAGCTCAGAATTTCGACGTTTGAAGTCAAAGCGAATCACCCGCTCAGACACAACGACAGCCTCTTTGATATCGACCCAATACGAGCGAAACACGGGAGACGCTTGCTTGCTCATCAAGGTGTCAAAGGTAAATTTCACATCTGCCGCTAAAACAGATTTGCCATTCGAGAATTTTGCCAACGGATTTAACGTAAAGGTAACGCTTAATTTGTCAGCAGCTAAATCAATGTCTTGTGCCAATAATCCATAGCGTGAAAAAGGTTCATCCTCACTTGAGGTTGTCAGCGCTTCAAACACCAAACCATATTCAGCAAAAATAAAGCCATTACCACTGTATCCCATGCCTGCTGGTGGTCGACCCTTCAGCGTAAAAGGATTGAGTTTGTCAAAGTTGCCATTGGCTGAAAGCACCAATGTGCCGCCTTTAGGCGCGTTAGGGTTTACATAATCAAAGTACGGAAAATCTGCTTTGTATTTCGGCTCATAACCCATACCCAAGCCATGCGCCGCCCAGCTCGGCTGCACAGCAAGCCAAGCCAGCTGCATCACAAAAAACCATTTCACCGCGTAAACCACCAAACACCCTTGCTGTTTTTGTTGATCTCATGGTTGCTGGTGGTCGTCTCGCCGCTGTCTTCAGCCAAATACGACACCTTGATTTGAATAGCTGGAGCACCTTGAAAAGTTACAGGTTTGAGTAGCACATTTGTAACGGTTAAACACGTGCCTTTGTTGTGCACTTTCGTACCATGCATGGGTGGCACGAAGAATTTGAATGAGGCGCTGGGCGCGGCCAAGGCTTGCAGGGTGGCACTGCCACCATCGTTGTATTGACGAATACAACTCAAGCGCTCAATGAAAGCCCGCATTTTTGGGGTGGCTTGGCTGATGTTGCTGACGGCTTTAGGGTCAGTGTTGCCTTCTTTCACAGCCTGAGCAATGCGCGCCGATTGCGCTGGGGAAATGCGGGCTAACAGTGTCGCCACCTCAGTTTGCACAGGTGCGGGTTTGTCTAAAATAACTTCGTTTTTATCCAAACCGACCTCTTGCGCGACCGATGGAACAGTCGCAGGCGCAGTGGAGACCGGCACTCTTGCTTGGGTTTGAGGGGCACGCGTAGCACAGCCAAAAAGTTGTGCTAGCAAGAGCCCAGTTAAACTGAGTTTTAGGACAAATTGGTTTTTCACGCCTGAATCGTAGCATTTTCAGCGACAATTCTGCTGAGCCAAGTACATTAATTTGAATTTATAACAAAAGCGAGATCATCATGGGATTTTTAACTGGTAAAAAACTACTCATCACGGGCGTGCTGAGCAACCGCTCCATCGCCTATGGCATCGCCAAAGCCTGCCACCGCGAAGGCGCTGAGCTTGCTTTCAGCTACGTAGGCGAGCGTTTCAAAGACCGCATCACCGGTTTTGCAGCAGAATTTGACTCCAAACTGATTTTTGACTGCGACGTGGGCAGCGACGACGCTATTACCCAAATGTTCAGCGATTTGGCTAAAGTTTGGCCGCAATTTGACGGTTTTGTCCACAGCATCGGCTTTGCCCCTAAAGAGGCGCTAGAAGGCAACTTTTTGGATGGCCTAACCCGTGAAAACTACCGCATCGCCCACGACATCAGTGCATACAGCTTCCCTGCACTCGCCAAAGCTGCGTTGCCCTATTTACGGGATAAATCATCCGTATTGACGCTGTCTTATTTAGGTGCGGAGCGTGCCGTGCCCAACTACAACACCATGGGTTTGGCTAAAGCGTCACTGGAAGCGTCCGTGCGTTACTTGGCTGAAGCGATTGGCAAATTGCCAGATGGTAGAGGCATGCGTGCCAACTGTATCAGCGCCGGCCCGATCAAAACGCTGGCTGCCAGCGGCATCAAAGACTTCGGCAAACTGCTAGGAACGGTGGCCGGAGCATCGCCGATTCGCCGCAATGTGACGATTGACGAAGTTGGCAACGCAGCAGCCTTTTTGCTGAGCGATTTGTCCAGCGGTATCACGTCAGAGATCATGTACGTGGACGGCGGCTACAGCCAGGGCGTAGGTGTGACTGCAGATCAGATTTAAGCCGTTTTTGATCAATTTATCTATTTTAGGCATTAAATATGGCTCTAGCCGGCGTATTTATTGTCTAAGCAGCTATATTATTAATAGCAAATAAAGCATTTTGGCCTCAACTCCAAACCCTCACCTACTCGTCGCCTGCCTGTGCGCCGACTGGTGTGGTGCCTGCCGCGAGTACAAACCGGTGTTTGATTCACTCGCCTGTAAGTTTCCCAACGTGCGGTTTTTGTGGGTGGATGTGGAGGATGAGGCAGATTTGATCGACCCGATTGAGGTGGAGGATTTTCCGACGATTTTGATTGCCAAAGATCAAAATCCGCTCTTTTTTGGAACAGTTTTGCCGCATGTTGAGACGCTGGAGCGGTTGATTCAGGACAGGATAACAGCTGGTGAACACGCTTCGGTCAAAGACGCAGCGGTTGTCAAGCTGGTGCGCAGTTTGCAAAACCAGCCCTATCCCTAAAAGCAGCATGGGGTTCAGCACTGAATACCCTAACAAATCAAAGAACAAAACGACGCAAGTTGTTACTTGCTTCTGACCGCATTTGACTCTAGTATGACCCTCCCTCGAGGGCTTCTATGAAACCAATAACAGACACGGCTTTTTACTGTTGTGGTGCGCGGATGCTGGATGCCGCGCAAGACAAACCGATTTGTGGGGACGACTATGCCAAATTGTTCATGTGCTCCCATGGTATGGAAATTTTTGATCGGTTCAAGACACTCGAACTTTCAAACGCCAACATTATCGTGAGGCATCGCATCATGGACGACATGCTGCGACAGCTGTTATACGCCAACCATGACTTGAACGTGGTGACCATAGGCGCTGGCTTTGACAGCCGCCCCTACCGTCTACACGGTGGCAACTGGTTTGAGCTGGACGAGCCAGAACTGATCGCCTACAAAAATATTTTGTTGCCCAGCGAACAATGCGACAACCCACTGCACCGAGAACCCATCGACTTTGACACCGAAGATCTGGTCGATAAACTCCTTCAGCTGCCCCACAGCGGACCCGTCGTTTTTGTTCTGGAAGGCGTTGTTATCTACTTGCGCGAGAGTGACCTTCAGAATCTGCTGGGCGAATTAGACTATGAATTCCCCAGGCATCGTCTACTGTGCGACTTGGTGAACCGCGAGATGGTCGACAAATACGGCCAGAACCTGAGCAAGGTGGTGACTGAGATGGGCGCACCGTTTCAGTCCGTTGACCACCCAGAAGCCATCTTTTTGCAAAGCGGCTACCAAGCCCGAGAAGCCATTTCAGTCGTGGACGCCTCGGTAGATCTAGGTGTCAACGCCGTGCCCAAGTTTTTTTGGCGCTCCTTCTTTCAGGCAGAAGTCACCGGCAACTCGGTGTGCATGTGGGAAAAGTAATTTTCAACATCTCCTTTCCACCTCATTCATTTCTACTAACTATCTATTTCACCCACTTGCGCGCGTTATGCCACAACTGCAGCCACGGACTATGCGCACTTGAATCCAAATTCGTCCAGCTCATCTGGATGTTGCGAAACACGCGCTCGGGGTGCGGCATCATGGCGGTGAAGCGGCCGTCTTGGGTGGTGACTGCGGTTAGGCCGCCAGGGCTACCGTTAGGGTTGAATGGGTATTGCGTCGTTGCTGCATCGAAGTTGTCGGTGAAGCGCATGGCCTGGATGACAGATTCCAAGTTACCGCGACCAGCTTTCGCGGGATCGAAATTGGCGAAACCTTCACCGTGCGCCACGGCGATGGGCAACCTTGTACCGGCCATACCTGCGAGGAACAAACTGGGTGACTCCAAAATCTCGACCATGCTCAAACGTGCCTCAAAGCGCTCGCTTTGATTCGTGGTGAAACGTGGCCAGTGCTCTGCACCGGGGATGATTTGCGCCAATTCAGCAAACATCTGGCAGCCATTGCAAACGCCCAAACCGAAGGTGTCTGGCCGGGCAAAGAAAGCCTGAAACTGGTCCGACAGCACGGGGTTAAACGTGATGGACCGCGCCCAGCCAATGCCCGCGCCCAGCGTGTCGCCGTAGCTGAAGCCGCCACAGGCGACGATACCGACAAAGTCTTTCAAGTGCGCCCTGCCCGTTTGCAGGTCGGTCATGTGCACATCAAAGGCGTCAAAACCGGCTTCGGTGAAGCAATAGGCCATCTCGACATGCGAGTTGACGCCTTGCTCGCGCAGAATGGCGACTTTGGGGCGAGTTAGGTTTAACGCGGGATTTGCTACGTTATTAATAGCTGTATAGGCATATAATTCGCCGACTAGGGTCGAATTTGACCTTAATTTGACGTGTAAACCAGGATCAGCTGGCAAACCCACTGCTGCGTGCTCGCTGTCCGCGCAGTCCGGGTTGTCGCGTAGTTTGGCGATTTTCCAGCTCACGCTGTCCCACACCTGGTGCAGGTCATGCAGCGGTGCGCTGAACACGGCTTTGGCGTCGCGCCAGACCTGCAGCTGACCTTTGCCAGCATTGATTTCAGACGATTCCGGACGTGTTTTGCCGATGAAGTGGCTGAATTTGCTTAAGTTATGCGAGCGCAAGGTTTCCATGATGGCGTTGCGCTCGGACGTACGGACTTGAATCACCGCGCCCAGTTCTTCGTTGAACAGCGCCTTCAAGGTCAACTCTTCACGACGTGCAGACACCTGCCCCGCCCAGTTTTTACTGTCACCAGTTTCCATGCGGCTATCAGAAATGCCGTCGCCCTCTGTCACCAGCATGTCAACGTTAACGGACACGCCTACATGTCCAGCAAACGCCATTTCAGCCACACAGGCCAGCAGGCCGCCGTCGCTCTTGTCGTGGTAGGCCAAAATCTGGCGATTCGTGCGTAACTCGTTGATCGCATTGACCAAATTGATCAAATCCTTAGCATGATCCAAGTCCGGCACACGGTCGCCAAACTGGTCAATCGTCTGCGCCAAAATACTGCCCGCCATGCGGTTTTGGCCTTTGCCGAGGTCGATCAGGATCAGGGTGGTATCGGCTTCCGTCGCGTCCAGTTGCGGCGTGAGCGTGCCGCGCACGTCTGCCAAAGTCGCAAAAGCGGTGACGATCAGGCTGACGGGTGAAGTGACCTTTTTAGCATCGCCGGAATCAGACTTCCAAGTCGTCCGCATGGACAACGAATCTTTACCCACAGGAATCGAAATCCCCAGCGCCGGACACAGTTCCATACCCACGGCCTTGACGGTTTCGTACAGCGCGGCATCTTCACCGGCTTCACCGCAAGCCGCCATCCAGTTGGCGGACAGCTTGACGCGGGACAGATCGAACGGCGCGGCCAGCAGGTTGGTAATCGCTTCTGCCACCGCCATGCGGCCCGACGCGGGCGCGTCCAGCGCGGCCAGCGGCGTGCGCTCACCCAGGCTCATGGCCTCACCGGCGAAGCCTTGGTAGTCGGCCAGCGTCACGGCGCAATCGGCCACGGGTACTTGCCACGGGCCGACCATGGGGTCGCGGTGGGTGAAGCCGCCCACGGTGCGGTCGCCGATGGTGATGAGAAAGCGCTTGCTGGCGACGGTCGGATGCGCCAGCACGTCAATGACGGCTTTTTGCAGGTCTACGCCAGTCAAATTGAGGGCGGGAATTTGGCGTTTGACGGTTTTGACGTCGCGGGTCATCTTTGGGGGTTTGCCCAGCAAGACATTCATCGGCATGTCCACTGGAGATTCTGCGCCCTCGTCAGCCAAAACGAGTTGTTTTTCATCCGTCGTCACACCAACGACCGAGAACGGACACCGCTCACGCTCACAAATCGCCTTGAATGCGTCCAGAGATTCAGGCGCAATCGCCATGACGTAGCGTTCCTGGCTCTCATTGCACCAGATTTCTTTGGGTGCCAGGCCGGATTCTTCCAGCGGGACGGCACGCAGATCGAAACGAGCGCCACGACCGGCGTCGTTGACCAGTTCGGGGAAAGCATTGCTCAAACCGCCTGCGCCCACATCGTGAATCGCCAAAATCGGGTTGCCGCTACCGGAGGGGCCTCCATCCAAGCCGGCTTGCCAGCACTGGTTGATGACCTCTTGCGCACGACGCTCGATTTCAGGGTTGCCGCGCTGCACCGAGTCAAAGTCCAGCGACGCCGCGTTGGAGCCCGTCGCCATCGAGCTGGCCGCGCTGCCACCCATGCCGATGCGCATGCCGGGGCCACCCAGCTGGATCAGCAAGCTACCAGCGGGGAAGAGGATTTTGTGGGTCAAGTCGCTGTCGATCACGCCCAAACCGCCGGCAATCATGATGGGCTTGTGGTAGCCGCGCTGAATTGTGTCGAAGCTGCTTGCGACGGATTGCTCGTACTCGCGGAAGTAGCCCAACAAGTTGGGGCGACCAAACTCGTTGTTGAACGCCGCGCCGCCCAGCGGGCCTTCAATCATGATCTGCAGCGGGCTGGCGATGTGTTCGGGCTTGCCGTAAGTGTTTGATTTGGTTGAGGTTTCAGCATCAAAATTCATCTTCGATACGGTAAAACCAGTCAAACCCGCTTTCGGCTTGGAGCCACGCCCCGTCGCGCCCTCGTCCCGAATCTCACCGCCTGCACCGGTGGCAGCGCCAGCAAAAGGGGAGATCGCCGTCGGGTGGTTGTGGGTTTCCACTTTCATCAGCACATGCTGTAATTTGCTATTCTTTTTATAGCTACTTAGGCAATTAATACGCCGGCTAGAGTCGTTTTCACCCTCTAAAATGGCATTATTTAATGCTGAATCGTCAAAATCAGCAAAAAAGCGCTCAACCACACTGCCTTCCATTACCGACGAGTTGTCCGAATACGCCACCACCATGTGCTGCGGGTTCAGCTGATGGGTGTTGCGGATCATGCCGAACAGGCTTTTGTCCATCGCCACACCGTCGATGATGAAGTTGGCGTTGAAAATTTTGTGGCGGCAGTGCTCGGAATTGGCCTGCGCAAACATCATCAGCTCGACATCGCTGGGGTTGCGCTTCAAGCCGGTGAAGGCGTTGACCAGGTAATCCATCTCGTCGTCGGCCAATGCCAAACCGAACTCGGTGTTGGCGGCCTCCAGAGCGGCTTTACCACCAGCCAGCACGTCCACATGCGCCATCGGTGCTGCATTGACGGTAGCAAACAAACCAAGTGCGTCTTTGCGATCAAACAGAACTGACTCGGTCATGCGGTCGTGCAGGAGCGCGGCGATGGCTTGTAACTGATCGGCTGTGAGGCTGGATTTGCCTAGCAAAGGGTCAAAAAATCCGTCTTTGAGTGTGATGGCATATTCGGTCAAGCGCTCGACGCGTTTCACGTCCAAGCCGCAGTTGTGCGCGATATCGCTGGCTTTGGAAGCCCACGGAGAAACCGTGCCCAAGCGTGGGGCGACGATGATTTGGACGATATTGGCAGCTGTATCAACCTTTTCTGCCGGCTCACCATAAGTCAACAAAGACTGAAGCCGTGCTGTCAAGTTTGCATCGGGCGTCGCGTCAGTCGCTGCCAAGTGAACGAAATGGGCAGAAACGTGACTGATTTTGTCACCGATGGCCTGCAAACGCGGCAGCAGTTGGTTGATTCGAAACGGGCTGAGCGCGTTGCCGCCTTCAAAGGTGCTGATGTGGGTGCTGCTCATGGTGCTGGTTTGCAAGTTCAAGGTGCTGGCCTGTGATTTGAAGTGATGTCGCGCTCATGGCGCCGAAGCTGAAGTTACGTGAAGGAAAAACGCCACCACGGAATGTGGTGACTACTGATTTTAACGGCATGGGCCGAAGCGCCATCATGGTCGCGGTCTTTGGGCGTATCCCCCTTTTACTCAAATAAATAAATAAATTAAAAATAATTATTGCAATCAAATGAAATGAAGTGTTTCTATGCATAATGAATTAATAACAAAATTAATTGATATTTAAAAAAAAGAAAGAAATCTGTTATGCGAAAGTATTAACTAGCAAATAAATAGAAAATTTGTATTTAAAAGTTCTAATAATATTATTTTTACCAATGAAAATTGCATCAATAAAAAATTGAAATATTTAGTAGTAATTTTATAGAAAGGGTACACACAAATAGATAAATAAAAAATTTCATCTATATATATGTAATACTAAACTTTAGTTACATATTAATATGAATGAAAAAATTCAATAGTCAAATATTGAAAGTGAATTCTGTGTTAATCGGGCCACAAACTGCAGCTGACGCAGCACTTGATGGACAAAAGTTTCGGTGGTTTGAAGCGATTTTGCTTCGTTTTTTTACTCAGGAGTTCCAAATGAACACGAAAATGACGAAACTAACATTAGCACTTGGCGCAATCGTGATGGCAACCAGCGCATCGGCAGCCACAGACACAGCCAACCTGGCTATGTCTGCAACAGTAAACACGATCTGCGCCATCGGCCCAGGCGCCATCTCTTTCGGGACGCTGACACTAGATGTCAATGCGGGTGCGGGTACGGTCACACTCGCCAACCACGATGCAGACTCTGGTTCGAGCATTTCCATCGCCTGCACCAACGGCTCCTCGGCAGCCATCACCGCAGATTTGGGTCTGAATGTCGTTAGCACCACCCGAAACATGATTTCGGGCAGCGACTTGCTGGCATACGAGCTCTATACAAACGCAGGACGCGGCACCGTGCTCAACGGAACGAATTCCATTGCATATACAGGAACAGGCGCTGCCACAACGACCGAAACCATCTACGCCCGAATCACAGGTGCGCAGCTGGCAGCGGCGAAAAAGGGCAGCTATGCTGATACCGTCGCCATGACCATCACTTACACGCCTTAAGCACCATGTGGCCAGTCCTGCGTCATCTGTTGACCCTCCTGGGGCTGGCCTTTGCCGCTGGCACCGCTACGCTTGCTTATGCAGGCGTAGCGATCTCCCCGGTGGTGGTTGAAATGAATTCTCCACGCCGGGCGGTTTCCGTCTCGGTCTACAACAGCGGGGATCACCCGATCACGCTGCAATCCGACGTCATGCTGTGGCAACAGCTTGAAGGTTCAGACCGGTTTGAGCCCACCGATGCCTTGCTGGTCGTTCCCCCCATCGTTGAAATACAGCCCGGCTCCAGTCAAGTCTTTCGCCTTATACTGCGTGCGCCTATACCTTCGCCCATAGAGCGATCCTACCGGCTCATATTGGAGGACATCACAGAAAACCAAGGCAAAGATGGGCAAGCGGCGATCAGCTTCAGGCTGACACACAACCTGCCGATCATGATTGCCCCCGCAGGGAAGGTTCGCAATGCGATCCGCTGGAAGCTTTGCGCATCTGCATCGACATCTGTCATTTCACCTGCAACAACAGCCAAACCGGGCACCAGCCTGGCCGCTGAAGCCTGTGTCCGCCTGCTCAACGCTGGTAACCGCCGCGTCAAAGTGCAAACACTGACCCTGGCCGGAGACGGCTGGCAGCAGGAATTGCGCCTCAAAGACGGCATCAACGTGCTGGCGGGTGCTGAACGCGAGTGGCGCGTGGCACTGTCATCGGGTCATAAGGGCGTGTTGAGCGGTTTGCACGTACAAACAGCTCTTGGAGAAAAGCTTCAGGCCGAATCCGGCGGATTTTAAAGATCTCATAGTTATTCTTTCGTCAACCCATCCCAGCCAAAGCTGAGTGCTTGAGCCTTTGGTGGCCGATCTTAACTGTTGATTGTTGTAACGAACTATGACCCTACCTTTATTTGATCTCAACGATCCTAGCCGCAACACCCTCCCGGCGTTGCTACCGCTTGCCAAGGCGATGTCCTCGCTCTGGCTTTGTACCTTGCCGTTGGCCTGGGCAGTGCCCAGCCCGAACACATCGCTGGGCGTCAGCCTGCTTCAGCAGGACGGTGCGACCATCCAGCTGCGCATGCGCATGCCTGCAAACCTTGAACCCGAGCTCAACTGGTCGGGCACCACTAAACCTACGCCCTATCGGCTTGTTTTGGCATGGAACAACACCCATGTAACCCTGGACCACCCCCTGCCGGCCATGCCCGCCGAAGGATTTGGGCCGATCCGCATGCTGGCCCTGAATACAACCCCCGACCAGTCGCGCCTGGAGTTTCAACTCAATGAAGAGGTATCGCCCAAACTGCGTCGTGTGGGCGACTCCTGGGTGCTGCGTTTGGAGCCGATGGGCAGCGAATCCAAGCCCGTCCAGGCCAGGGCATTGCCCGCTTCGCCTGCGCGGCCTCCTGCAGCGATTCAACTGGCCGCCCTCACCATGTCGCCATCAACGGCGTTACCAACTGCCGCACCGGTTGGACTGCCTGCGCTACTGGTGTTTCCGGCTCTGCATGCCTTACCAGAGGCACCTGTGCAACTGAAACCATCCCGCCGCCTGGCACAAGCTGGAGGTGCATCAAAAGCCGGCCCTGAAGTGCTGCTGCTTGACATCTCCATCAATGGTCAACATCTGAGCAGCGTGGTCCGGGCCGAGCAGTTGCCCGGCGGCCCCTTGCTGTTGCCATCCGAAGCCTGGGCCGAAGCCCGCATGAACCCGCCATCACAGGTCACCGCCTTGAGTGATGGCAGCCCCGCATATGCCCTAGACGCCGTGCCGGGTGCGACCTACCGCATCAACCGCCAGAGTCTGAGCCTGGAGATCAGTGCGCCGGCCTCTGCCTTTACCAGTTCCACGCTGGATGGACCGGCAGCCGCGTCGACCGCGCCCACGCGGTCGCACCCCGGTGTGATGCTGAACTATGACTTGTCTGTGAGCAACAGCGGTGGCAGCACAACCAGCGGCGCGGTGCTGGAGGCCGTCGCCTTCAACGGTTTCGGCAACTTCGTGACCTCCGCCCTGTTCAGCGACAACAGCAACGGGACGGGCCGTGTCGCCACGCGGCTCGACAGCTATTGGCGCTACGACCTGCCACAGCGCATGGACTCACTGACTGTTGGCGATAACGTGGGCGTGGGGGGTGGCTGGAGTCGACCTGCACGCTATGGCGGTGTTCGCTGGGGGCGCGATTTCGGCATGCGGCCAGGCTTCATCACACTGCCCCAAATATCATTGGCCGGTGAGGCAACCCTGCCCTCTACGGTCGATGTGCTGGTGAATAATGCACGGCGCATCAGCCAATCCATTCAGCCCGGTCCGTTTGATCTGGCCAACGTGCCCGTCGTTACTGGGGCGGGAGAAATCGGCCTGGTGGTTCGCGACTTGCTGGGCCGTGAAACCATTGTGCGGCAAAGCTACTACACCTCCCCCCGTTTGCTGGCACCGGGTTTGTCCGACTATTCTTTTGAGGCGGGTAAGCTGCGCACAGGTTACGGGCTTGACAGCAGTTATGGCGATACCTTTGGCGCAGTGACATGGCGGCAGGGATTGACGAGCAGCCTGACCGGCGAGGCACGGGTAGAGCTGCAGGAAAAACGCCGCGCGGCAGGTGTGGAATTGTCCGGACTGTTGGGCACTTGGGGCGTTGCGCGCATGGCGCTGGCCGCGTCGTCGAGTACGATCCAGGGTCCTGGCCAAAGTGGTCAGCTTGTACAGGCGGGCATCGAACGCAGTACCCAACAGGGGGGAGCGTCCCTGCAGTACGAATACGCTAGTCGGGGCTTCACACCTTTTGGCGAAGCCAGCGATCCCTTGATAGTGTCACAGCGATCTCGCGAACGCTGGCTGGCCAGCGTAGGTGGCATGTTGTGGGGGTCCGTCAATGGTGCGGCGAGCTACCTGCGTCAAACGCGCTGGGATGGAGACCGCCTGCAATGGCTTGGTATGTCCATGAGCACGTCTATCTGGCAGGGGGCCACCATCAATGCCTCCATCAATAAACGCCTGGACGGCGACAAGGGCTGGCGCGCCGGCTTGTCGCTCAATGTCTCGCTTGACAGTGGCATCAATATGGCCGGCCAAATGGATCGCGGGTCGGATGGCAAAATAAACGGTACTATTTCGGCAGCAGCCACTGCGCCTGCGGGCGCAGGTCTGAGCTGGCGGGTTCAGGCTGCAACGTCTGAGAGCCAGCGCGCGCAGGCCTCTTTGCAGTACAAGGCCAACGCCACAGAAGTGGCTTTAGACGCAGTGACCAGCGCAAACGGCCAGGTATCGACCCGTGTGGGCGGCCGTGGCACGGTCGGCTGGCTGGACGGTATGGCCTTCGCCTCCAGGTCCGTCGGGCAAGGCAGCGTGGCAGTTGTCAAAGTCGACGGCATTCAGGGCATTCCCGTCAAGCTCAGCCATCAGGTGGTGGCCGAAACCGATGCGCGCGGCCTCGCCTTTGTGCCCGGGCTGCTGCCGTGGCAGAAGAACCAGCTCGAGATTGACCCAGTGGACTTGCCGCTGGATGTGGAGGTCGCCAACACATCACAGGAGGTCACGCCCTTCGCCCGCAGTGGCGTGGTGGTGAACTTTGCCATGCGGCGCACCCGCCAGGCCTTGCTGGTACTCAACCAGCGAGATGGCTCACCTGTGCCTATGGGTGCTAAAGTGCGCCTGCTGCCTGTGGGTCCCGAGTTCATCACAGGCCGTCGGGGCGAGGTCTGGTTGACTGATTTGGCTAAGAAGCACCAACGGATCGAGATCAAATGGCCAAAAGGTGGTTGCACACTCAATCTGGACGTACCTGCCAGCCTGGACGGCACGCCAGGAAAAATCGGGCCACTGGCCTGCGAAGAAGGAAAACCATGAAAATACCTTGCCGCGTGCGCGCGGTCAGCCACTTCAACACACTGGCACTTGGTGTGGGTCTCTGGGCTGTTGCCAGTTCGGTGATGGCCGGGTCATGTGTGGTGAGTTCCAGCGGAATGGCGTTTGGATCCTACCAGCCACTGACATTTGCGGGCAAAGTAACCTCGGCAAACGTCACCAGCAGTGCCGCAGTCTCTGTGGTGTGCACGGGGATCGTTACCAGTGGCAGCTACTCTATTGCACTAGGGCCGAGCACATCGGGCAGTAGCACCAACCCGCGCTATCTGACCAACAGCGTCAATGGTGGTGCCAACATGGTTTTCAACATCTATACCGAGGCCAGCTACACCAGTATTTGGGGTGATGGCATCAGTGGCTCGCTCGTGGGCGGCAACATTCCTAGTGCCGATAGCAATCAGTCACACACGGTCTACGGCAAAATTCCAGCCGGGCAAAGCACGCTGAAGGCAGGCAGTTTTTCTGACTCGTTGACCATCACGCTGACGTACAGCCCCTGATTGCCGCCAATATTGAAGTTAAAGGCCGTTGACCCTATCGGAATTGAACATATCGATAAACCCATCATTTATAATGATTTTTCAGGATTTGCAGGAAAGAAAAATCCATTTTTTACAAAAACCGCCTTCATTAAGCTACACGATTTACATGATAAAAGACGGTATACAAACCAAACTGCCGACTAAAGATCAATGGTATGAGCTGGAATCGAATCGCGTGTTACTAGAGCCCAGAACTGCAGTCGTCGCAACACTATTTGTATTTAGTTTGGCGTCTGTACTTATTCTGCACGCACCAGCCGCCCTGGTTGTAGTTTGGACACTTCTTATATTCGGTGTGTACTTCTGGATTATGCATTTGCTTGGTGCCTATTCCACCTTGTTGATTGCCCAGCCAAGCGTCATGACCGATCAAATGACACGTATCGCTCAGCGATACAAAACGGTGTGGTATGTTCAATGTGTGGTTTGGGGACTATCGAGTTTTTTATCTCAGCTGTGGCTTCCCGATGTTCCTCGGGTCATTTGTGTTGTTATACTGAACGCCCTGATGTTTTTAGTCCTCACTCGCACCTGTGTGAATCGTCAGTTAATGCATGGGGCTTCAGCTATCCTCATCGGGCTGCCATTCATTTTTGCGATACTGCGTTTGGCATTGAACCAGAACACTGAACAAGCAATTGCACAATTTTTAGCCTTTACGTTTTATCTTGTTATAACCTGGTATTTACTTTGGATGGTTGGCAATCGTTTCCATCTGATGCTTCAACAACGGCTGGATTTTGAATATTCAAAACTTCAGCTCATTGACTCGTTGGGGTATAGCCAACAACAGTTGCGCTTGGAGCAGCAAGCCCTCATTGGGGCCAACTCGGTGATTCAACAGTTCTACTCCGCTGCAGCGCACGACTTGCGTCAGCCCGTTTATGCCATGCAGATTTATACAGATATGCTGGAGCACGACCCAGAGCAGGCAGAAGTATTGCTGCCCAAGATTTCTAAATCCTGCAACGCCATCAATGACATGTTCAACGGCTTGTTTGATTTTCAGAAAATGCACCGAGCTGACATGCATTTAGAACGAACAAAAGTCAACATTGAAGAAATATTTCAAAATCTGGCATTGCATTTTCAACCCATAGCGACTGTAAAGAGTTTAGATTTACGATGTAAACTGCTGAAGGGCTTTGTCACCATCGAACCTATGTACTTGATACGTATTTTGAATAACTTCGTCACAAATGCCATCCGTTACACATCAACAGGAGGTGTACTTATTGGCGTTAGAAAAACAAAAACGCATGTGAGCTTTGAAGTTTGGGATACAGGAATTGGTATTGATGATGCTATGAAAGATCAGATTTTTACCGAGTTTTTTAAAGTAAATCACTCCGACATCAAAAATGAAAACTTGGGTCTCGGCTTGGCTATCGTCAAGCAGCTCGCTGCACGCATCGAAGGGGCGAATGTCGTGATGAAATCGACACCGGGACGGGGTAGTGTCTTTAAACTTCAATTACCAATAGCGCTTTATTCTGCTTCGTAGAAATTTCAGGCTCAGCTTTTTAAGCGGCAAGCACCATCGACCGACAAAGTCCAGCGTCATTACCAAGTCCATCGCCACGCCGTCGATGATGAAGTTGGCGTTGAAGATTTTGTGTCGGCAGTGCTCATAATTAGCCTGTGCACACATCATCGGCTCGACATCGCTGGGGTTGCGCTTCAAGCCGGTGAAGGCGGTAACGAGGTAATCCATCTCGTCATCAGCCAATGCCAGGCCGAACTCGGTGTTGGCGGCTTCTAAGTTAGCAAAGACTGAAGCTTTGAGCTTAAATCATCATTCAGTGGCGTCTCGGAGGCTGCTAATGCACAAATCGTGCGCTGAGATGGTTTATTTTGTCACTGACAGCTTGCAGTTTAGGCAGCAGTTGGTTGATTCGAAACGGGCTGAGCGCGTTGCCGCCCGCAAAGGTGCTGATGTGCAAATTCAAAATGTGAGCCTGTAGAAGGAAAGTTTAGCAATATGCGTTCAAGTTGCAGGACTGATTTTAACGGCCTACGATTGAACAACACAGCAGCCAAAAACTTAGAGAGTCGAGATTAGAGTGGTTTTGTTACTTGGACCAAGTGATGTAAGTCAGCTTTTTATGGCAAAATGTATCAATATGTATTTCAAGTAACTATTTACAACTACCTAGAACTGTCGACTCGTTTTCTCAACGAGCGAATCCTATACATCATGATAGTTGAAGAAATAAACCCCGAACTTTCTGAGTCCGAATGGATTGAAAGCGAATCGATTCGTCAGCTGATGCAATCACGCTCAGGCATGATGGGTTTTGCGTCTTTCACCATGTTTGTCATGGCGCTGCAGCTGTATGGCCATGTCAACACCCTGCTGATTGCTTCATGGCTCGTCGTCTCGCTGGTGGTTTTGGCATTCAGATACAGCATCAAAAGCCTCTTCTACAGGCACTTGGCGCGTGCCGATATTAGTAGCCAATCTGCCTTTGCCAAGCGCTATAGCCTGGTATGGACATTGAATGCTTTCACTTGGGGCATGTCGGGTTGGCTGTTCTTTACCAATATCCCCGTAGAAAACCAATATATCTGCGCCACGATGCTGAATGTGGTGGGCTTTGCTGCTGTGCATAACCTCCATTCCCACCCTTTTATTTCCCGCCAGTTCATCAACGTTTTGATAGGCACGCAGGTGCTGGGCGCACTATGGTACATAGGCTACATTGGGGGATTTCAAGCCCCGCAGATTCAGTATGTTCACTTGCTTAGTCTGGTCGCCATCTGGCTTGCCTTGCGCATTGTTGACAACCGGTTTTATACCAACTTCAAACGCAATTTAGCCCTGCAATACCGCAACAGTGTATTAATTCAAAACCTGAATCGCAAAACAGAACAACTCGCCCACGAAAAGCAAGTTGCGGTCAATGCCAATGAAGTTATTCAGCGCTTTTACGCTAGCGCAGCGCACGATGTCCGCCAGCCCGTGTATGCGCTAAAAGTGTATGCTGATATTGCTGTTGCTGACAGCACGAAAATACCCATTTTGCTACCAAAAATAACGGCTTCGTGCGATGCTATCAACACTTTGTTTGACTCACTTTTTGAGTTTGAAAAAATCAATACGGGACATGTGCTTGTGCTGCATCAAACCGTGGATATCGATGAGGTTGTTGACGATTTAGAACTGCAGTACAAACATCTAGCAAGGCATAAAAACTTGCAATTTAGAACCAATGCCATTTCGGGTTTTTTGCAAACAGATCAGTTGTTGGTCAAACGAATTTTGACGTGCTTTATCTCCAACGCTTTGAAATATACAGAAAAGGGCGGTATTTTGCTGGCAGTTCGTAAAAGCTCTGTCGGTATCGATTTTGAGGTGTGGGACACCGGCATTGGTATTGACGCTGAGCACCACGAGCACATTTTTGAAGAGTTTTATAAAGTCGGCAATTTCGCCAGCACCGACGAAGGTTTTGGACTGGGCTTGAGTGTGGTGAACAAACTGTCCGCCTATGCTGAAAACTCCAGCATTACCATGCAATCACGCGTAGGTCGTGGCAGTGTATTCCGCTTCACCTTGCCATTGAAGGTGTACGCACCGCCCTACTTTCAGCCTAGATATGATAATGTGACTGCGCTGCCTTTGGTCCTAGACCATGACTTAAGTAAGAGCTAGTTTTTAAGTTCGTAAAAACTTCAAGGTTTCAAATTTTCCACGTACCACAGCTTCAGCATTCACGCCCCACCACTGCTGCGCCACGGTGGTGTACATTTGCCTGAAGTCGGTGGTATGGACGACGTTTTGATTGCTGTCCAAACGGCTTAAATCAGGCGCTTGGCCATACAAACCACCGCGTACCGCGCCACCAGCTACAAAATGCGGTGCAGCTGTGCCGTGGTCTGTACCACCCGAGCTGTTTTGCTTGGCGCGGCGGCCAAATTCAGAGAAAGTCATCACAAGCGTTCTATCCCAAGCACCTAGCTCAGTTAGCGCACTTTTAAGCGCAGCCATGCCTTCAGCGAGTTGTCTAAGCAAATTCGCATGTGCATTGAGCTGGTTTTGGTGGGTATCAAAACTTCCCAGTGTTAAACAAATCACAGGCACACCGCCTGCATTTGCAACGATCTTGTTGCTTTGCGATGCCACAACTTGCGCCGCAGCAGCGATGCCGTTGCCAAACTGTCCCGTCGGAAAAACGGTGGTGAAGGCGTATTTGTCTGACTTCAAACCGTCAGCCGCTGTCAAAATCTCGTTTTCTACCTTCAGCAGGTAAGTTAAAGCGGCGTTGTACTTGTTGCCTGTTAAATCACTTGCACGTGCGATTTTGGACTGGTTGACGAAGGCAACGGGGTCGTTCAAGGACACGGCTTTGGCGCCAGCCAAGGGGCCAAACTCGTTCATGCCGATCAACACGCCCTCGGCTGTGAATTTAGCTTTGGCAGCCAACCCAGCTTGCATCGCTCGAGTCGCCCAGCCGTCGCTAAGGTACTCAGAAGACTTGGACGCGGTTCCCCAAATCTCGATCGACCTGAAATGCGACAAATTCGCTTGCGGGTAACCCACGCCTTGCACGATCGCCAGCTCGTTTTTCTCCCAAAATGGCAACATGGCTTTGAGGTCTGGGTGTAGACCAACTTTTTCGTTTAGTTTGATCAATTCTTCAGACTTGATGCCAATGGTGTTGCGCAGCGCGTAATAGGCGTTATCTGCATAGGGAATGACGGTGTTCAAACCATCGTTGCCACCTTTGAGCTCAATCAAAATCAAAATGCGGTCTTGCACGCTGCTAGCACGGTTTGCCACAGCTTGTGCCCAACCGGGTGCATGTGCAGACAAAAGCGCCGCCCCGGTAGCTGAGCTGAAGTTTGTTAAAAAGTCTCTGCGTTTCATCGTCGTCACCTTTACTTATTTATTTTAATTGGTACGCTGGATCAAGCGTGAGTGTGCGTAAGTAGGCAATGCCAACAGTCCCATTTGCTATGTTTTGTGTAGCATCTGAGGCAAGTAATACGACGACTATTGTCGTTTTTGTTGCATCATTTGGCACGCCGTCAGAACGTCCGTCATAAGGTCTTAGAAACGCATCAGCATCAAATGAAATCGATGATGTAGCTTTGCCAACTTTCAGCATGGCCGTATTCTCAACCGACTGGCCGGTGGATCTAAACAGCTGGTCCGTAAAGTTTTTGCGAACCAAAAGTGTGCTTGTATTGATCCAATCGGTGTAACCAGGCCAGCCCTTCACATTGGGTGGCATCAACAGGTTTTGACCCAGTTGCGCAGTTTTCAACACAAACGGCATCACATCGCTGTAGCTAAATCCAAACTGACGCACCGTTCCTACAACCAAGTCAACCGGTGATTTGATCAAATTGCCACGGTTGCTGGCTTCCCAAAAAGCCGGTGTGGTGAACAAATCAGCCAAGGCACCTGAGACGACATAGTTGTTTTGTTGCAGGCGCTGCGCAATCCGTTTAACCTCTTTCGCGTCTGGCTTGGGAGACACGAACTCGTGCCACAACTTAGTCACGATGAATTGCCCACATGCAGGCTGTGCCAGCATGATGTTCAGCACATCGCTGCCGTCAAACATGCCTGTAAGTCCCATGACGGTTTTTGATGAATCATCGTGCTGCGGTTTACGAAATTTAAAGCTAAAGTCGTCTCGCTCAACACTCCAGCCCGTGAAGGCACGAGCCACTTCTTTGATGTCTTGCTCGGTGTAGCCGCCACCTTGCGAGGCTTCGCCCAAGGCAAAAAGTTCCATCACTTCTCGCGCAAAATTTTCATTGGGAGCCTGTTTTCTGTTGCTATCACCGTCTAGGTATACAAGCATGGCGGGATCTTTGGCAATGCCGTGCAGCAGCGTTGAAAAGCTACCTAAAGCGTTGTCACGCAGCAGTTGATGCTGTCGCCACATGGGTTGTGAGCGGTTTACTTTTTGCTGCGAGGTGGCAAAGTGGTTATGCCAAAACAGTGTCATCCGCTCAGCCAGCGGAGCGGGAGATTCCAGCATTTCACGCATCCACCACACTTTCATCTCGACGCCTTCACGCAGCTGCTGCTGTCGCTGTGCTTGCTGTTCGTCTTTGCTGTTCAGCAGCTTATAGGGTGTTGGAGGTGATTGGCTGGCAAAGTCTGGCGCAGCGTATTTGGGTCTATTGGCCGCAGCAGCGGCAAGTATGTCAGCCACAGCACGCTGAGCACTATGTCCAGCAATCTTGTCAACCTCAGTCTGTGTAGGTGCAAAACCAGTGCGAACCAGCAGATGGCGAGCCTGCAACGGCGTCATTTTTAATGGAATCATCCCTCTACAACGGACAAAGTAGACCGCAAGACGACACCAACTCGCACAAAGCTTAGCCCAATCTGTAAACCTACCGTCAATTCAAGTCCGACTTTGTAACAAAGCTTCTGCCAAGGCAAAGTCCTCGGGATATGTCACTTTAAAATTCTGCGCACTGCCCCTGACAAGCTTAGGTGCATGGCCCAATCGCTCCATGGCGCTGGATTCGTCGGTAATCAGCCTGTTGGACGCGTCCGACAAATCCCCAGCTGCCGTCAAAGCTTGTAGCAGCGCACCAATTCGGAACATTTGTGGTGTTTGCGCCAACCATTTGTCGTTGCGGCCCAGCGTTGCAGCCACTCTACCCGCTTGTTCGATTTTCAAAGTGTCGGGCAGTGGTAGTGCTAGCAAACCGCCTACAGCGTCGTTTTCGCAAACATCTATCAAAGCGTTAATCTGCTCGGGCGTTATTAAGCACCGAGCCGCGTCATGCACCAAAACCCAGTCGTTTTTATCTGCACCATGTACTAAAAGCACTTTTAAGCCATTAAAAACGGTTATAGCCCTTGTATTTCCTGCCTGAGGTGATATCGAAAATATAGTATTTTTGAGCACTTTAAGCTCATTAAGCGCTTCAAACATGACTGGCAAATAGTCATCTTCTTCTGCAATAACCACCAAACCACCAGCCAAGCCACCGTCGACACGCCTTACTTGCTCAAAAGC
This sequence comes from Polaromonas sp., assembly GCA_031422495.1. GTDB lineage: Bacteria > Pseudomonadota > Gammaproteobacteria > Burkholderiales > Burkholderiaceae_C > Aalborgiella. Next base: position 3,621 of record JANPLX010000105.1, on the reverse strand, counting down.
CGCCAAAGTGTGCATCACCATGGGTTTACCTGCAATGACACGGTATTGCTTAGGGATATCGCTTTGAGCTCGTGATCCGTTGCCGCCACAGGGAATGAGTGCCCATAACTTAGGGGTCTCTTTAACGTTCTTTTTAGGGTTCTTTTCAGGGCTTTGCACGTTTGTCATGACGGCTATTCTAAAATGCATTCTCAATACCTAAAAGGTATACAAAGATTATTTAAAGATTCGTTTTAAGGTTCAATGGATTTACCCAAGCTCTCTCTAGGCAAACGTTACACCCTGCCCCGCTCAGTTGGATCATCTGATGCACTTTTGTTAGCCAAATTGGCGCAGCGCGACAAAGCGGGCAAACGCTTGACGGCCATTGTTACCTCTGATGCGACAGACGCGCAGCGTTTGATGCATGAAATCAATTTTTTCGCACCTGAAGTACGACTCACGCTCTTCCCCGACTGGGAAACCCTGCCGTACGACTCGTTTTCACCACACCAAGACCTGATCAGCGAACGACTCGCGACGTTATGGCGCATCAGCCAGCGCGACAAAGACAGTGGCGCAGATGTTGTCATCATCCCCGCTACCACAGCTTTGTACCGCCTCGCACCGCCAAGTTTTTTAGCAGCCTACACGTTTTCGTTCAAAACCAAACAAAAGTTAGACGAAGCCAAATTCAAAGCGCAACTGACGCTAGCGGGCTACAACCATGTGAGCCAAGTCGTCAGCCCGGGAGAATATGCCGTGCGCGGTGGCTTGATTGATTTGTTTCCCATGGGTTCGCTGGTGCCGTTTCGCGTCGATTTGTTTGACGACGAAATTGACAGCATCCGCACCTTTGACCCCGACACCCAGCGCAGCCTGTATCCCGTGCCCGAGGTGCGCCTGCTACCCGGACGCGAGTTTCCGATGGACAACGATGCGCGAACCAAGTTTAGGAGCCGCTGGCGCGAACTGGTCGAAGGCGACCCAACCAAAAGCCGCGTTTACAAAGACATTGGCAATGGCGTGGCGACGGCTGGTATTGAATATTATTTGCCGCTGTTTTTTGAAGAGACGGCGACGGTTTTTGATTATTTGGCTGGTAACTTAAACGGTACTGCAGATTCCAAAAACGAAGCTACCGTCGTTTTACACGGCGATTTAGAACCAGCTTTCCAGCGCTTTTGGCAAGACACCAAAGACCGTTATAGATTAGCGCAAGGCGACCCCGACCGCCCTGCGCTACCGCCAGAAGCATTATTTTTAAGCGCAGAGCAGTTTTATGCAAGAGCGAATGATTTTGCACAACTGGCGATCAAAGCTGCGCCAGCAGATGTATCGAACGAATCCTCATTCGTCGAATTTGGAACTTTGCCTGATCTGTCAGTGGTTCGCGGCGCTGATGATCCACTAGCAAAACTCAAAGCGCATCTGAACAACACGACCCAGCGGGTGCTTATTCTGGCTGAATCAGACGGCAGACGCGAAAGTTTGCTTGATTTTCTGCGTGCCAGTAACATGTCAGTCCCCACTTTTGACAGCCTGGAAAACTTTCAAACCAGCGTTGAAAAAATCGGTATCGCCACGTCTGGCTTGAATGTTGGTTTTAGTTGGTTGCAAGTTGGTATCGGTAAAAATATTGGCGAAGGCATTGATCTCGTCACCGAAACCGAGCTGTTCGCTGCGGGTTCTGTCACCCGGCGTCGTAAAAAGCAAGAGCAAGTCAGCGATGTTGAAGCGCTTATAAAAGACTTGTCAGAGCTCAACATCGGTGACCCTGTTGTTCACAGCGCACACGGCATTGGACGCTACAGAGGCTTGGTCAACCTCGATGTGGGCAAACTGCAAACCGATGGCGAAGCCGAAATGCAAGAGTTTTTGCATTTGGAATACGCTGACAAATCCACGTTGTACGTGCCCGTCAGCCAGTTGCACCACATTAGCCGATACACAGGCGTCAGCGCCGATGAAGCGCCGCTGCACAGGCTGGGTTCTCCCCAATGGGACAAAGCCAAACGCAAAGCCGCCGAGCAAATCCGCGACTCTGCCGCTGAACTCTTGAACATCTACGCCCGCCGGGCAGTCCGTGAAGGTCACGCCTTCCGCTACTCGCCGCAGGACTACGAAACCTTTGCCAACGACTTTGGCTTTGAAGAAACCGCCGACCAGCGCGCCGCCATCCACTGTGTCATTCAAGACATGATCAGCCCGCGCCCGATGGATCGCCTGATTTGCGGCGACGTGGGTTTTGGTAAAACCGAAGTCGCCCTGCGTGCCGCCTTCATTGCCATCACTGGGGGCAAACAAGTCGCCATACTTGCACCAACGACGCTCTTAGCCGAGCAGCATTACCAAACCTTGGTCGATAGATTCGCCAAATGGCCCGTCAAAGTGGCAGAAATGAGCCGTTTCCGCTCTGCCAAAGAAATCACAGCCGCTATCAAAGGCATTGCCGATGGAACCATCGATATCGTCGTCGGTACGCATAAATTACTCAGCAAAGACGTGAAATTCCAGCGTCTGGGCTTGCTGGTTATCGACGAAGAGCATCGCTTCGGCGTGCGCCATAAAGAAACCATGAAGGCCATGCGGGCAGAGATTGATGTGCTGACGTTGACCGCCACGCCGATTCCCCGCACGCTGGGAATGGCACTGGAAGGTCTGCGCGATTTAAGCGTTATCGCCACTGCGCCGCAGCGCCGTTTGGCGATCAAAACCTTTGTGCGGACTGAGAGCAATGGCGTGATCCGCGAAGCCGTACTGCGCGAGCTGAAGCGTGGTGGACAGGTGTATTTCTTGCACAACGAAGTGGACACCATCCAAAACCGCAAAGAGCGACTGGAAGAAATCCTGCCCGAAGCCCGCATCGCCATCGCCCATGGCCAAATGCCCGAGCGCGAGCTGGAAAGGGTGATGAAAGATTTTGTTGCCCAGCGCTACAACCTGCTGCTGTGCTCGACCATCATTGAAACTGGCATCGACGTGCCCACGGCCAACACGATTGTGATGGCGCGTGCCGATAAGTTTGGCCTCGCGCAGTTGCACCAACTGCGTGGTCGCGTCGGTCGCAGCCACCACCAAGCATATGCGTATTTGATGGTGCCGGATATTGAAGGTTTGACCAAGCAAGCGGGGCAAAGGTTAGAAGCGATTCAGCAAATGGAAGAGCTAGGTTCTGGCTTTTACCTCGCCATGCACGACCTGGAGATTCGCGGTACGGGCGAAGTTTTGGGCGAAAACCAGTCCGGCAACATGATGGAAATCGGGTTTCAGCTCTACAACGAGATGTTGGGCGAGGCCGTGCGCTGCCTCAAAGCCGGCATCGAACCCGATTTGATGTCACCTATGAATGTGACGACCGAGATCAACCTGCACGCCCCCGCCCTGTTGCCGGACGATTACTGCGGCGACGTGCATTTGCGCCTTTCCTTTTACAAAAAACTGGCGACGGCTAAAACCACCGACCAAATCGACGCCCTGCTGGAAGAAATCGTCGACCGTTTCGGCAAACTGCCCCCACAAGCCCAAACGCTGCTGGACGTTCACCGCTTGCGCGTCATGGCCAAGCCCTACGGCGTGGTCAAAGTCGATGCCGCGCCGCACGTCATCAACATCACCTTCAAACCCAACCCACCGATTGAT
>JANPLX010000104.1:0-1781 GCA_031422495.1 Polaromonas sp. | reverse complement strand
AGGTAGCCAAAGTCAAACCACAAGCCCAATGCACTGAGCAAGGCAAGAGTTGCACCATAACGCAGTAGCTTGACACGTTCACCGGTGTGGTCGCTCAACCAACCCCAGCCATAAGGCGCAAACAAGCGCGTGGCAGCTTGAATGGAGGTGAAAACGCTGATGGCAAAAATGCCGTAGCCCATGTCTTTGAGCCATAGCGGCAGATAGGGGTTGAAAAACCCGATATGCGCAAAGTAGCTGGCGGATAGCGCTGCAAAAGGCAGTAACTGCCGCTTAGTTACAGGCGCGGCATGATCCATGAGCTTGCAAAATTCTAAATTTAAAGCTTGGGAGCAGCCGCAGCAATGGGTGGGCTGGCAACCACCACATCGCCACATTGAGCACGTTGACGCAGAGCATGTTCAATGACGACCAAAGCCAACATTGCTTCCGCAATGGGAGTTGCGCGAATACCCACGCAAGGGTCGTGCCGGCCTTTGGTGATGACTTCGGCAGAGTTGCCTGCCAGATCAATTGATTCGCGCGGTGAAATGATGGAGCTGGTTGGTTTGATGGCAATGGAGACTTCTAAATCTTGTCCCGTGGTGATGCCACCTAGTACACCGCCAGCATTGTTTGATTTAAATCCTTGCGGCGAAAGTGAATCGCCATGCGTGGTGCCACGTTGCGTCACGCTGCCAAATCCAGCACCGATTTCAACACCTTTCACGGCGTTGATGCCCATCATGGCGTACGCAATATCTGCATCCATTTTGTCAAACAGTGGTTCGCCTAATCCGACGGGTACATGGCTGGCTGTCACGCGGATGCGTGCGCCGCATGAATCGCCCGCTTTGTGCAACGCAGCCATATAACTTTCAAGTTCGCTAACATCTGCACATGGTGCAAAAAATGGGTTGCTGTGCACATGCTCCCATGATTCAAACGGTATCACCACATCACCAATTTGCGTCATACAACCGCGAAACACAGTGCCGTATTGCGCTGCCAGCCATTTTTTAGCCACTGCACCTGCTGCTACCATGGGCGCTGTCAATCGCGCCGAGGCTCGGCCGCCGCCACGCGGGTCGCGCAGGCCATATTTGTGTAAATAGGCGTAATCAGCATGACCGGGGCGAAATGTGTCCAAAATATTCCCGTAATCTTTGCTGCGTTGGTCGGTATTTTTGATCAACAAACAAATCGGGGTTCCTGTGGTTTTGCCTTCATAAACGCCGCTCAAAATCTCAACAATATCTGCTTCGTTGCGCTGCGTTACAAATTTAGAAGTTCCAGGGCGGCGACGGTCTAAATCGGGCTGAATATCAGCTTCTGAGAGTGGCATCCCAGGCGGGCAACCGTCGATGATGCAGCCAATAGCTGGGCCATGGGATTCACCAAAGTTAGTGACTGCGAAGAGGGTTCCAAAGGTATTACCAGACATATAGTTGCTGATTTTACGCGCAAGTTCTGACCGAGCTGCCGATTTTGCACCTATTTTTGGGTTACAATATGGGCATGGCGGAGTGTGGCGCAGCCTGGTAGCGCACCTGGTTTGGGACCAGGGGGTCCAAGGTTCGAATCCTTGTACTCCGACCAAAAAAATAAGCAAGGGTCAGCAGCATTTATTCGCTTCTGACCCTTTTTTACGTCTAAATATCTGACTCAGTATTCTGTTGCAATGTTTTATTGACGCGTTTGGGGGGATTTGGTGTGCCCGACTGGGTTCGAACCAGTGGCCACCGCCTTAGAAGGGCGGTGCTCTATCCAGCTGAGCTACGGGCACATCGTTTCATTGTACC
>JANPLX010000103.1:0-5028 GCA_031422495.1 Polaromonas sp. | reverse complement strand
CTCAACGTCTATAAGCCGCTGATCGCACTGGACACCCTTGATAGCGTGCGCCTGCTGGCGGATGCGACGCGCAGTTTCACCCAGCACTGTGTGGTCGGCATTCAGGTGAACGAGGCGCGGGTGCAGGAATTACTTAATAGCTCGCTGATGCTGGTGACAGCGCTGGCACCGCACATCGGCTACGACCGTGCTGCGCAGATAGCCAAACACGCCCATCAACACCACACCACGCTGCGTGACGCTGCGCTGGCGCTAAAGGCAGTCAGCGTCGAGCAGTTCGACGCTTGGGTCGATCCGCGCCAGATGCTGGGTCCACGAAGTCTTTAAAAGAGTGTTTATGAATTGACCTCAAACTGCCGCGTCTGTTGCTGTTTATGCGGCGCTTGTACGGTTAGAATCAGAAAATGGTAAATTGGTGCCCAGGAAGGGACTCGAACCCCCACGATGTTACTCGCTAGTACCTGAAACTAGTGCGTCTACCAATTCCGCCACCTGGGCCTACCTGTCTGAGCGCTGTTGTTAGAAACTATTGTTAGTAACATTAGCAAGCGGACAAAATTTTGAATTTCAGGAAAAGGGTGATTGTATCAAAACGCAAAGCATGCATCGAATGAATAGCACCGACAGTCTGCAGGGCAAGGGACTTTTGGCCGAGGTTTCAGGCATTGTTCAGGGTCATCGCGACGGACACGGCTTCGTCGCTCGTGACGACGGTGAGGCCGATATCTACCTGCCGCCCAATGAAATGCGTGCCGTTTTACACAAAGACCACGTCAAAGTCAGCATCGTGCGGCAAGACCGACGCGGCAGGCCAGAAGGGCGTGTGACGGAGATTTTAGCGCGCTCAAACCAGCCGATCATTGGCCGACTGTTATTTGAGAGCGGCATTTGGATCATGGCGCCGGAAGATAAACGCTATGGGCAAGATGTGCTGATTCCTAAAGGCGGCATTGGCGACGCTAAAACCGGCCAAGTGGTCGTGGTGGAGTTGTCAGAGCCTCCAGCTTTGTTTGGACAACCCGTAGGCCGTGTCGTCGAAGTATTGGGTGAAGTGGACGACCCAGGCATGGAAATCGAAATTGCGGTGCGCAAATACAGTGTTCCGCATATTTTTTCTGAGGCTTGTATCGCACAAGCGCGAGCTTTGCCGGATAAAGTGCGACCGCAAGACAAAAAAGACCGCATTGATTTGACCGATGTGCCCTTGGTCACCATCGACGGTGAAGACGCCCGCGACTTTGACGATGCCGTGTATTGCGAGCCCGCCAAAGTAGGCAGAGCCAAAGGCTGGCGCTTGCTGGTCGCCATTGCTGATGTGAGTCATTACGTTGAAAACGGCTCGGCGATTGACATTGACGCTTATGACCGCGCTACCAGCGTTTACTTCCCGCGCCGCGTCATTCCCATGTTGCCTGAAAAGCTGTCCAATGGCCTATGCTCGCTCAACCCCGATGTGGAGCGCCTGTGTATGGTCTGCGACATGCTGGTTACCGCCAAGGGCGACGTGCACGCCTACCAGTTTTACCCGGCGGTGATGTTCAGCCACGCGCGCTTTACCTACACCGAAGTTGCCGCGATTTTGAGCAACACCAAAGGCCCAGAAGCCACCAAGCGCAAGGCGCGGGTGCAAGATTTGCTGAATTTAAGCGATGTGTATAAAGCGCTGCTGTCGTCCCGCGCCGTGCGTGGCGCGGTTGATTTTGAAACGACAGAGACGCAAATCGTTTGCGACGAGAACGGCCGCATCGAAAAAATCATTGCCCGCACCCGCAACGAAGCGCACCGCTTGATTGAAGAAGCCATGTTGGCGGCCAATGTCTGCAGTGCCGACTACATTGCCCAAAGCAAACATGCTGGCTTGTTCCGTGTGCACGAAGGCCCGACACCTGAGAAGCAAGAAACCCTGCGCAATTACCTCAAAGCCACGGGCATTCCGTTGACGATTGGCGATGACCCCAAGCCGGGCGAATTCCAGGCCATCGCCTTGGCCACCAAAGACCGGCCTGATGCGCTGCAAATCCACACCATGCTGCTGCGCTCCATGTCGCAAGCCATTTACACGCCTAGTAACAGCGGGCATTTTGGCTTGGCTTACGACGCGTACACGCATTTCACCAGCCCGATTCGCCGTTACCCAGACTTGCTGGTGCACCGCGTCATCAAAGCGGTGTTGACAAATAGCAAGTACAAGCTGCCCACTTTACCAACACCGGGTGAAGCGCAAGACAAGCTGGCGAAACGCTTGGCGTCTCGCGTCAAAGCACCGACGAACAAGTTAGAAAAAGCTGTTGCCCCCACCAAAGAAATCATGGCCTGGCAAGCTGCTGGGTTGCATTGCAGCGCCAACGAGCGCCGCGCTGATGAGGCCAGCCGCGACGTGGAAGCTTGGCTCAAATGCAAATACATGCGCGAGTATTTGGGTGAAGAGTTCGACGGCGTGGTCAGCTCCGTTACCAGCTTTGGCTTATTCATCACCTTGGATGCGATGTTTGTCGAAGGCTTGATCCACATCACCGAGCTGGGCGGCGAATACTTCAAGTTCGACGAAGCCCGCCAAGAGCTGCGCGGCGAGCGTACGGGCATCAAATACGCCATCGGCACGCGGGTGCGGGTGCAGGTCAGCAAGGTTGATTTGGATGCACGCAAAATTGACTTTAGATTCGTTCCCAAAGGCGACGACATGCTCGCTCGTGCGATGAAAGACAAAGGCTATAGCGGTAGCAACGAGAAATCTGCGTCCTACGGTGCGCCGCGTTCAGACCGCAGTAAAGCCAGTCATGCCAGCAGCGGCAAAACGCCAAAATCCGCCATTGCAGACCGCAAAAGCAAAGCTAAAAAGTCCAGTAAATCCGCCTCAGCGGTCAGTAAAACGGGGCTTTCCAGCTTGTCAGGCCCAGGCCCAATGACAAAAAGCAGCGCCAAAGTAGCGTCTAAAAAAGAAAACAACGCAGGTGTATTTAAGAAAAAAATGAAATCAAGAAGATAAATCAAAATCAAAATCAAAAACAAAAGAAAACGAAAACGAAATTAATAAAAGAACATGACAACACCATCTAGCTCAACCCCAAAAACCGCCATCGTCACCGGCGCCGGTACAGGTATCGGCAAAGCCAGCGCATTAGCTCTCTTGGCCGCTGGCTACAACGTCGTGCTAGCAGGTCGCCGCGCAGAGCCTTTGCAAGAGGTCATCGCAGAATCTGGTGCTGGTTCTCGCGCCATAGCTGTATCAACTGATGTGTCGCAAATCGAATCTGTCCAAGCGCTATTCGCAGCCGCCGTGAAAGCCTTTGGCCGCGTCGATGTGTTGTTCAATAACGCTGGCGTTGGCAACCCGCCTGGCCCGTTTGAAGAGTGGACAGTTGACCAGTGGAAAAACGTGGTGGACATCAACTTGACAGGCATGTTTTTGTGCATCCAGCAAGCCTTCAAAACCATGAAGTCGCAATCCCCCATGGGTGGCCGCATCATCAACAACGGCTCCATCTCCTCAACCACCCCGCGCCCCAATTCCATGGCCTACACCGCCACCAAACACGGCGTGCGCGGCCTGACCAAAACCGCTAGCCTTGACGGCCGTAAATACGACATCGCCGTCGGTCAAATCGACGTCGGCAACGCCGCCACAGAAATGGCCGCCCGCATGGCCACAGGCATCTTGCAAGCCAATGGCAAGATGGAAATCGAACCGCTGATGGACGTCAATATCGTCGGTCAATCGGTCGTTTATCTAGCCAGCTTGCCGCTTAGTGCGAATGTGATGTTTCATACGGTGATGGCGACGAAGATGCCGTTTGCGGGTCGGGGTTGATGCTATTTTGCTATAAATAATATAGCAGCAAAGTTAATAAATACGCCGGCTAGATGCTGAAATATTGATTATTTATAGTAAGTTTCAACGTTCAAGTTGAGAGGCGGCGCCCTGTTTGACGGGCGATGTCCTCTCGATTGAGAGATTAGGCAACGCGTTCAAGCGCAGCCACAGGGTAGATTTGTACTGAGCCTGGGTGAGACTCGGACTCGACGGCATAGCCTTCAGGGGTCAGTTTTGTGCAGTACCAGCCGACAACTTGACCCTGCCATGCGGCGCCAGATTTCTTGCGTACGCGATCTCCCAGGCCAAACGTGGCGCGCAATGGGAGCGCAAACTGGCCTGTAACTGGACAGCTGACTTCATTACTACTTTGAACCATACCTAACCTTTCTTGTGAATGTTTTGAGGGGATTTTGTGGTTCATTTTGCTATAAATTAAATAGCAAAATAGGCAATTAATACGACGGCTAGAACCATATTTATGCCTTTATTTCTACATCCCCGCATAATTCGGCCCACCGCCGCCTTCAGGGGTCACCCAGACGATATTCTGCGTCGGGTCTTTGATGTCGCAGGTTTTGCAGTGGACGCAGTTTTGGGCGTTGATTTGCAGGCGGTCGGTGTTGTCTTCGTTTTTGACGTATTCGTAGACACCGGCGGGGCAGTAGCGGCTTTCAGGTCCGGCGTATATGGCTAGGTTGATGTTGACGGGGACGGATGCGTCCTTCAACGTCAAATGCGCGGGTTGCTGTTCTTCGTGGTTGGTGTTGCTGATGAAGACGCTGCTTAGGCGGTCAAAGGTGAGTTTGCCATCGGGTTTCGGGTAGACGATGGGTTTGCAGTCTGCGGCGGGTTTCAGGTAGGCGTAATCGGGCTTGTCGCGGCGCAGCGTCCAGGGGATGTGGCCGCGCAGGACGAACTGTTCAAAGCCGTTCATCAAGGTCGCCACGGTCAGGCCGTATTTGAACCAGTTTTTGAAGTTGCGGTCTTTGTGCAGCTCGGTGTGCAGCCAGCTTTTCTCGAAGGCTTCTGGGTAGGCGGTTAGCTCATCGTGCTGGCGTCCGGCAACCACAGCATCGTAGGCGGCTTCAGCGGCTTGCATGCCGGTTTTGATGGCGGCGTGGCTGCCTTTGATGCGGCCCACGTTCAGGTAGCCAGCGTTGCAGCCAATCAATGCGCCGCCTGGGAACACGGTTTTCGGCAGGGCGTTGATGCCG
>JANPLX010000102.1:0-3300 GCA_031422495.1 Polaromonas sp. | reverse complement strand
ATGTTCGTAAAAACGTGCGTCTTCAATCGCCAAAACAGCGTCTTTCATGACTTTTGGTATTTGGGCAATAGGCGTCAAATTTCTTAATTCTTCACCAAATTCACCAATTAACACGCCTTCTGAAGAGAAGATGCGCAAAGGTAGTTTTGGGCGGTAATCTAGCAAATCTGACACATCAGGCAATTTGGGAAATGCGACGGCAAGGGCTACACCCACGATCAGTAAAATGGAAAATAAGGCAGCGCCAAGTGCTCCCAAACCCCAAAAAACGATGTTTTTAAGCCATGTCACCCAAGGCGGTGAAGTGCTTTTGTTGGCTGTATTGTTTGAACTTGGGTAGTCGTTATCTTGCGAGATGGGCATAAAAGATTCTAATTTAAAGGCAAATTAAATATCCACTTTAATTTCAACCACCGTCTATTGTATAAAAGTGTCGCGAGAAATGCACATGCGGTCAAGGGTACTCGCTGTACTTATTTTTGCTTATACTTGAACAGATTATCGTAAGCTTATATCAGTCCTCGACTTTGATGCGGTTTAATTTGTTGGATTGTGGCTACAACTTCAATAGCAAACGTTCGAAAATACCTGAAATCAGGCAACTTACTGCTAGCATTGTCGCTACAAGGTGTATTTGCTGTAACAAATGACCATGATGAAGGTCAAACTTAAGCCAACATAAACGAACTTTGGAAATGAATTGAGTCTATTTGCATCATTTATTAATCGTCAACCTGCCCCGTTGTTAGGGTTGGATATTGGCTCGTCTGCCATCAAAATGGTGGAACTCGGCCAAAGCAAGCCCAACGAATGGGTGCTGCAAAAGTGCGCCATTGAGCCTTTGGATCATGGCTGGATTGTTGACGGAACCATTGAGAATTTCGATGAAGTGTTAGGTGCTATCAAGCGTTTACTGAAAAAAACGGGCACAAAAACCAAAAATGTCGCGATGGCGTTGCCGCCTTCTACAGTCATTACCAAGAAAATGATCGTTCCCGCTGGTTTAAGTGATCAAGAGCTGGAAGCGCAAGTAGAAGCCGAAGCGAATCAATACATTCCATTTGCGTTGGAAGAGGCAAGTTTGGATTTTTGCGTGGTTGGGCCAGCTGCTAATTCTCAAGGCGATGTGGAAGTGCTCATTGCCGCTACGCGGAAAGAAAAAGTCGACGATCGCACGGCTTTGGCAGACGCAGCCGGATTAAAACTTACCGTCATGGATGTTGAATCTTATGCTGGTCGTTTGGCTTTGAGTCGTTTGATTGAGCAGCTACCAAACAAAGGTGTCAACACCACTGTTGCACTTTTTGAGATTGGCTCGCAAGCAACCAGTATGCAAGTGTTGCGTGACGATAAAGTGTTGTATGACCGCGAGCAGCCATTTGGTTCTGCTCAACTATTAAAACTAATTGTTCGTCAATATGGCTTGACAATGGAGGAAGCTGTTATCAAACGCCGAAACGCTGATTTGCCAGACGATTACGCCGCCACTGTGCTTGACCCTTTTGTCACCAACGTGAGTAACGAAATCGGGCGTGCGCTGCAATTTTTCTTCACAAGCACCCAACACAGCAGCGTGGATTACATCATGTTGTCGGGCGAGGCAGGTATTTTCGGTGGCCTGTCAAAAGCCGTGACTGCACAAACAACTTTTCCATGTGCAGTCATTAACCCATTCGAAGCCATGCAAATTGACGAACGTGTGCGTGAGAAGAAACTACGTATGGAGGCGCCTGCTTACATGACGGCATGTGGTTTGGCGATGCGGAGGTTTCAAAAATGATTTTGATCAACCTTTTGCCGCACCGTGAAGCCGCGAAGCTGAAACGTCGTGAGTCATTTTTTGTATCATTAGCCGCCTCTGCACTGCTGGGTGGTTTATTGGCAGGTTTGATTTTTGTTTGGTACCAAATACAAATTACCGAACAGCAAGCTAGGAATACAGTCCTGCGTACTGAAAACCAGCGCTTGGATGTGCAAATTAAAGATGTTGCAACTTTAGAAAAAGAAATTTCAGGCTTGCGCTCTCGTCAAGAAGCAGTCGAAGATTTACAAACCGAGCGTAATTTACCCGTGCATTTGCTGAATGAAATCGTCAAGCAAGTACCAGACGGAGTTTTCATTAAAAACTTAAAGCAAGATGGTGCATTGGTTTCCTTAACGGGAGCTGCCCAGTCCAATGAGCGAGTCGCTGAGCTTTTGCGTAACTTGTCCAACGAAAACCCGTTTGTAACCAAGCCAGAATTGGTGGAAATCGTCTCAGGAACGACGTCATTGACTCCCAAAGAGCAGCGGCGTGTGTCAAATTTTGTAGTTCGTGTGCAACTGAAGAAAATAGCAGAAGATAAAAAAGCAGCTGTTGCAGTTAAAGCACAAACGCCTGCTGCAACACCTGCTGTGCCTGTCACAGCACCAGCAGCCAAAACGGCAAAATCTTAACTAACAATACTATGGCTACTAAAGCATCAAAAAGTATAGATTTTGCCCAAATCGGCAGAACGATTTCAAGCCAATTCCAAGGCTTAAATAAAGATGATCCTGGTTCTTGGCCAGCTTTTCCAAGGTATTTGGCTTTTGCTACTGCAGCCTTGGCGGTTTTGGGTCTACTTTGGTACTTTTGGTTGAGCGGCTCAAGCGAAGAGCTTGTAGCTGAAGAGGCCAAAGAAGTGGCATTGCGTGCAGAATACAAAACTAAGCTCGCAAAAGCGGTTAATTTAGAACCTCTAAAGAAACAGCGAGAGCAGGTTTTGCTATATGTCACTCAATTGGAAAAACAGTTACCAAGCAAGGCTGAAATGGATGCATTGTTGTCTGACATTAACCAAGCTGGCTTAGGACGCAGTTTGCAATTTGAATTGTTTCGGCCTGGACAAGTTAATGTCAAAGAATATTACGCAGAGCTACCTATTGCAGTAAAAGTGACTGGGCGTTATCACGATATTGGTTCATTTGTGGCTGATGTGGCTAATTTGTCGCGAATTGTCACGTTGAACAATTTGAGTATTTCTCCAGTAGCAGGCAAAGATGGGACACTGGCGATGGAATCGACTGCTAAAACATTTAGATATTTAGATTCTGAAGAAATTGCTGATCAGCGTAAAGCGAAAGAAAAAGCTGCTGGAGTGAAAAAATGAATTTGAAATGGATCAGCTTTGAATCAGGTGTCATGTTGCCGTTGGCATTGTCAAGCTTAGTGCTGCTGACTGGTTGCTTTGGCGGTAATGATGCGGAGTTGCAGCAATGGATGGTTGAGCAAAAAGGAAATACACCGTCAAGAATAACACCTGTCGCTGAGCCTAAAAA
>JANPLX010000101.1:0-23739 GCA_031422495.1 Polaromonas sp. | reverse complement strand
GGTGGCGAAGGTAAAACTGGCGAAGGCCGTCATCCTGTCGATCCTTGGGGTAATCTCACCAAGGGTTACCGTACCCGTAACAACAAGCGCACCCAGGTTATGGTTGTGTCGCGTCGTAAGAAATAAGGGGAAGGCACATGACTCGCTCACTCAAAAAAGGTCCTTTTGTTGACCACCATTTGATTGCAAAGACTGAAAAGGCTGTTGCAACCAAAGATAAAAAACCGATCAAGACTTGGTCACGTCGTTCTATGGTATTGCCTGATTTCATCGGCTTGACCATTGCTGTGCATAACGGCAAACAACACGTCCCTGTCTATATCACCGATCAAATGGTTGGCCACAAGTTAGGTGAGTTCGCGCTCACTCGTACTTTCAAAGGTCATCCGGCTGATAAAAAAGTCGTGAAGAAATAAGGAAAGACCATGGAAACACGTGCAACACTACGCGGCGTGCGTTTGTCGGTCGACAAAGGCCGTCTGGTCGCTGATTTAATTCGCGGCAAAAAAGTTGACCAAGCATTGAATGTCTTGCAGTTCACGCAGAAAAAAGCTGCTGTGATCATCAAGAAGGTGCTTGAATCAGCTATCGCTAACGCCGAACACAACGACGGTGCTGATATCGACGAGTTGAGGGTGAAAACCATCTACGTCGAACAAGGCGCTACGCTCAAACGTTTCACCGCGCGCGCAAAAGGCCGTGGTAACAGCATCAGCAAGCCCACGTGCCATGTGTACGTGACGGTTGGCAACTGAAAGGCCTGAAGACATATGGGACAAAAAATCCATCCAACAGGCTTTCGCCTTGCGATCAGCCGTAACTGGGCTTCTCGTTGGTACGCCAACAACCGTGACTTCGCTGGCATGCTGGCTGAAGACATCAAGGTACGTGAGTACCTCAAAGTCAAGCTGAAAAATGCTTCTGTATCACGCGTTTTGATCGAGCGTCCTGCTAAAAATGCGCGTATCACGATTTTCTCGGCTCGTCCGGGCGTTGTGATCGGCAAAAAAGGCGAAGACATCGAAAACTTGAAGCGTGATTTGGCCAAGCAATTGGGCGTGCCAGTCGCAGTCAACATCGAAGAAGTGCGCAAGCCTGAAATCGATGCTAAGTTGATTGCTGACTCCATCACCCAACAGCTCGAAAAACGTATCATGTTCCGTCGTGCGATGAAGCGTGCTATGCAAAACGCCATGCGTTTAGGCGCTTTGGGCATCAAGATCATGTCATCTGGCCGTTTGAACGGTATTGAAATCGCGCGTTGCGAATGGTACCGCGAAGGTCGCGTGCCACTTCACACTTTGCGTGCTGATATCGATTACGGCACTTCTGAAGCACAAACCACCTACGGCATTATTGGCGTGAAGGTTTGGGTTTACAAAGGTGACACCTTGGGCCGTACTGATTTGCCAGCAGTGGTTGATACCCCGCGTCCAGAAGACGACCGTGGCGGCCGACGCGACCCACGTGGTCCGCGTCGTGACGCACGTCCAGGTTCTGCTGCAGGTGATCGTCCAGCAGGCGACAAGCCAGCCGTGCGCGCACCACGCCGTATCGTTAGCGCACCTGTAGAAGGCGCTGACAAGTCCGCAGAAGCGACAGCTTCTGTTACCCCAGGTGCTGATGCACCGAAAACTACCGTTAAGCGCGTTGCTCGTAAAACAGCCGCACCTGCCACTGCACCTGCAGCGGCTGACGGTAAAGGAGAATAATTATGTTGCAACCCGCTCGCCGGAAATACCGCAAAGAGCAAAAAGGCCGTAACACCGGCGTCGCGACTCGAGGCAGCTCAGTCGCATTCGGTGATTTTGGTCTGAAATGTACCGACCGTGGCCGTTTAACGGCGCGTCAGATCGAAGCCGCACGTCGTGCGATTTCTCGTCACGTGAAACGTGGCGGCCGTATCTGGATTCGTGTGTTCCCTGACAAACCAATTTCCCAAAAGCCTGCTGAAGTGCGTATGGGTAACGGTAAAGGTAACCCTGAATACTACGTCGCTGAAATTCAGCCCGGTAAAATCGTGTTTGAAATCGTTGGTGTGCCAGAAGAGTTGGCTCGTGAAGCGTTCCGTTTGGCTGCTGCCAAGCTGCCTTTGCGTACGACTTTTGTAGCCCGTCTGCTTGGTCAATAATTCAGGAAAGCTCATACTATGAAAACAACTGAACTCCGCCAAAAAGACGTTGCTGCTCTGCAAACTGAAGTCAAAGCTTTGCAAAAAGCCCACTTCGGTCTGCGCATGCAAAAAGCCACGCAACAACTCACCAACACCGCTACGTTGCGCTCTGCGCGCCGTGACATTGCTCGCGCGAAGACCATCCTAGGTCAACAGCAAGCAGCAGCAACACCCGCCAAATAAGGAGCTAACTAAATGACGGAAGCTAAGACATCCCTCAAGCGCACCTTGGTTGGCAAGGTGGTCAGCGACAAGCGTACCAAAACAGTGACAGTGCTGATCGAGCGCCGTGTTAAACACGAGCTCTATGGCAAGATCGTTGGTAAATCCAGCAAGTACCACGCCCATGACGAAAAGGGCGAGTACAAATTGGGTGACACCATCGAAATTACCGAAAGCCGTCCAATTTCTAAAACCAAGAACTGGGTTGCTACCCGCTTGGTGCAAAAGGCAATCGAAGTTTAATTCCTAAAGTTCGACGAAAAGTCCCTATAAAGCGGCTCACTATGTGAGCCGCATTTGTTTTTGACTCTCATTTTTTGCGACAATAGTGTTTTACTTAAGCTAATTCCATAGCCCCAATTTTTAAAGGACAAAATCATGATCAAAGTCGGCGACACACTCCCATCCGCAACCCTCATGGAATTCTCAGACGTAGAAGGTGAAGGCTGTAGCCTGGGCCCAAACCCTGTTGATGTCAGCAAAGCGACTGCGGGCAAAACCATTGCCTTGTTTGCCTTGCCAGGTGCATTTACGCCAACTTGCTCTGCAAAGCATGTCCCAGGGTATGTCGAGCAGCTAGAAGCTTTTAAAGCAGCTGGTGTTGACGAGATTTGGTGCGTCAGCGTGAACGATGCTTTCGTGATGGGCGCATGGGCGCGGGAGCAAAAATCAGTTGGCAAAGTGCGTATGTTGGCCGATGGCTCTGCAGATTTCACCAAAGCTACGGGTTTGACATTGGATCTGACAGGTCGCGGCATGGGTTTGCGCAGCAATCGCTATTCAATGCTTGTCAAAGATGGCAAAGTTGCGACTTTGAACGTCGAAGCACCTGGTAAATTTGAAGTGAGCGATGCGAACACCATGCTCGCACAAGCTAAAGCCTAATCTTTGCTAGGCGGATAGAACTTTAATCAGTTAATTTTTGGCTGCCTAAATTGCTATAATATTAATAGCTATTTAGGCAATAAATACGCCGGCTAGCGGGTTATTTTAGAGGTCTACCTTAAGGTAATGAGCACCCGACAACGGGTTGTGATAGTACGGCGGAATTTCTTTGAAGCCCAAGTCTTCGTACATCGCTCGCGCAATTTCCATCTCGTCTAAAGTATCCAAGAGCACGCTGTCATAACCCGCGATGCGAGCAGCATCCAAAACGGCATCTGCCAATTGGCGCCCCAATCCCAAGCCACGATAATCAGAGTGCACATACAAACGCTTCATCTCTGCCGCGTTAGCGTAATCGCTCGAATCCAAAGGCCGTAGAGCGCAACAGCCCGCTATCTCGCCTTCAACTTTAGCAAGTAGCAATGCGCCACGCGGTGCGCTGTATTCGCCCGGTAAATCAGCCAATTCAGCGTCAAAGTCTTGAAAACACAGGTCAACGCCTAACCCAATCGCGTACTCTCTGAAAATCTCAGCTGTAGCGGCTAAGTCTTGAGCGGATTTTGGCGTAAAGAGTGCAATATTCTTTTGAAGTATCGACAAATTAGCCACCCAAGCTCACCAACCAATAAACCATTGCCGCACAAATGAGCAAAATCAGCAAAGCCATGAAACGTGATCTTGCCGTGTCGCGCGTAGCTAGCACCTCAAGCGGCAGTACTTTGTCGCCATGCAGCATAGGTTTGATCAAGTTTTCCCGCTTTTTCACCAAGTAAAACACAATCGCTAGCAAGTGAGTAACGACCAAAAGAATCAAAATGAATTTGCCAATATTGGCATGGTAATTAGTTGCCTGTTGCACGGTGACATTGGCTATAAATCTGGTCAATGGGCCAGATGCGGCGATTTCATCGTCACTGAACAAGCCCGTAGCCACTTGCGTCAGTAAAAATGCCAACATCGCAAAAACAGACAAGCCGCCCAGCGGATTGTGCCCCACTTCGTGCATGGGTTCACGGCGTCCTTTGAGATAATTAATAATATGTTTGGGAGCATAAATAAACGAGCTAAAACGCGACCATGTGCCCCCTACAAAGCCCCATACGATGCGAAACAACAGCAGCGTCAACACACAGTAACCCAAGCGGAAATGCCAAGGCATGGCGTTACCGCCAACAGTACCCGTAATCAATGAGCCTATGACACATAGAGCCAACGCCCAGTGGAATAGTCGCGTCGGCAAGTCCCACACGCGCGTCGCACGATGCTTTGTTGAAGAGGCGGTTTGAAGCGATGATGCCATTGAAGCTTTAGCCATGATGTATTAGTGCTTACCCGAGTATGTTAGTCAAAAACTGAACTTTTTTTAAAGCAATAAGTCATCATAATAGCAAGCAATGGGTGCTTTGCCTGTTTCCATTTATCAACTTAAAATTTTCTAAAAAGGGACTGTTATGAAACTCGCCGCTACTTTTGCCCTCACAGCCGCAGCCTTTGTGTTTTCTGCACCTGCCAGCGCGCAGTTTCAGAAGCCTGAAGACGCCGTCAAATACCGTCAAAGCGCATTGTCCGTCATGGGTACGCACTTTGGTCGCATCGGCGCCATGGTCAATGGTCGGGCGCCGTTTGATGCGAAGGCCGCACAAGACAGTGCACAGATTGTGGTTGTTATGAGCTCTTTGCCATGGCCGGCGTTCACACAAAACACAGAAGCCTTGAAAACACGTGCTCTTCCTGAAATTTGGAAAGAAGGCGCCAAATTCAAAGATGCCAGCGAGAAAATGCAGGCTGAAGTCATCAAGCTAGAAGCAGCAACCAAAACCGGAAATTTGGACACCATCAAGGCCGCGTTTGGCGCTGCTGGCGGTTCTTGCAAAAACTGCCACGATTCGTTCCAAGCCAAGGCGAATTAATCATTGATAAATTTCATTGCTATATATTTAATAGCAATATAAGCAAACAATACGCCGGCTAAAGCCTGAATTGCTCTATTCTGAGAGATTCAAGCCGGTTAACTTGCTGCCAATAGCTTTTCTATGAGCACATGTAGCTCTGCAAAATCGGGCTTCCCGACATAACGTTTGACGATTTGACCTTGCTTGTTAACAATGTAGGTCGTTGGCGTCAGCTTGACGTCGTCCCAAGCTTTAGCGACAGAGCCAGTGTTATCTATTGCCACTTTAAATGGTAATTGACGCGTCTCCGCGAAATTCACAACATAGGCTGGCGGGTCATAGCTCATGGCCACCGCCAAAGTGTCGTAGCCTTTGTTTTTATATTTATCATAGGTTGATACGATTTGAGGCATTTCCGCCACACACGTGGTGCAGCTGGTCGCCCAAAAGTTCACCAAAGTGACCTTGCCTTTGAAGCTAGAGGTGTTGACTTTCGAGCCATTCAGCAGCACAAAAGTCGATTCGGGCGCCGTTGTCACACCCGTACCCACAAATACATAAGCACCTACCGCCAATGCCACAGCGGCTACGCTTGCATAGATAAATTTGTTCATAAAGGCTATTTTCTCAGACATTGCAGGACTTGTGCTACAGTTGACACCATGCAAATCGTGAAGTTCAGCTTCTTTTACTTTTATTTTTGGTTCTCAGTCCCCGGCGGACGAGAGGCAAATGCTTAAGTAACCCCAAGCAAGCCCTTCTCGAACAAACCGCCAGACACCAGTCTTGGCGGTTTTTTTTTATCCGATTATTTTCAACATTTATTCATAACCGTTTTATTAGGATTTACGACATGACAAACACAGCAAACGAGCCTTGGTATGCAAAAAACGTTCATAGCAATGACCGAACCAGTCAAACCGACGACGAACGCATCAAGGACATCACCGTGCTACCTCCTCCAGAACATTTGATCCGCTTTTTCCCGATTCAAGGCACAGCCGCTGAATCGTTGATCAGCAGCACCCGCCAGAGCATCCAAAACATCATGACCGGCAAAGACGACCGTCTTTTGGTCATCATGGGACCATGCTCCATTCACGACCCTGCAGCCGCGCTGGAATACGCTAAAAAGCTCTTGGCTCAGCGCGCCAAATATGCTGGGACGCTTGAAATTGTCATGCGCGTCTATTTTGAGAAGCCTCGCACCACTGTCGGCTGGAAAGGCTTGATCAACGACCCTTACTTGGATGAAAGCTACCGCATCGACGAAGGCCTGCGCATGGCGCGCCAACTGCTTATCGAAATCAACCGCATGGGCTTGCCGGCAGGTAGTGAATTTTTAGACGTGATTTCACCGCAATACTTGGGCGATTTGATCAGTTGGGGCGCGATTGGCGCGCGCACGACAGAAAGTCAAGTGCACCGTGAGTTGGCTTCTGGCATTTCCGCGCCGATTGGTTTCAAAAACGGCACCGATGGCAACATCAAAATCGCGACAGATGCGATTCAAGCGGCAGCCGGTGGGCACCACTTTTTGTCGATCCATAAAAATGGCCAAGTGGCGATTGTGCAAACCAATGGTAATCCGGATTGCCACGTCATTCTGCGCGGCGGCAAAGCGCCAAATTACGACACAGCCAGCGTAGCCTCAGCCTGCAAAGACTTGGTCGCCGCCAAACTGCCACCTACTTTGATGGTTGATTGCAGCCATGCCAACAGCAGCAAGCAGCACGAAAAGCAAATCGACGTTGCCAAAGACATCGCCGCGCAACTTGCCAGTGGTTCAAAAAGGGTATTTGGTGTGATGGTCGAAAGCAATTTGCAAGCGGGAGCGCAAAAGTTCACACCGGGTAAAGACCAGCCATCTGCCCTGGCTTACGGCCAAAGCATCACCGATGCTTGCATTGGCTGGGACGACTCGGTGGGTGTGTTGGAAGCGCTGTCACAAGGTGTCTTGTCACGTCGCAAGCAGGGTTAATTGGTCAACCGTACATCACGTTAAGCAGCCAACCAAGCGCTGAGCTGTTTAACTTGGCTGACTTCTTTACCCGTTTTGAATTGCCAAGTCTGCTCATCAGACTTGGCTGGCCAGTTTACAGTTAAGCTGATCAGTCGTTTGTCGCGCGCAACAATGGCGGTGATTTTTTGGCTTTTCGTTGGGTGTTCGGTGACGTACTGCGAGATCTCATCAAGCTTGTGAATCCGCCAATTTTGTGCGTTCTTGCCTGCACCCAAGCTGACGCCCAACCACTCGTCGTTAGCAGCAAAACCCGCTGTCTCAGCCACGCCACCGCTCAATACAACTTTGAGGTTGATACCGTTTGACTCGGCTACACGCAAACCTAGTCGCTGTTGCAACTGCGCCGGTTCATCAGACACGACAACGCCGGATTTGCTGAGTAGTTCACGCACGGGCAGCTCGCCTGTGCCATGCACCCAAGCTTTGATCTCTTTGGCAAATGATCGTCCACCGAGTTCTTCAAGTACCGTTGCAAAGTCTCGCTCGCGCATAGGGCCTGCTTTGCAATGCTGCCACAAACCACGCATCACATCGTCTAATGTGCACTTGCCTTCAAGTCGCAATGTCAAGTCAAAACACAGCGCCACCAAGGCGCCTTTGGTGTAGTAGCTCACCGTCGCGTTAGCCGTGTTTGGCTCGGGGCGGTAGTATTTCACCCACGCGTCAAAGCTGGCTTCGGCCACAGCTTGCACTTTTCTGCCCGGTGTTTGCATCACTTGGTTGGCAGTTTTGCAGAGCAAATCGAGGTATTGCGTGTCGTCTATCAAGCCCGCACGTCGCAATAGCAAGTCGTCGTAATAGCTGGTGAAGCCTTCAAAGAACCACAGCAGTTCGGTGTAGTTTTCTTGTGAATAGTCAAATTCCGCAAACTCTTTGGGTCGCAAGCGCTTCACGTTCCAGGTGTGAAAATACTCGTGGCTGATCAAACCCATGAGCGTCGTGTAACCCGTCGCTTGTTTCGTAACACCTAGGCGCGGTAAATCTTGGCGTTTGCAAATCAGCGCGGTAGAGTTACTGTGCTCTAAGCCGCCATAGCCATCGTCCACAGCATTCAGCATGAAAACATAGCTTTTAAAAGGTGGCTTAGCGGTTTTGCCATGCCAAAACGCCATTTCCGTTTCGCAAATCTTCTGCGTATCAGCTATTAATTTTGCACCATCAAACGTCGCTGTCGCACCCGCTACGACAAAGCGATGTTTCACGCCACGTACCGTGAAATTAGCACTCCAAAAATCACCCAATTCAAACGGACAATCAACCAATGCATCGTAGCTAGGAAACGAATAGCTGCCAAAACCTTGCTTATTAACCTTCAATGGCGTTGCACCTGTGGCGATTTGCCATTGCCGTTTGCTAGGTGGCGCTTTCAGTTCTAAGGTGTGCCGTGCGTCCTCTTGTCCTTCAACACGCAGGCATAAGGATGTGCTGTTGAAAAAACCACGCGCATCGTCCAGCCATGCTGTTCTCACCGAGCTGTCGTGAGCAAACACTTGGTAGCTGATGGTCAAAGGCTTGCTGGAATCGCAATCAATTTGCCAAGAGCACTTGTCTGCTTGAACCGCTTCTAATTGTTTTTTGCCTTGAAAGGCTTTGAGTTTTTGCAAGTTCTTTGCAAATTCTCGCACCAAGTAGCTGCCTGGAATCCATACGGGTAACGACACATGCTGCGTGATAGCAGGCTGGGCAATGGTGAGTGTGACTTGAAACAAGTGCGCGTTCAAGTCATGTAAATCAACGCTGTAGGTAATCATGTCCTCAAGAATACCGCAAACCTGCTGAACTTTCGCTGTGGCAATAAAAAAGCGCTGAATATCGCTATTCAGCGCTGGTGTGTTTGGGCGGAATTTAGGCGGTCAAATCAACCATCTTTGCGCCTGGCGCATTGGTTTGTACGGATTTGATGCCGTTGTCGCGGGCTTTTTCTGACTCGTACATTTCACTCTTACCGATCACTTGGTGGTTGCCAGCTTTGAGCACGAAGTAGGGTGATTTGTTTTTGCCTTCTAATTTGGCAAAGCGACCAGCATCTGGCGCATTTTTTTGCACAGAAGCAATGCCATTCAACGCGCTTGATTTTGACTCATACATTTCGCTGGCCAAAATAATTTGACCATTGCCTGCTAATAAATTAAAAAAAGTTTTGCCATTTTTCGATTTTTTCAGTTCAAATTTTCCGGCCATGAAAGTCTCCTGGTTAAAAAGTAGGGGAGGTTTGCGAATGTTAGCTCCGCCTCAAACCATGTTGAAACTCAGCTAGCAACCAGTTTTTAACCTCAAATGCCGTACTTTGCAACAGGTGAAGGTGGACTTAATGTTGTTTAAGTCACACTTTGTTCATGTTTTATTTGGCAGCAGCGAGTAATTTTTCAACTTGCGCTGCATCAATCGCACCAGGCACGCGTGTGCCGTCTATGAAAAACATGGTGGGTGTGCCCGTAATTTTGAATTTCTTGCCAAACTCGACATTGCGTGCAATGGCGGCGGTGTCGCAAGTCGCTGGGGCAATGGCTTGGTCGCGCACCATAAAGTCTTGCCAAGCTTTGGCTTTGTCTTTGGCGCACCACAAATTATTAGATTTGGTGACTGAATCTGGTCCTAGGATAGGGTACAGAAACATGTAGAAGGTCACGTTGTCCACTTTTTGCATCTCACGCTCATAACGCTTGCAGTAGCCGCAGTTTGGGTCTTCAAACACCGCAATCTTGCGTTTGCCGTTACCGCGAACCACGGTGAAAGCGTCTTTAATAGGCAAGGCTGAAAAGTCGATAGCGCTTAGTTTATTGGTGCGAAGTTCAGTCAAGTTGGTGCGGGCTTTGGTGTCAAACACGCTGCCTTGAATCAAAAAGTTACCTTCTGAGTCAGTATAAAAAATTTCAGTCCCATTAACACGCACTTCAAACAAGCCATCCATCGGTGTTTTGCTGATTTCATCAATCGCAGGCAAATTCGGCAAGCGCTCGGTGAGGTTTTTACGAATCGCAGCGTCTTGTGGTGTAGCCGCAAAAGCGCTGATGCTGAGCAACAAGCCAGCGAGCAATTGGACCGAAAACTTCTTAAATGCAAACATACTTAAATCCCAACTTTATAAATTTAATACTCAATCTAAAAAAACCTAGCTTTAAAAGCCGCTACAAACCCATTGCTCGTTTTGTCACCCACTGCTTCAAGCCGCCGCTGCGCTCAAAGCCCTGCATCCCCCAATTTCGGAGCACTTGCATGGGTGACTCCTGTCTTGCAAACAGTTGCTGCAGTCCATCCGTCACCGTTCCCAGCGCAAGCGCATCTAGTTTACGTGCCCGTTCATAACGTCTGAGTAGCTTGAAATCGCCGACAGATCGCCAGTATTCTTTTGCGCCCAGCGTTTTTGCCAATTCAGAAGCGTCCGCCAACCCCAGGTTCAAACCCTGCCCAGACAGCGGATGCACCGTGTGCGCCGCATCCCCCGCCAGCGCCCAACTGCCCAAATCAGCATCTTTACCCACCCATTTGCTAGCCAGCGCCAGCTGCAGCGGCCACGCAGCGCGTTCGCTATAAAGCGTCATGTCGCCCAAAGCGTGTTCGCTATGAATGGATACTTCCGCTGCAAACTCGTCACCCGTCAGCGCCATCAACTCTTTTGCACGATCCTCGGATACAGACCAAACCAGCGCCACAGAGTTCCCCGGATGGGGTTGATTCGGCTCTGAAAGCGGCAAAAATGCCACTATTTCGTTATATTTATCGCTATTTTTGAACCATTGCAGCGCTTGGTTGTTGTGCGGCAGCGTGCCCGCCAGCCGTGCGGCAATCGCGTGCTGGTGGTAAGGCGTCACGTCAAACTCCACGCCCAGTTCGTCCCGAGTCACGCTGTTTTTGCCTTCGCAAATCACCGTTAAATCGCGTCGAATGGTTGTATCTGCATTTTGTAAGTGAGCATTCGCTACCTGCTCAACGACCGTAATCAGGGGCTGGTACTTCACCGCCTGCAACAACTGCGCCTCCAAAGCTGGCACATCCACAATCCAAGCCAAGGCCTCAGACCCATGCTCCGCCGCGCTGAAATTAACTTTCCCCGAGGCATCCCCATGCACCTGCATGCCCAAAACCGGCGTGGCATGCACCGCATCCGGCCACACGCGCAGCGATTCAAGCAGGCTCTTAGAAGCCGAGTTGAGCGCATAAGCCCGAACATCAGCTCTATCGCCACTGGCAGATTCCACCTTAGCCTCACTAACCAAAGCCACCCGAAACCGCTCCTTAGCCAACAGCAAAGCCAACGTCCGCGCCACAATCCCGGAACCTTGAATGCAAATGTCGTAATGGGTGCTCATACAACCATTGTAAAAGGTTACGGAAAACCTTTGAAATTTGTTATTTGCTATGAATTTAAGAGCATATTGAGCAATAAATACGCCTGCTACAGTCAAAATAAGGCCTAAAATGAGGTTGTATTTATCGTGTAAAATGGATTCATGACCTCCAAATACCCCACCCAATACGACATCCGCGCAAAAATCGCCCAACTTTTCATTTACCCCATCAAATCTTGCGCTGGGATTGAGTTGAAAGAGGCTGTTTTGACGGATACGGGGCTGGATTTGGATCGGGCTTGGATGGTGGTGGACGAGAAGGGCGTATTTGTAACCCAGCGCGAAGTGCCGCGTATGGCGCTGATTCAGCCGCTGTTGAAGACCTACGACATGATCGTCAAAGCGCCTGGCATGTTGGCTTTGCACGTGTCTATTGACGAGGTGGAGAAGGCGGTGACGGTGCAAGTTTGGGAAGATACCGTCAAAGCGTTTGACATGGGGGACTTGGCAGCCCAGTGGTTCAGCGACTTTTTGGGGCAAACGGTTCGTTTGGTGCGTTTTGACCCTGAGCAAACCCGCCTGTCCAGCATGAAATGGACGAACGGCATCGAGGCTAAAAACGGTTTTGACGATGGTTTTGCGGTGCTGGTGACAAATGTTGCGTCGCTCAAGGCGCTGAACGACAAGCTTGTTGCAGACGGTGAAAAAGCCGTCACCATGCAGCGCTTCCGCCCGAACGTGGTGTTAACTGGGGTTGATGCGCATGACGAAGACCGTTTGGACACGCTGAACATTGAAACCCAAGAAGGCGTGGCGCAGCTGAAACACGTCAAACCCTGCGTGCGCTGCACGATTCCAGATGTGGATTTGCAATCAGGCAAACAAGGCACGGCCGTGGGCGATATGCTACAAAGTTACCGCGCGGACCCGCAGATGGATGGTGGCATCACGTTTGGCATGAACGCAATTGTTTTGAGCGGCGAGGGCTCAACGCTGCGTGTGGGGCAGGCAGTGGGTGCGAACTATACGTTTTGAGGTGTTTTGAGGAATTCTGAGATGAAGCGACTACTCATCATCAACCCCAACACGACGCAAAGCGTCAGCGACAAGCTTGACGCCATCGCCAAACAAGTATGCGGTCTAGATGTGCAAATTCGCACCGTCACGGCTAGCTTTGGCGCACCCTACATCGACAGCGAAGCCAGCTACGCCATCGCCGCCCATGCGACTTTAGAAGCTATGAAGGCGGAGCTGCTGGATGAAAATACAGTGCCGCACTCGATTTTGATCGCCTGCTTTGGTGACCCTGGTTTACTGGCTTTGCGCGAAAGCACCGATGTGCCGATCACCGGTTTAGCAGAAGCTGCATTCATGGAAGCCGCAAAATTCGGCAAATTCGCCATCGTCACCGGCGGCGCGCGGTGGAAGCCCATGCTTGAGCGCCACGCCCATATGCTGGGTTTTGACGCGGCATTGGCCGGTATCCACACCGTGCAACCCTCTGGCCTGCAGCTGGCGCAAGACCCTGAAGCTGCCAAAATCTTGCTGGCTGAGGCTTGCAAAACAGCCTTGCGCGATTTCAATGCCCAAGCCGTCATCCTAGGCGGCGCAGGGTTGGCAGGCATGGCGGCGAGCATTCAATCGCAAGTCGATGCGCCCATCGTTGATAGCGTGCTAGCGGGTGTGCGGTTGGCCGTGCATAGAGCCTAAATTGCCGTTTTTAGGCTGATTTTTCCAGTTTCGTGTAAAATAAGGGCTAAATTTGGCTCTAGCCGGCGTATTTATTGCCTGTATTGCTATTAAATATATAGCAAAATAAATCTCTCATCAAATTAGGAATCTTGTAGCATGAAATGCGGAATTGTGGGCTTGCCCAACGTCGGTAAATCGACCCTGTTTAACGCCTTGACCAAGGCCGGCATTGCCGCTGAAAACTACCCGTTTTGCACCATCGAGCCCAACGTCGGCGTTGTCGAAGTGCCAGACCCGCGCCTGCAAAAGCTGTCAGACATTGTCAAGCCTGAGCGTGTCGTCCCCGCGATTGTCGAGTTTGTCGATATTGCCGGTTTGGTAGCAGGTGCTAGCACGGGCGAGGGGCTTGGCAACAAGTTTTTGGAGCACATCCGCCAAACCGACGCCACCATCAACGTGGTGCGCTGCTTTGAAGACGACAACGTCATCCACGTCGCCGGCAAGGTGGACCCGATCGACGACATCGAAGTTATCCAGACCGAGTTGTGCCTGGCCGATTTGACAGCGGTTGAAAAAGGCTTGCACCGAGTCAGCAAATTAGCGCGTTCGGGCGACAAAGAATCGGCAAAGCTCGTGGTTATTTTGGAAAAATGCCAAGCGGCGTTGAACGACACCAAGCCCGTGCGAACGATTGATTTCAGCAAAGAAGATCATGTGCTGCTGAAGCCATTCTTCCTCATCACCGCCAAGCCCGCCATGTTTGTGGCCAACGTGGCGGAAGACGGCTTCAAAAACAACCCGATGTTGGACAGATTGACAGCCTACGCCACCGCGCAAAATGCGCCTGTGGTGGCCATCAGCGCCAAAATGGAAGCCGAAATGGCCGAGATGGACGACGAAGACCGCGCCATGTTTTTGGCCGAATTGGGTCAAGACGAGCCGGGACTAGACCGTTTGATCCGTGCAGCCTACAAATTACTCGGTTTGCAAACCTACTTCACCGCTGGCGTGAAAGAAGTCCGCGCCTGGACCATCCACGTCGGCGATACCGGCCCGCAAGCGGCCGGCGTGATCCACACCGACTTCGAAAAAGGCTACATCCGCGCTCAAACCATCGCTTATGACGACTACATCACCCTCAAAGGCGAGCAAGGCGCCAAAGACGCCGGCAAAATGCGCGCTGAGGGCAAGGATTACGTGGTCAAGGACGGGGATGTGATGAACTTCTTGTTCAGCCCATAAAAAAGCTATAATCTCAGGCTCGGTGGTATAGCTCAGTTGGTTAGAGCGCAGCATTCATAATGCTGAAGTCGGTGGTTCAAATCCACCTACCACCACCAATTTAAAAGCCTTTGATTCGTGAGAGTCAAAGGCTTTTTCTTTGGGGTTTCATCTTCGGTTTTGGTAATGAGAGCATATACGCTAAGATATCGGACAACTGATAACCTTACGAATTCGCAAATCGGTATGCAAACTCCTCAAACCCCTATCACTCCCCGCGATACGCCTCGCATCACCAGCTTGCGCGCCATCCCCGTCGCCGGCCGCGACAGCATGCTGCTCAACCTGAGCGGGGCACACGGCCCGTATTTCACCCGCAACATTTTGATCTTGACCGACAACGCTGGCAACACCGGCGTGGGCGAGGTGCCGGGTGGCGAGAAGATTCGCCAAACGCTGGAAGACGCTGCGGCCTTGGTGGTCGGCCAATCTTTGGGTAATGTGCAGGAAATGCTGCGCAAGGTGCAAAGCCAGTTTGCCGACCGCGACAGTGGTGGCCGTGGTCAGCAGACTTTTGATTTGCGTACGACTATTCATGCGGTGACTGCTATTGAGTCTGCCTTGCTGGATTTGCTGGGTCAGCATTTGGGTGTGCCCGTCGCGGCTTTGTTGGGTGAAGGTCAACAGCGTGATGCGGTCGAGATGTTGGGTTATTTGTTTTATGTAGGTGATCGCACCAAGACAGATTTACCTTATAACAGTGAACCCGATGCCGATAACAACTGGTCGCGCGTACGCCATGAAGTCGCTTTGACGCCCGAGACCATCGTGCGCCAAGCAGAAGCCGCGCATGAGCGCTATGGCTTCAACGACTTCAAACTCAAAGGCGGCGTGCTACGCGGTGAAGACGAAATCGCCGCTGTGACAGCTTTGCACGAACGTTTCCCGCAAGCCCGCGTCACGCTGGACCCCAACGGTGGCTGGTTGCTGAAAGATGCGATTCGCCTGATGCGCGACATGAAAAACGTCGTCGCCTATGCTGAAGACCCGTGTGGTGCAGAAGACGGTTTCTCAGGCCGCGAAGTGATGGCCGAGTTCCGTCGCGCGACTGGTTTGCCGACGGCGACCAACATGGTTGCGACGGATTGGCGTCAACTCAGCCATGCACTGTCGCTGCAATCTGTCGATATTCCTCTGGCCGACCCGCATTTTTGGACCATGGCCGGCTCGGTGCGGGTGGCGCAAACCTGCCGCGATTGGGGGTTGACGTGGGGCAGCCATTCCAACAACCACTTCGACGTGTCGTTGGCCATGTTCACCCACGTCGGTGCCGCCGCACCAGGCAAGGTGACGGCAATTGACACCCACTGGATCTGGCAAGACGGCCAGCGTTTGACCAAAGAACCATTACAAATCAATGGCGGCTTGGTACAAGTGCCGAAAAAGCCGGGCTTGGGTGTGGAGCTGGACATGGCAGAGGTAGAAAAAGCCCACCAACTTTACAAACAGCACGGCTTGGGTTCGCGCGACGACGCCACGGCGATACAGTATTTGATTCCGAATTGGAAATTTGACCCCAAACGTGCAGCGTTTGATAGGTAACAATAACCCAGATACCCGTTCGCCCTGAGCCTGTCGAAGGGTTCTTGAAGACTTCGACAAGCTCAGTCCGAACGGAGTTAGTTTTAATAAGTGACTATGAATAATAATTTTTAGGAGCACACCATGAGAGAAAACCGCTTACGCACCATCTGGCAATCAGGTGGTGCAGTCGCCAACGGCTGGTTGGCGATACCGAATAGCTTTTCCGCCGAAACCATGGCGCACCAGGGCTGGGATTCGCTGACGATAGACATGCAGCACGGCATGATTGATTACTCAACCATGGTGCCCATGCTGCAGGCGATTTCCACCACCAACACCGTGCCCGTGGTGCGCGTGCCGTGGTTAGAGCCCGGCATTTTGATGAAAACACTGGACGCTGGCGCTTACGGCGTGATCTGCCCCATGATCAACACCCGTGAAGACGCCCAAAAACTCGTTGCCTACACCCACTACGCGCCGCAAGGCACGCGCAGCTTTGGTCCTGTCCGGGCGCTGCTGTACGGTGGCGCGGATTATCCGAAACATGCCAACAGCACCATCGTCACCTTCGCGATGATAGAAACTGCTAAGGCGTTGGACAACTTGGACGATATTTTGTCGGTCGAGGGGTTGGACGCGATTTACATCGGCCCGTCTGATTTGTCATTAGCACTGGGCTGCACGCCGACTTTCGACGATTTAGACCCCAAAGCCGCCGAAGCCGTCGAGCATATTTTGGCGCGCGCCAAAGCGCACGGCGTGGTGGCGGGGATTCACAATGGCACACCTGAGTCGGCCTTGAAGCGCATCGCCAAAGGCTTCCAATTTGTCACCGTCAGCTCAGATGCACGCTTGATGGCGGCTGGTGCGCAGGCGATCATGGCGAAGATGAAGGATGTATCCGCACCAAAATCATCAGGTTCGTATTAAGGCTAGATGTTGATGGTTGATTTCAAGTCAAATCAGCGCTATCCCGATCCAGCGGTGTTGATTCTGGACCCCAGCTTCGCCAAATACCGCATCTACAGCAGCAGCGTGGAGCAACTGGGTACAGGTATGCGTTGGGCGGAAGGGCCGGTGTATTTCCCTGCGGAAAACGGACAAGCGGGGTATGTGCTGTGTAGCGATATCCCTAACAACCGCTTGATGAAGTACGACGAAGGCACAGAAAAATTCACCGTACACAAAACCAATGTCAACTACGCCAACGGTAACACCCGCGACCGGCAAGGCCGTTTGGTGACTTGCGAGCATTCCATCACGCGGCGCATCGTTCGCACTGAAAAAGACGGAAAAATGACCGTATTGGCGGACAGCTTTGAAAGTAAAAAACTCAATGCACCGAACGACATTGTTGTGAAATCCGACGACAGCATTTGGTTCACCGACCCGATTTTTGGCATCAACGGAGAATGGGAAGGCGAGCGCGCCAAGTCTGAGCAAGCGACGACGAATGTGTATCGCCTCGCCAAAGACGGCAAACTCACAGCCGTTATCACCGACATTGTGAATCCCAACGGTTTGGCGTTTTCACCTGACGAATTAAAGTTGTACGTCGTCGAATGCGGCAGCTTGCCGCACCGCTGTATTTGGAGCTACGACGTCGCTGTAGACGGCACGGTTAACAACAAAGTGAAACTGATAGATGCCAACGGCCCCGCGTCGATAGACGGTTTCAGGGTCGATCAAGACGGTAATTTATGGTGCGGCTGGGGTTTTAATGGCGCTTTTGCAGCTGTTGCTACCGATGTTGGCGGCGGTATGAAAGCGCATCTGCCATTGGCCCAATCTGAAGACATGGATGGCGTGAAAGTGTTTAACTCCGCGGGCAAACCGATTGGTTTTATCAAACTGCCCGAGCGTTGCGCGAATCTCGAATTCGGCGGCGCTAAGCGCAACCGCTTGTACATGGCCAGTTGCCATTCGTTGTATGCACTGTACGTCGAATCGTTTGGGGCTGTATAAATAATCAGCTTCGATCATGACGTTTCAATTTTATAAAAAGCTAGGCTGCGGTAAA
Organism: Polaromonas sp.; assembly: GCA_031422495.1. Classification (GTDB taxonomy): domain Bacteria; phylum Pseudomonadota; class Gammaproteobacteria; order Burkholderiales; family Burkholderiaceae_C; genus Aalborgiella. The sequence goes on along the minus strand of JANPLX010000101.1, from coordinate 5,738 downwards.
ATCGTAGCTTCACAATCAATTACAGCCGCTGGATATACACCAGTCACGCTCCAAACAATGACAAAATCAATTCTTTCAAAGACTAGCGCATTTACGCATGCTATATTTTTAATAGCAATACAGTCAATAAACACGCCGGCTACAGCCATTTTTACCTCTATTTCAGGCATATTATTCAGCACCACTGCTGTAGCGCAGGTTGTTCGCACCTTCCCTGAAGCTGCCGTGCGCGGCAAAATCGCTTTCAAATCGCCACCGCAAATCGAGCTAGACGGCAAAGCTGACCGCCTGTCGCCCGGTGCGCGCATTCGTGACGAGCGGGGCATGCTGGCGATGACAGGTGCTTTGGACGGCAAAGAGTTTGTGGTCAATTTCAAGCGCGAAGCATCTACAGGCATGGTGCATGAGGTGTGGATTCTCACCGCAGAAGAACAAAAAGTAAAACGCGATGGGGAAAAGAAATGATTGCTGATATGAGTTTGGAAATGAGCGAAATTGTGAATCCTATCAATGACTTAGTGCCTTCCAAAAAGGTTTTCATCAAAACCTTCGGCTGCCAAATGAACGAGTACGACTCGGACAAAATGGTCGATGTACTGCACGCCGCCGAGGGCTATGTCGCCACCCAAAACGTCGACGAAGCCGATCTGATTTTGTTCAACACCTGCTCTGTGCGTGAAAAAGCGCAGGAGAAGGTGTTCAGCGATCTGGGCCGCATCAAACACCTGAAAGCCAAGGGCGTGAAAATCGGCGTCGGCGGTTGCGTGGCGAGTCAAGAGGGCGCAGCCATCATCGCCCGCGCTCCGTTTGTCGATGTGGTGTTTGGCCCGCAAACATTGCACCGCCTGCCTGAGCTGCTGGCAAAAAGAGATTTACTGGCGCGCCCGCAGGTCGATATCAGCTTCCCGGAGATTGAAAAATTCGACCACCTGCCACCCGCTAAAAATAACGGTGCGAGCGCGTTTGTCAGCATCATGGAAGGCTGCTCCAAATATTGCAGCTACTGCGTCGTGCCCTACACCCGCGGCGAAGAAGTCTCGCGCCCGTTTGAAGACGTGCTGGTTGAAGTGGCCGGTTTGGCCGACCAAGGCGTCAAAGAGGTCAATCTGCTGGGTCAAAACGTCAACGCCTACCGCGGCAAGATGGGTGATTCTGGTGAGATTGCCGATTTTGCGACCCTGCTCGATTATGTGTCCGAGATCCCCGGCATTGAGCGCATCCGCTATACCACCAGCCACCCGAACGAGTTTTCACAAAGCCTGATCGACGCCTACGCGCGCCTGCCTAAGCTGGTCAACCACCTGCATTTGCCGGTACAGCACGGCTCTGACCGCATTTTGAGCGCCATGAAACGCGGCTACACTGCGCTGGAATACAAAAGCACCATCCGCAAACTGCGGGCGATTCGCCCTGACATGGTGCTGAGCAGCGACTTTATCGTCGGCTTCCCCGGTGAAACCGACGACGATTTCCAGAAGATGATGAAGCTGATCAACGATGTGGGCTTCGACACCTCCTTCAGCTTCATCTACAGCCCACGCCCCGGCACGCCAGCTGCGGCGTTGCATGACGACACGCCGCACGCCGTCAAATTGGCGCGTTTGCAACACCTGCAAGCCACCATCGACGCTAACGTCATCCGCATCAGCGCCAGTCGATTAGGTACAGTACAACGCGTCTTGGTTGAAGGCCCCGCCCGCAAAACCCCCAACGCCCTGTTCGGCCGCACCGAGTGCAACCGCGCCGTGGTCTTCACCGGGCCGGATCGCTTGATTGGGCAGTTGGTAGACATCAAAGTCACCGACGCGCCACAGAGGTTGTTGCGCGGTGTGGTGGTGACGGCTGAGGTTTAAGCTGTTTTTTGCAATTTATTTGAAGTAAAACGCCTAAAACGCTATAAATTTAATAGCTGATTAGGCAATAAATACTTCGGCTAAGAGCTAAAACTACACGTCGAAAGCCTGTTCCGCGTTGACTACGAAAACAGCGCGCCAGCCAAAAAATAGCAGTGCATAGCAGTACGTCTACAAAGTTTTCATAGCGCTTAACCTATGAAACGTGGAGCTATCCTGCTGACAAAGCTTATGCCACCTTATTGAGCAGAAAGCGCATGGCCTGGTAGTACGGTTCGGTCGGTTCTCCACGAGCTGTAGCAATGGCAGCACGGTCAAACGCAGCAGAAAGCAGAGCCGCCAATGCCTGAAAGGCATCATCGCCAAGGTCAGCCAAGTCACGCGCATGCATCGCATGCGCCAAGCCATCGGCTAGCTCCGAGCATCCAGCACGTTCCGCCAGTTCCAGCACCTTTTCAGTACCCAGTACTGCGGGCGCTTCTAAGAGCAGCAGCCGAGCGCGGCCATCTTGAGCCATCGCTGAAAAATAAGCCTCGGCGCCCATCATCAGGGCAGTTTGTGGCGTGACAGCCACAGCGCTTTCTCGGGCAATTTCTGCGGCTACCTCATCAGCTGCTTGCCGGGCGACGGCAAAAAACAGCTCGGCTTTGTCAGCGTAGTGGTGGTACAGCGCACCGCGCGTTACGTTGGCCGTAGCCACGATTTCGGGTGTACTCGTGTTGGCATAGCCCTTCTCCAGAAACAGCTGGCGTGCGGCAGTCATCAGTGCCGCTTGAGTGGCTTGGGTGCGCTCGTGATTAGGTCTTGTCATAGTGTTAATTTGCATGCATGCAGTTTGTATGTTATAGTTTTCCTACATACAGATTGTATGTGATTTTCTTATAAGGAGTAGTACGATGAAATTTATGCAAGCTTATCCCGTATTGGTAACTGACCGCGTGCGAGAAACGGCACGCTTTTATACACAACACTTCGGATTTGTGGCGCAATTTGAAAGCGACTGGTATGTGCATTTGCAATCGAGCGAAAGCGAGGCTGTTAACCTCGCAGTGTTGCTGCGCGGGCACGATACCATCCCCGCAGTAGCCCGTGACAATCTGGTGGGCGGTTTGCTACTGAGCTTTGAAGTGCTAGACGTGGATGCCGAGTATGCGCGGCTCATGGTTGCAGGTTTGCCGCAGTTGCAACCACTGAGAAGCGAAGCATATGGCCAACGACACTTCATCACACAGGACCCAAATGGCGTGCTGATCGATATGATCACACCCATCGAACCGTCAGAAGCGTTCAAGGTGCAATACGCCGCGACACAAAGTGTCTTGTCATGACAGCAAGCTACACCCAATCGCGCAAGTCACAGAGTACAGCGCCCAGTAACGAGCAGCCGTTGCTGGGACTAGTCAACATTGGTTCGACCATCGCCCGACAGCTCGCTCGACTTGAGCTGTATACCGTTGGCGACTTGCGACAAGCAGGTGGTTCTGCCACAGTCTACCGTCAGTTGCAGCAGCTCGAACCTGACCGCACTTGGCCAAAGTGTTACTACCTCTACGCACTGCAGGGTGCGCTGGATGGCATGCACTGGACGGCATTGTCTGAACCGCAAAAGCGCGCACTACGTGACGAAGTGCGGCGCTGAGAGCCCACCTGTTGGACTAACTTAAAACGGCATTTTCGGCATGCCCTTCATGCCGCCCATCTTTTTCATCATCTTCATCATTCCGCCTCCGCTCATTTTCTTCATCATGCCTTGCATTTGCTCAAATTCGTTGAGCATGCGGTTGACTTCTTGTACGTGGACGCCAGCGCCATTGGCAATTCGGCGTTTGCGGGTGGCTTTGATGAGGTCGGGTTTGCGGCGCTCTAGCGGGGTCATGCTGAGGATGATGCCTTCTTTGCGGCGCATGTCTTTTTCGGCTTTGCCCATATCCACTTGACCGGCTTTGGCGGCCATTTGTGCAGGCAGCTTTTCCATCATGCTAGCCAGGCCGCCCATCTGCTTCATCTGCTGGAGCTGGCTCAAAAAGTCGTTCAAATCGAACCCTTTGCCGCTTTTGACTTTTTCGGCCAATTTTTGCGCAGCTGCCACGTCTACGCCAGAGGTGACTTGTTCGACCAGTGCCAAAATATCGCCCATGCCCAGCACGCGGCCAGCGTGACGTTCGGCGTCAAACACTTCCAGTCCGTCAAGCTTCTCCGATGTGCCAGCAAATTTGATGGGTGCGCCGGTGATGTGGCGCACCGAGAGCGCCGCGCCGCCGCGTGAGTCGCCGTCCAGCTTGGTCAGGATGATGCCGGTCAGCGGTAGTGCGTCTTTGAAGGCCTTGGCGGTGTTGATGGCGTCCTGGCCCTGCATGGCGTCGACGACGAACAGGGTTTCAATGGGGTTCAGCACCGCGTGGAGTTCGCGGATCTCGTTCATCAGCACCTCGTCGATGCCCAAACGGCCAGCGGTGTCGACCAGTAGCACGTCGAAATGGTGTTTTTTGGCGTAATCGAGCGCGGCAAAGGCGATGTCGCGCGGTTTTTGGTCGGCGCTGCTGGGAAACCACTCGGCACCGGCTTGGGCGGTGACGGTTTTGAGTTGTTCGATGGCCGCTGGGCGATAGACGTCACCCGAGACGGTCAGCACCTTCTTTTTGCGCTTTTCAATCAGGTGTTTGGCCAGTTTGGCGGTGGTGGTGGTTTTACCGGCACCCTGCAAACCGGCCATCAAAATCACGGCGGGAGGCTGGGCGGCGAGATTTAGTTCACTCACGGTGCTGCTGCCAATGTCACTGCCCGCCATGGTGGCGACCAGTTCGCGGTTCACCACGGCTACCAGCGCTTGCCCAGGTGTCAATGAGCCGACGACTTCTTGCCCCATGGCCTTTTCTTTGACGCGGGCGATGAAGTCGCGCACGACGGGCAGGGCGACGTCGGCCTCCAAGAGCGCCAGGCGAACCTCGCGCAGCATGTCCTGCACATTGGACTCGGTCATGCGGGCTTGGCCGCGCATTTGTTTAACCAGGAGCGAGAGTTTGTCGGTGAGTGCGGATGCCATGGATTGAAGTGCTCGGTAATTGACGCTGAGGTCGTATAAACTGTAGGTATGATTTTAGCGAATGCAGCAGCTTATTCCCTGACGAGTCTATTTCTAGGCTTGGGCGCTGCTGTGGCTTACGCAGCGCCTGCACTGATGAGTAGCCGTCTGAGCATGACGGCGACACGTTTGTTGCTGTGGTGCGCTTGGGGTTTGCACGGCTTGGCGGTGCTGTGGAGCTTGTTTGGCGATATTCCACGCTTCGGTTTTGCGCCGGCGCTGTCTGTTACAGCTTGGTTGGGGCTGACGGTGTATGCGGTTGAAAGTTATATGTACCCGAAATTAAAGGCCGTTTGGGCGTTTGCGGGTATTGGTGCGGTGGCCGTATTGCTAGCGATGCTGTTTCCTGGCCAAGACTTGCACAGAACAGCATCCAAATGGTTGCCTGTGCATTGGGCTTTGGGTTTAGCCTCTTATGGCTTGTTTGCCGCAGCGGTGGCACATGCTTGGCTGATGATGCGCGCGGAAAAGCAAATGCGGTTGTCGCCTGGCGCCATGTCGGCTACGTCCAGCGGTTTGCCTTTGTTAACACTCGAACGATTAACTTTTCGATTTGTCAACGCTGGTTTTGTCTTGTTGACGGCAACGCTTTTGGCGGGCTGGTTATTCAGTGAGTCGCTTTATGGCGTCGGCAAAGCTTGGAAGTGGGACCACAAAACGATTTTCTCGGTCTTATCGTGGATAGCTTTTGCCGTGCTTCTCGTCGGCAGAGCGCAATTTGGTTGGCGTGGCCGAACAGCGGTGCGCGTTTTGTACATCGGCTCTGGCTTGTTGTTACTGGCGTATGTGGGCTCACGTTTTGT